>DASWTP010000194.1:0-48402 GCA_036402075.1 Chryseosolibacter sp. | reverse complement strand
TAACATGCAATTAGCGAAACTGGAGATCAAAGGCTTCAAGAGTTTTGCCGACAAAGTTGTGATCAACTTTGACGAAGGGATTACCGGCATTGTGGGCCCGAACGGCTGCGGTAAGTCCAATGTTGTTGACTCCATACGATGGGTATTGGGAGAGCAGAAAACGAGCGCGTTGCGATCGGAGAAGATGGAGAATGTTATCTTTAACGGAACAAGCCAGCGTTCGCCCCAGCAGATGGCCGAGGTTTCCCTCACCATCAACAATACCAAGAACATTCTTCCAACGGAATATTCCCAAATCACCATCACACGGAGATTGTATCGTTCCGGTGAAAGTGAATATCTCCTCAATGGTGTTGTTTGCCGACTGAAAGATATCACCAACCTGTTTATGGATACCGGGGTAGCCTCGAACAGCTACGCCATTATCGAGCTGGGTATGGTTGATGATCTTCTGAATGATAAAGACAACAGCCGCAGAAGTTTGTTTGAAGAAGCTGCTGGAATTTCCAAGTTCAAAAAGCGCAAGAAAGAAACGCTGAAGAAGCTTGAAGATACCGATGCCGACCTTGAGCGTGTAGAAGACCTTCTTTTCGAGATCGAGAAGAATATGAAGAGCCTTGAGAAGCAGGCGAAGCAGACGGAAAACTATTACAAGATCAAGGAGGACTACAAGGAAAAGAGCATTACACTGGCAAAAGTTGTTGTCAACAAGCAAAAGGACAAGTTCAACTCCATCACGCAGCAGATCGAAGCGGAAAATGACCGCAAGCTAGCGCTAACTTCGTCAGTAGCCGAAAAAGAGGCAGCAATCGAAAAAGCGAAAGCGGAGCTCATTTTAAAGGAACGCACACTTTCATCACGTCAAAAGGCCATTAACGAGTTTGTATCCAAGATCCGCGCTTACGAAAGTGAGAAGCAGATCAAAAACGAACGCCTGAAATATCTGAACGACCGGGCTGCCGGGTTACGGGAGCAAATTGAACAGGATAAGAAGAGTAACGAACGCGCCCGTTTCAGCATTCAGAGTCTTGAGGGAGAAAAAGCTGCCGCAGAAGAAATCCTGAGGGAGATCAATGCAAAGCTTGAGCACCTGAAAAACGAATACGAAGAACAAAAACGAAAGACCACTTCCCTTCAGGCTGAGGCCGATAGTCTTCGCCAGATCCAGCGCGACAAGCAGGAAGAAGTTTTCCAAATCAATAAGGGTGTAGAAATCCGTGAAATCCAGGTATCGTCTTTCAAACAGGAGTTAGAGCGCACGGCCTCTGACACAAGTCAGCAGAGCGCGAGCCTGGTGGAGTTTGAAAAGAAGCTGGTCATTCTCCAGGAAGAGATCGATCGTAAGACTGAAGACCTTGAAAACCTGAAGCGCGAAGAAGACGAAAACCAAAACCGCACGTCATCGCTGGAGAAGACCATCGAAATGATTCGCGAGGAAATGAACGTCACCAGTCGTAAGCTGGATGCGCGCCAGAACGAATTCAACCTCACAAAATCACTGGTTGAAAACCTCGAGGGTTTCCCGGAAGCTATTAAATTCCTAAAGAAGAAGGTTGCCAAGAATGCTCCCCTCCTATCCGATATCCTGACGACCTCTGAAGAATATCGCGTGGCGATTGAAAACTACCTTGAGCCATACCTCAACTACTACATCGTTGATCACGAGTCTGAAGCATATGAGGCGATCAACATCCTGAGCGATGCATCAAAAGGAAAAGCGCACTTCTTTATTCTTGATGCCTTCGAAAAATTTGAATCGTCATCATCCCGGATATACTCAAATGCGTTCCCGGCTACGCAGATCATTGAATTTGATCCGAAGTACAGGAAGCTGATGTCGTATATCCTTGATCGCGTTTATATTTATGAAGGCGATATCAAGAACATTCCTGCAAGTGACGAGAATACGTTCATCACGAAGAGCGGTAAGCTTACCCGCAGAAAATTCAGTATCTCCGGTGGTTCCGTGGGATTATTTGAAGGTAAGAAGATCGGTCGTGCGAAGAACCTTGAAAAACTTGAGAAGGAGATCAAAGAACTTACTACCAAGCTTGATGAAATCCGCACAAGCCTGGTTGAGAAACAAAGCGACCTGGAAAAGCTGCGCAACAACCGACTGCGTCACCGCGTGGAAGAGTTGCAGAACGCAATTCGCCAGGTAAACGAAGAGCACGTGTCCGTGCGCACAAAGCGTGAGCAGTTCGCCAGCATGCTCAGCTCTGCTGATTTGAGAAGAGAAGACATCCTGGAAAAGATTGATACGCTTCTGAAAGAGCTTGATGAACTGAAGCCGAAAGCGCAACAGGCTCAACATGACCTCCAGGACCAGGAAACGAAGTTGTCGATCATCACCGAAACGCTTGCAGGCAACAGCGACCTCCTTGGCCAGAAGTCGGCAGCCTTTAATGAACAAAACATCTTCTTCCACCAGCAGGAAAACCGCGTGAAGAGCATTGACCAGGAGATGCGCTTCAAGCAGGAGTCGATGGATCAAAGCAGTCAGCGCATCCAGGTTAACAGCGATGAGTTAAAAAAGAACGAAGACGAGATTAGAAACATCGTTGAAGGCTCGCAAACCAACGATGACGAACTTCTGGGCATGTATGAGCAGAAGGAGGAGATGGAAAAAGGCCTGAGCGAGGCAGAGAAAGAATACTACGAATCACGCGGGAGCATCGATTCGGTTGAAAAGGAGCTGCGCGAAATTCAGCACGGACGCCAGAGCATTGACACGTTGCTGATGGAACTACAAAATTCCCTCAACGAGAGCAAAATGCAGTTGAATTCCGTGAAGGAACGCTTATCGGTTGAATTCAACATCGACCTCGATGCTGTCGTTGGCCAGGCAACACCGGAAGAAGCCGAAGCCCTTGCCAAACTGGAAGAGGAAGACATTCGCAAGAGCGTTACGAAGATCCGTGAGAAGCTCGACAACATGGGGCCGATCAACCCGATGGCGATGGAAGCCTACACCGAGATCAAGCAGCGCAACGATTTCATCCTGGCGCAAAAAGACGATTTGCTCAAAGCAAAAGAGTCGTTGTTCAATACGATCTCAGAAATTGAAGGCGTGGCAAGCCAGACGTTCATGGATGCGTTCAACAAAATCAAAGAACACTTCATCCGTGTGTTCCGCTCGCTGTTCACGGAAGGTGATGAGTGTGACCTGAGACTGGTTGATCCTAACAATCCACTGGATTCCGAAATCGACATTATCGCAAAGCCGAAAGGCAAACGTCCTCTCACCATTAACCAGTTGTCTGGTGGAGAGAAGACATTGACGGCAACCGCCCTGCTGTTCTCCATGTACCTTTTGAAACCAGCACCGTTCTGTATTTTCGATGAGGTTGATGCTCCACTGGATGACGCGAACATCGATAAGTTTAACAACATTATCCGAAACTTCAGCAAAGACAGCCAGTTTGTTATTGTGACGCACAACAAGCGCACGATGACTTCAACGGATGTTATCTACGGTATCACTATGGTGGAGAAAGGAATTTCGAGAGTTGTTCCCGTTGACTTGAGAGAGCTAGCCTAACCGCATGGCTTTATCGCAATACTCCAAGCCCCGCGTTGGGGCTTTTTTTTGAACAGGAATTGTATTTAAAATCGATCTAAATAAGGCTGATGAAACGGTTTTTCAGAAACATTCACCTTTATCTCGGCCTCGCGGCAGGCTTAGTCATCATGATAACGTGCTTTACGGGCGCGGCACTGGTATTTGAAAAAGAGCTGCAGGGGGCGATTTATCCAGAGCGTTATAATGTTGCCGTTAGTGGTGATGCCAAGCCAATCGAGGCGATGGTGTCGGCATTGCAAGCCGAGCTTCCAACGGTAACCGTAACCAGTGTAAAGGTGTATAACGAACCGACACGGACGGTAGAGTTGACGTATGCGGAAGAGGGTAAGGACCAGAGCGCGCAGGCATTTATGAATCCATACACGGGCGAACTGATCAGCTTGTACAGCTACCGCAATACATTCTTTTACACCATGTTCGCATTACACCGTTGGCTGCTGGCAGGCGACACCGGGAAACTTATTGTTGGCATCAGCACATCTATTTTCCTGTTTATCCTCATCACCGGCATCGTTTTATGGTGGCCTGAGAATAAGAAAAAACTGAAGCAACGTCTGAAGTTCAAGTGGGGTGCGGGCTGGAAGCGAATCAATCACGACTATCACATCGTGGTCGGCTTTTACACTGCCATTTTTCTTTTTGCGTTTGCCTTCACAGGACTTGCCTGGTCGTTTAAGTGGTTTAATGATGGAATTTACTGGATCACCGGCACGGAAAATAAACGACCAGACCCACCCCTATCAACGTTTTCATCGACTGCAAAATCAATTTCCTTCGATGACGCTCTCGCCAGCATTCGCGCTGAGATCCCAACAGCAAAAACGTATTCGATCAATATGGCAAAAGATTCAGTGAGTGCCATTGCCATCACCGTTATGCCGGAAAACCCGGTGCACGAAAAAGCTTCGGATCAGTATTTCGTGGACCAGTATACGGGCAAACTCCTTGGGGCGTATCACTACTCCGACCGAAATCTTGGCCAGCGGGTGCGTAGTTTGTTTTATCCGATTCACGTGGGGTCGATTGGCGGATGGCCTGGGCGAATTATTGCGTTCCTGGCATGCGTTGCCGGTGTCTTCTTCCCTGTCACAGGTGTGATTCTCTGGCTTAATCGTTTGAAGAAAGAAAAAAAGAAACATGCCAAAGGAAAGGCAAAGCATAAAAAGTCATCCGTCAGGGAGGTCGAATCCAAAGTAAACGTCTGACGGAACATCCATCCGCCTCGGTTTTTTTTCTAAATTCGTTAAACATCTCACGCGAGTTACGTGAGAAAGATTGAATATGTGCTTCTATTCCCCGGATACCTGTCTATCCCCACGACAGCGTTGAAACATATTCACTAATCTTGGAATAACCGATCTAGCTAAAAAGGATTACAGCGAAATACAAGTCGCAGCTTCCGGAGGGAAGTTACAGCTTGACGGCTTGTTGTTAATCGCTAAATATTTATATTGAGGATGATGTTATTTCCGCCTATGAGTAGAGTATTACTGGTCGTATTTTTCCTGACCTCTTTCGCTGGATTCGCGCAGGTTCAGCAGATCAACGGTAAAGTGACTTCGGCATCTGATCCCGGTGGACTTCCAGGTGTAAATGTGCTGGTGAAAGGTACCAGCCAGGGAGTAATGACTGATATCGATGGCAACTTTTCGATCGAAGCAAGTCCAGACGCAACACTTGTTGTTTCATTCGTTGGCTATGTCACGCAAGAGATTAGAGTGGGCGGGCAAACACGCGTTAATGTTGTTCTTGTAGATGAGTCACGTGAGCTGGATGCTGTGGTGATCACAGGTTTCCAGGAGGTAGAGCGAAAACTATTTACCGGCTCGGCATCCCTGGTGAAGATGAGCGAGATCCGGGCTCCTGGTATGTCAGATGCAGGCCGGATGCTGGAAGGAAGGGTTGCGGGCGTAACGGTTGATAACGTTTCGGGAACATTTGGAACAAGTCCGAAAATCCGCATCCGCGGAAATACATCGATCAATGGCGACACCCAGCCGCTCATGGTAATCGATGGGGTTATTCTTGAAGACCTTAATGCCATTAATGCTGACGATATCATCACCGGAAATGCGAACACGCTGACGGCTTCCTCTATTGCAGGACTAAACCCCGATGACATCGAATCATTCCAGGTGCTGAAAGATGCATCCGCGACCGCGCTATATGGAACCCGTGCGAAAAACGGAGTGATTGTAATCACCACCAAACGCGGAAAGAGCGGACTTACTCGCGTGAACTACACTGGAAATTTTTCGATCAACCTCCGACCTACCTACAACCAGTTTGACATTCTGAACTCGGGCGATGAAATGTCGATCTATCGTGAGATGTACGAGAAGGGCCTGATCGATATCACCACTTCGGTAAAAGCACAGAACTATGGTGCTATGGGCAAAATGTTCGCGCTGATCTCAGATCACCAGATCAACTGGGGACCAGACGGAACATTGAATGAAGAATTCCTCAATCAATATGAGAATGCTAACACCGATTGGTTTGATGTTCTCTTCAACGACTACTCGCTGCAACAGCAACATGCTATCAGCTTCACCTCGGGTACAGAGAAACAGAACAGCTACTATTCACTCAGTTACCTCAACGACAACGGGCAGACGATAGCTGACAATGTGAGGCGATATGCGGGCACAGCCAAGAACTCATTTATTTTCACTGACAAATTTTCCCTGGACTTAAAACTGACGGCAAACTACCGCGATCAGAAAGTTCCCGGAACCCAAAACCGAGACTTTGACCCCATCACCGGCCGATATCGCAGGGATTTCGACATCAACCCGTTAAGCTACGCCCTCAATACGAGTCGCTCCATCAGACCTTACGACAGCGAAGGAAATCTGGAATACTTCAGAAGAAATTATGCTCCATTCAATATTTTGCGGGAGCTGCAATTAAATTACATCAACATTACCGTTGCAGATGTATCCACGCAGGCAGACATTACCTACGACATCCTTGACAATCTAACCTTTCGCAGTGCTGTTCAGGGACGTCACGCCAGCACGCAGCGCGAACATGTGATCCACGAAAATTCAAACCAGGCTGAAGCATACCGCGCGGATGACACGCAGTACATTCAGGACTCCAATCCATTGCTTTTTAAAGATCCGGATGACCCCGGGGCTCAGCCTAAAGTTGTTTTACCCGAAGGTGGTTTCAACAACGTAAACGAAGACGAGCTGAATTATTTTTATATCCGCAATAGTATTGACTGGTCACACACCATCAATGATATCCATAGCATCAATGTGCTTGCCGGCCAGGAGATAAAATATACCAACCGCGAAAGCAGGCGTGTCGATGGGATTGGGGTAGTATATGAAAATGGCGGCATTGTGAACACGGATCCGCTGATGATCGACTTCCTGAACCGGCAGGGAATCCGCACGTATGCAATCGGGATTGACCGCGAGCGCTTCGCGGGTGCCTTTGTCAATGCAGGCTATTCATTTCGCGAGAAGTATATCTTCAACGGAACGGTGCGATATGATGGTTCAAACCGGTTGGGAAAGAGTCGCCAGGCGCGGTACCTCCCCACCTGGAACATCAGCGGGGCATGGAATCTTGATAAGGAATCATTCATCGACTTTTCGTGGCTGAACTACCTGAAGCTGCGTGCAACCTACGGCCTCTCAGCGAACCTCGGGCCGAACACCAGCGCATTACTGAATCTGCGCTCAGGCGTAACGTTGCGTCCAACAGATGTGGAATCCTACCTGTATATCCAGGACCTTGAGAATTCGAACCTGACCTGGGAAAAGCTTAAAGAATTGAATGTCGGCCTGGATTTCGGCATCAAAGATAATTCGATCACCGGCACCCTCGATTTCTACAACCGCGATTGCTTCGATTTGATTGGTGTGCTGCAAACCAGCGGGGTCGGAGGAAATGCTTACAAAACGGGCAACTATGCTGACATGAAGACTCGGGGTGCTGAACTGGCGATCAATACCGTAAACCTCAAGTTGAAAGATTTTGTCTGGTCATCTACTTTTAACATTGGCTACACACAGGACAGGATCACGCGGCTGGAATTCAACCCGCGAATCGGTGATGCCATTGTCCAGGGAGGCGCGGCCGTTCTGGGCGGCCCACGAAGAGGGCTTTTCTCCACCAAATTTGCCGGACTGGATTCACGAGGAATTCCTACGTTCTACGATGGCACAGGTGAAGTGGCATACAATTACGACTTGCAAGACCGTGAAAATCTGCGTGACATTTTGCAATACGAAGGACCCGCTGAGCCGCGTGGTGCAGGTGGACTCAATAATACTTTTGCGTACAAAGGGTTTACGTTGAGCGCATTCCTTTCGTTCAAGTTCGATTACAAGATCCGGCTGGACGATGCCTTCAGCCCACGCTACACAGACTTCAGTAGCTTTTCAAAAAGTTTCGTCAACCGTTGGGTGGTTCCCGGGGATGAACAGTACACCGACATCCCGGTTATTCTCGATCAACGCGTGATCGCCACACAAAATCCCGACTTCCAAAGTGCCTATGACCTTTACAACAAGAGCACAGCCCGCGTTGCAGATGGAACCTATGTGCGGCTCAAAACCGTGCGATTGGGATATATGCTTCCTGCAAGTTGGGCAAAGAAGATCAGAGCCACCACCGCGCAGATCTCGGTTGAAGGGCAGAATTTAAAATTATTGTATTCCGATAAGAAATTGAACGGACAAGATCCTGAATTCTTCTCGGCAGGCGGAGTAGCACTACCACAACCGCGTTTGATCACAACATCAATCTCAATCGGCTTTTAGAAAAAAACGTGATACGACAATGGCAAAGCAATTCAAAACCTATTTTCTGATCGCGGTGATACTCGGATTCTCGGGATGCAACGATTTCCTGGAAGAGAATCCCGATAATCGTGTTGAACTCAATACGATCGATAAAGCTGCCCAACTGTTAACGAATGCCTATTCCAGCGCCAGTTATGGCTTCACCGAATGGATGGGCGACAACGTATCGTTTACCTTCGGTACGCAGAAGCTCGTTCAGCACAACCAGGCATACAAGTGGGAAGATATAACAGACATCAACCAGGACACCCCTTCTTATTTCTGGACCTCGACATACGATGCCATTGCACACGCCAACGAAGTGCTTGCTGTGATTGACAAATTACCAGGAGATGAAGCCCGAAGAAATGCGGTAAAGGGTGAAGCCCTCCTTTGCAGAGCCTATGGACACTTCATGCTTGTGAACCTGTTCGCAAAGCACTATGACAAACAAACTGCTGATGATGACTTAGGGATTCCGTACATCACCGAACCTGAGACCGAATTCATTAAGAAATACACGCGCAACACCGTAAAGGAAGTCTACGACAAAGTGGAAGATGACCTGGAAGATGGACTTGACCTGATCAACGATAGCTTCTATGCGAACTCAGGAAAGTATCACTTCACCCGGAATGCTGCGCTCGCTTTTGCTTCCCGCTTCTATCTCTTCAAACTCGAGTATTCGGAATGCATCCGGTATAGCAATCTCTTACTCGGTGGAGACGCCAGCACATTTGTAAAAGATATTCCCGCACTATTGCTGCAGCGTATTAACGTTGAAGATTACATTCGACTTTATCACTCCCCTACCGATAACAGCAACCTGTTGCTCATCCGTCACCTTTCAAACTTTCACGTGCCAAGTCTCGGTCACTGGCCAACACGACCACTTTATTCGCAGATCTTTGAAAGCAATCCATTCGGACTTACGGATGAAAGGCAGGATCCTGCGTGGGTGGCCGGAGAAAACGGACTAGCTGCGACAAAGTTTGAATTTCTCTTTGAGCGCTCAAGCCTCACTTCCAATGTCGGCTACAATTACACCATCTTCCTTGGATTTCGCGGGGAAGAAGTCTTATTAAATCGGGCGGAAGCATACATTCTGACCAACCGTGTAAATCTCGCGCTTGCCGATTTGCAGGTGCTGGCCTCCAAACGTTATCGCGGCAGTCCGGTCGTGACAGCAGAACGCCTGAGGAATTTTTATGGTTCATCCAACGACAGGCTGGTGGCGTTGCTTTACACGCTGGACGAACGCCAGCGGGAATTCATGCATGAAGGCATGCGATGGTTCGACATCAAACGTTATGCTATCGAAGTGACCCACGTTCTCGATGACGGCTCAACCATTAAGCTCAATGATAATGACGACCGAAGATTGCTGCAAATTCCCCAAGCCGCCATTGACGTTGGCGGGCTCGAACCAAATTCACGCTGATTTTACTAAGGTATGAAGATAACACAGAAAACTTTTTCATTATTCCTGATTGCGGTTGCATCGCTCGCAGTTCCGGCTTGTTATCCGGAGGAAGAGCTAAATATTCCGCAAAAGACAGTGACTGACTCCGAGGACGACCTTGACGAGTACATCCAGGACCGGTTTATCGATGAATACGGTGTTGCTGTCCGATATAAGTTTGTGGACCGCTATGTGGACCAGAACAAACGCGTAACACCTCCGAAGCTGGAAGTAGTACGCCCCATGCTTGACTTCCTAACCGACTTCTGGGTGGAACCGTTTTCAGAAGTGGCGAATGGCGAAGCGTTCTTCAGAAATCACGTTCCCGCTGAAGTGATTTTCATTGGATCAACCATTTACAACGCAGATGGGACTGTTACGCTCGGAACGGCAGACGCTGGGGCACGGATCACGCTAACGGAAGTAAACTTCATCGATGTAACGGATCGCGACTGGATTTTCCGCCAGCTCGGAACAATTTACCATGAGTTTGCGCACATCATGCATCAGCGTTATAATCTTCCTGCAAGCTGGCAACAAA
Organism: Chryseosolibacter sp.; assembly: GCA_036402075.1. GTDB lineage: Bacteria > Bacteroidota > Bacteroidia > Cytophagales > Cyclobacteriaceae > Chryseosolibacter. The sequence goes on along the minus strand of DASWTP010000194.1, from coordinate 38,014 downwards.
TCTCTCCCCAAGGATACACCTCGCTCGGTTCGTGGTACAACCTTACGGATGAAGAAGCACTGCAACGCGGATTTGTGTCGCCTTATGGAACAAGCACGTTTAATGAAGATTTTGCCGAGGTGGTCGCATTCTTTTTGTACGATCCTGATTTCTACGCTAAATACATAACGGACGAAACGGGCTGCACGACACCCGATTGCGTTGCACGAAACGAAGGGCGGTCAAAGCTCAGACAAAAGCTCACTGCAGTAATTGCCCACTACAAACAAAATGTTGGCGTTGACCTTGAGCAGGTTCGCGCACGAGTTCAAGCAAGATTGTAAATCATGAAAAAGATCTTTTCTATTTTCCTTCTTTGTTGCGCATCGCTGCTCGCGTGCGATGACGATGATATTCGTGTGTTTGAAAAGACAGCTGATGAACGCGCAGCCGAAGCTATTGCCTCGTTGAAGGCAGAACTTGTTGCGCCTGCCAACGGGTGGCGGGTTCGCTACAGGCCGGTGGATGGTTCCGGCTCCTTCTACGTACTGATGAAATTCTATGAAGACAACAAGGTAAATATCAAATCCGATCTGGCGGCTGACGATAAAAGCTACGTTAACCAGACCATCAGCTACCGGATTGACAATTCGCTGGGCGTTGAGCTTATCCTCGAGAACTACTCGTTCTTCCATTACCTCTACGAACAGGATCAGGCAACGTTTGGTGCTGAATATGAATTCGAGTATGTGAATAAAACGCCTGACAATGCACTGGTGTTTGTCAGCAAATCAGACTTTTCCAATAAGACGACTATTCTTTTCGAGCCAGCTACCGGAAGCGATCAAAATCTTCTTGGTGTGTCTGTAAGTGAGAATCTCGAGCTTCTTTCGCAGGATCTGGAACTGTTCAGCTCATCCATCAAGATAGAATTCACCAACCGCGACCTGGTGTTGTATGGTGGCTTTGATCCCTTCAAAAGAACACTGTCGTTAAGCGCATCAACGCCAAAGTCCAACGGGCAGAACATTCAATTTTTGAATTATTCATCGGGCTATATTGTACAAGGCGGGGCAATCGTGTTCGACACACCGATTGCTGGAAATTTCTCTGGTACCAATCTTTCAATCACTTCCATCAACCTAAGCACATTAAGTGCGGGTGAGGTGAGTATATGCGCTGAACCTACCACCGTTCACAAATACGCAGGCCAAACATCAGGCGGAGATGCAATCAGTTTTGAAAGCACAGTTGTGAATGCCGGTGGTGCAGGCTTCACTCAGGAAGGCCAGGTTTATTTTGCACCGCTCGAAAACATCCGCGATAACGGTCAATTTGTGGTTGACGAAATTGAAGCCGACCTTACTGGCGCAGTGCAGATGAGCCTCCTGTGGAATCTAACCTTTGAAGGTGCACCGCTGTATGCGATCGGGTTTGCGCTCGTAAACAATAACGGCAGTGTTACGTTTGCTTTAAAGGAATTTACGCCCGTGCTTGAATCGAATAAGATAACCTTCAATTTCAAGCCTGGCATTCGGCTGATCCGCGACCAGAATCCGGACGCCAACCTCGACAACCTCATGAAGTATATTGATCCGCTGGTGGCGGGTAACACTACCTACGCTTATGAATACGCTGATGGAATTTACGAGTTCAACAATCCCTGCACGGGTTGGACAGCAGCGTTTATTCTGAGCGAATAATCCATTAATAACACAAAAGCAAAAAGCCCCGACCATCCGGATCGGGGCTTTCTGTTTATTAGTACTCACAGTGCTAGCGCAACGTTTTAATCAGCGGTCTTGCGCTGCCCATTCTTCGAAGAATACTTTCGCGTGATACTTTTGCGCCCTCACGACTTCCGGTAGCCGGAATGGTGAGCGCTGTTACACCGGTGTAATTCAATCCATTCTTCACCATGGTTTGGGTGATGTTTGATGAAGGTGTTGTTGAGTTATAATTGTTGATATTTTGAAGGGTGTAGCTTCCATTAAACTGAAGCAGGGGGTTGGATGTTCCTCCGCTCGTAGTCAACGTGCCACCGAAATTGAAGATCTCAGCGAGGAAATCGACATCGTTAGCTGTCCCAGCCTTGTATACGTAACTCAGGCCGAACGTACGGGTTGGATATCCGCCAGGTATTGTGACAATTTCATACGGGCTTGCTGTTGTGGAATAGGCAGATCCGCCTGCGAAGTTGCCGTTGATGTAAATAAGCAAATCCATATTAACATCTCCCGGATCATCGGTATTATTAACACCCCACGCCAGGTACACGTAGGCATCGTCTTCCAGGATCTTGACCACGTGCTCAATTGCCTCGCCTAACTTTCCAGGTCCGGAAACGATCGATTCCAGCTGTAGCTCAACGGTCTCGTAAGGAATGTCGTCTTCATTGAACTCAGAATCTTCCGTAAGTTCCATCACGAAATCTTCATACACGCGAACGTTGAATGAGGCTTCGGTTGACCCTTTCAGGATTGTCACGTTCGTTCCATCCACGGTGAGGTTGTCACCTTCTGCGTCAATCTCGAAATCTATGTTATCATCCGCGCTGGCCGTTTGGCGTGCCGTGCCATCGACATCAAATTTGAGTGTCACATCGCCTGCGAGTGGAATATCGAAGACAAGTTTTGCCTTGATTACGCGTCCCACGCCATCATCGGCCTCATCCGGGTGGAAAGATGCCACCGTGCCGTCAGACTCCTGGACTTCTTGTTCGGCAAGTTCAAAGTTGATTCCGGCAACAGGTACTTCATCGTCCTTACAGGAATTCAGGGCGGTAACGGCACCAATCGCAAGTACCCCCAAAAGAAATTTGATTTTCATCGTATTAAAAAAATTGTTTTTGTGCTTCAGGATTACGCTGTCAACCTGGCGAGCTCTGAAAATTTAGGAATTCACTCGTTTTCGCTGATCCTTGATAATCGTGATCTATATAAATGTAACGATTGTCCAGTAATAAATGAAAAAAGCATCTGTCTCAAATGAAGAGAAATAAAGCCGGGAATCAATGCTTCTCCACCTTACCGACAGCAATTTCTCTGCCTGCCCCGGAAACCCTGTAAACGTATAGTCCGCTGGGTAACGCCTCACCGAATGATCCCTGAAATACCCCATTTTGCCCCCGATGCAATGTGCCCTTCTCGACCAGCATTCCTGCCGAATTATATATTCTCACCGCAATTTCCTGAAAGTTCTTTTCAGAGGAGCTGATGGCAAAATGAGACGAAAACGGATTTGGAAAGGCCATGACCTGAGTGGAAATGTTTTTTTTCTCCAGGGATGTCACAAGCTTCGGCAAATTATTGTCAAGCCAGTTTGCGCGATCTGACACCCAGCTTTTGAGCCAGTTCACTTCCGCCTGAAAAGTTGGTCCAACATAGAAATTTGGCCATACATACGAGTTTAGTACTGGCCATGCCTGAAAATTGCGTTGTTGTGATTCCTGGTTCAGCACGGAAGCAACGGAATCAATATACGCATGAATGGTGGAGGTACTAAATTTATCCTGCCGCAGAGCGGCCCACCGGTCGGACACCTTGTTACCGAAGTTGGCATCAAGAAATAAGCGTTCCCACCAGAAGGGAATCAGCCAGGTGTCGTTAGGACAAACCGTATTGAATTCCGAATATACAAAACCGGCAGGGGCTCCGCTCGTGCAGTAGTTGGCATTTCCAAAGCCGAGGTTGAAGTCCCAAATCGGACCTGCAAATAGTTTCCCTCCCTGAGAGTCTTTCTGTTTGTAAAAGAACGAACTTAGGCGATAGCCATCTACGTTTTTTGTCAGCTCGTTCATAATGAAAAAATCTACAAAGGAATCAACATCGATATACCTGGCATACCCCTGGTCAGGATCAGCAAAATCATCTCCAGCCAACGCTTTCTCAAACTGAAATACATATCCGGCAATGTAATTTTTTTGAGCACTAACAATCTCATCCCACTTCGGATACTCATATTGAAATGTGATCTTCTTATTCGGGGCGCTTGTTGAAGGGGGGTATTCGGATACGAATCCCGGACCGCTGCTGCCATCAACTTTGTCCAGCTTGATGATGTAGCCTCCGGTAAGATCATCGCCTGAAGTTTCATCTGGATTCAATGCACTAATGTCAACCCTGTTTTTATCGCGCTTTATCTTTTCATTGAGGAAATATACGCCCTGGTAGTTCCCATTCAGAACAAGTTCGCAGTACTTGGTTCTGGGCGCATAACGCCCCATTGAGCGGCCAAGTTTGTAGGCGAGCACATCGCGCATTAATGTCTTATCGTTATAGGGAGCAGACAGTATCCAGTCTTCCTCCGCGGGCAAGCCGAGAAGCGAAACTGCCGTATCCTGCAGGGCTTTGTTTCTTAGTTCGACAGCATATTGCTTTTTTGGAAAAAGCACGCGTGACGAAGATCCTCTAAGCTCGATGGCAACCTTTCCATTGTAGACGTTGCGAGCATCGGATAAAGTATTTCGCTGCCCCGGGCCATTGTCGATTATCTCCATGTTTACAATGACTTTCGGTTCATCGACAATATTTTGTCCTCCGGTTGTAATGATGACGATCGGCAAATTAGACGACTGAAAGGTTTGAGCTAATGTGGTTGTGCCTGCCAGCAGGAAAAAAATCAGCACACAATTAAATGAGGCATTTTTTGACATATGCTAAAACTAATGATGATATTCGAGAAATAAAAGTTGATAGTAAGCTCATAAACAGGGATACCCAATCTATCACCAATCGGTTATGAAGCGAAGAACTGCCTTAACAACCCTGCATTTACTGGGAGCTGCCGCACTTGCAGGACCCTTATTTTCATTTTCCATGCAATCCATCACAAAAAGAAAAATTGGTAAAACCACAGAATCAATTCCCTGTGTTGGCGTTGGTACCTGGCAAACGTTCGATGTCGGGCAAAATGCAGCTGAGCGTGAACCGCTGAAGGAGGTATTAAGCAAGCTCGTTGAGTCGGGCGCGAGTGTAGTTGATAGTTCGCCAATGTACGGTAGCTCTGAAAAAGTTGTCGGTGATCTTTCAACCGAATTGAAGATCAATGACAAGCTCTTTGTTGCGACCAAAGTATGGACCAGCGGAAAAGAAGCCGGCATCGAACAAATGACTACTTCGATGCAATTGCTCAAACGAAAGACGATCGACTTGATGCAGGTGCACAACCTGGTGGATTGGGAAATTCACCTGAAGACGTTGGAGCAGTGGAAGGAAGAAGGGAAAATCAGGTATATTGGTTTGACACACTACACCGACAGCGCGCATGAGCGACTGAGGAAAATCATTTCCACCACCCGTATTGATTTCATCCAGGTGAATTATTCGCTTAACAGCAGAAATGCCGAAAGGGAGCTGCTGCCTGCCGCGAAAGATCTTGGCGTTGCAGTGCTCATCAACAGACCATTTGACGAGGGTGCCTTGTTCCGCATGACTAAGGGGAAAACCGTGCCTGCCTGGGCAAAGGAATTTGATTGCTCCACGTGGGGATCGTTCTTTCTCAAATTTATTCTTGCAAACCCAGCGGTGACCTGCGTGATTCCTGGCACTTCCAATCCAAAGCATCTGGCGGACAACCTTTCTGCAGGTATGGGAAAGTTTCCTGAAGCCAGGCACCTAAAAAAAATGATCGAGGAGATTGCTTAGTTCAAGGATCATGCTGCGATCACTCGTACTTCAGTGTTTCTGCGGGATTAACCATCGCTGCTTTTATGCCATGATAACTTACCGTTAGCAATGCCACAACAAGGCCAACGAGCATACTGACTGCAAACAACTCCCAGCCAATAGTAATCTTAAACTTGAAAGACTGGAGCCACCATTCCTGCATAACATACCACGACACTGGCGCTGCGAGCGCGAAGGCAATGAGAGACAGCCAGACGTACTGCTTATTGAGCATGATGAAAATGTTGGAAAGCTCTGCTCCCATGACTTTTCGAATACCGATCTCCTTCGTTTTGTTAAGCGCATTGATGCCCGCAAGTCCGAACAATCCAAGGCACGCTATCACAATGGCGAAACCTGTTGACAGCGCAGTGATATTCATCCATCGGTTGTAGCTTTCATATTGGCGGGCCACATCTTCATCCACAAAGGTGTATTCAAACGGTTTATCTGGAAATAATGAAGTCCACGACTTCTTTACAGACTCCACGCCTGACTTCAAATCTTTGCCTTTGAGCTTTACCATGATGGTTGTGACGTAGCCCATGTCTTTCGCATTGATTGAAAGAAACATGGGTTCAATATCCTGCTCAAGGGAAGTGAAATGATAATCCTTTACAACACCAATTACTTTCGCACCCAGGCTGGTGGAGTCTTCCCTGAAATTCAAATATTCATCCAACGGCTCCTTCCAGCCCATATCTTTAACAAGTGCCTCATTCACTACAATTGCTGACGTATCAGACGCAATGGCCGGGTCAAAATTTCGACCTATAACTACTTTTATTCCCAGCAGCGGAATATAGTCAGCATCGACCCGGTAGACGTATGCCTGCTTGTTCTCGTCTCCAATCTTATATCCATAACGCGACCATCCCTGGTTGAACGATGAACTCGTGCCCGCCACACCGGCCACACTGGTGTTCGTTGCCAACGCGTTTTTGAATTGTTCATAAGCACGCTCCGACTTTTCATCATACCCGGCTTGCGTCCCCACGGCAATAACCTGGTCCTTCTCGAAGCCAAGCTCTTTCGTGGCGATGAACTTCATCTGACGGTACATGATGACCGAGCAAATAATCAGCGAGGCCGAAAGAAAAAACTGGAAGACAACCAATGGTTTGGTGAACCCGGCTTGAACCCTCGAGCTAAATCTTCCTTTTAATATCGAAGCCGGAAGGAATCGCGACAGGAAAAATGAGGGATAGCTACCTGACAACAGCCCGACAACAAGTGTAATGATTAATGTCACCCCTATCCACTGAAACGGATTAACGTTAGCAAAGGATATTGCTTTACCTGTAAACTCGTTAAATGCCGGAAGAAACAAAAACGCGAGGCCGATCCCAATAAGCATTGATGCACAGGCGAGCAGAACCGATTCCATCGATAGCTGGGTGATCAGCTGCGCCCGATGAGCTCCAATTACTTTCCGGATTCCAATTTCAATTCTTCTCGAGGCAGAAGTTGTGAGTGCAAGCGAAATATAATTGATGCACGCAATGAGGAGGATGAGGGCTGCTATTCCTCCGAGGATCCACGAATACTTTGGATCGCTGACTTTCTCCCATCCCACTTCCGTTGCCTGATGAACCTCACCCATGTTCATGAAGTTGAACTCGAACACTTTGAATTCCGGTGGAACATTGTTGCTCTCGCGCCATTTCACCAACCGGTCGCCCATGTATTTTTGCGTAAGCGAGTCGAGGTTTGCCTTGAATGTGGATTCATTCGTGCCTTTTCTGAGCTGCACAAAGGTTGGGTATGAGAAGTTTCCCCAGTTCTCGTGGCTGCGGGCGAAGTTCGGACGTGTGGTCATCGGGAGCAAAACCTGGAACTGCAGGCTCGAGTTTGCTGGCGGACTCTTAATCACCCCGGCAATTGTAAACGATAGCTCCTCGTTGACGGTAAAGGTAAAGGTCTTTCCCACAGGGTCCTCGTCCCCAAAATACTTATGAGCAATTTCTTCCGTGAGCACCGCGTCCGTTGCGTTACGGAACATCCTTGCCGGATCACCGGAAATCATCTCGAACGAAAACATCCTGAAGAAACCACTGTCGGCAAACGCAACGCGTTCTTTGAATACTTTGTCGTTGCATCGAACAATTCCTTCTCCCCAGTTGCTGAACCTCGTGATGTGTTCCACCTCCGCCATTTCATCCCGCATGACGTCCAGAAGTTTAGCCGGAAGATAAGCATGACTCGAATAGACTTCCTTCTCGCCCTTTTTAAACTTGTCTTCATCAAAGTTGGTGCAGTGAATGCGATAGATCTGCTCTTTATTTGTATGGAACTGATCAAAGCTTTTTTCATCATTGATAAACAGGTAGATCAGAATACAAAAAGCTATTCCGATACTCAGCCCAAATGCGTTTATAAATGAATACAGCTTGCGCTTGGAAATGTTTCTGAACGCAATTTTGATATAGTTCCTGAACATAGTCTACGGTTTACTGCCGAAGGTGACAAAGGTTACCGGGAGCCGCAAGCAATTCCCTTCCACCCGACTAAGAGATGTAGCGAAACGTTAAATAGTTGTAGTCAGTTACTCGTGACGTAAACTTTCTATAGGGTTGGAACTGGCTACCTTCAGGGATTTAAGGCAAACTGTGGCCAGTGCGATCACAAAAATCAGCAATACCGGCAAACCCAAAATTGAAAATGTCAATTCAATTCTGAAAGCGTATTGATGTAGCCACTGATCCAATCCGAAGGCCATTACTGGCACTGAAATCACAGCCGCCAGCAGCATTAGCCATGCAAAATCCTTTGCCAGCAGCACCAAAATGCTTTTGATGGAAGCTCCCAACACTTTCCGCACACCTATCTCCTTGGTGCGCTGAAGGGTGGTGTACGCAACCAATCCAAACAAACCGAGACAGGCGATGAAGATGGCGAAGGCTGCAAAAAAAATAAACAGTCCGGTATTGGTTGTTTCCGCCTTGTATTGCTGATCAAAATATGAGTCCAGGAAAAAATACTGGAACGGCTTGCCGGGATTAATGCTCTTCCATGCTTTTTCAACATCGTCAATAGCGTTTGCGACATTTTCGCTGTTTGCAGGAGTGGCCATTTTAACAAAGTAATATCGATCGTTCCAGCCGAAGTCGAGGTTCCAGATAGGAAAATAAACCATCGGTTCATACCCCGACTGGAGCGAGCGCTGGTTGTAATCCTCGATGACACCAACGATTTCCACATTTCCTTCCTCCAGGCCCTCGAGCTTCTCACCTACTATATCCCTTGGAGTTATTCCTAAGAGCCGCGCGGCAGCTTCGTTCACAATCACTGCGTGGGGATCTTTGGTGGTTTTATCAAAGTTGCGTCCGGAAGCGAACTTAACATCAATCGTTTCAAAAAACGCATCGTCAATGGTTGCCAGCTTCAACTCAACAGGTACACCCGATCGTCCTGCAACTTTCACGTGAGGTCGCAATCCCAGGTTGATAACTTCATCACCCGGTGCAACTGACGAAATGCCAATGGATTTCACATTACTTGAGGACGAAAGTACTGACTTGAAATCCTCGTAGACGTTATATTTTTCAAATCCATATCCTTTAACTACCAACACCCGGTCGATATCCATTCCCATGTCGAATGTCTTCATGTATTGCAATTGCCGATGAAGCGAATATGTGCCAATCGTAAACGCTATACAAAACATAAACTGTACAATCAGTAGGAGACGTTGCAACGTTACCGTTCGGTGTGACACGCTCACCCCAACCCCTTTTAATACCTGTGCCGGCTTGAAGGAGGTGAGAACAAATGCCGGGTAGATTACAGAGAAAATTATTCCCAGTGACAACACCAGGGCAAGCACTGCTAAAAATTTCCCGGATTGCAAGATGCTCGCTGCAGGCCATTGAATGTTGAATGTCGATTCCAGTAACGGAATGCTTACAAAATAGAGTAACACAGCCAGTGAGAACGCAAACATATTCAATACGAAAGACTCGACAAGCAGCTGCATCGTGAGTTGTGCTTTTGAAGATCCGACCACTTTCCTGATGCCGATCTCGATTTTTCGTTCGACAGCTTTTACGGTGGCGAGATTGATATAGTTAATGTATGCGCAAGCCAAGATGCATGCCCCGATGACCACCAGAAATGAAATCGCGCGATTATCGTTATGAATTGACAGTTCCCCCTTCAGTGGACGATCCAGGTGTATTTGAGTCAGCGGTTGAAGCTTGAAATCGACAACATCATTGTAGTACTGCATCTCGTTTCTAAATTGCGATACCCGCAACGTTGTCATTTTATTAGCCACTGCTCCAGGATCGGCACCAGGAGCCAGCTTTAAGTAACAATAGGTGTAATCCCAATGCCAGTAGGTTGAACCGTTATGCAAGCTGTTGTGGATGACATTGAACGACATAAGGAAATCAAACTTGAGGTGGGAGTTGGCTGGCGGATCCTGGATGACTCCTGTCACTTTGAAACTGCTCTCAGGTAAGTTATTGTGAGAGTCTAACGCCATCACTTTACCCATGGGATCTTCATCCCCGAAAAATTTATGGGCGGAAGATTCCGTAATAACAATACTGGTTGGTTCATTGAGTGCCGTTGTTCTATCACCTCTTAAAAGCTGAAACCCGAACATGCGGAGAAACCCGGGATCTGCGAGGAAAATGTCCTGTTCATTCGCCAGCACGTCCTTATAATGAACTGCATTGAAACCCGTAAACACATCGAGCTTCGTGAGTCTCGCGTAGTCTTGCACTTCCGGAAGCGCTTCTTTCACTGACGGACCAGCCCATGGCATAGTGGTTGCGCGAACATCGCTTGGCGTCACGTTCTTGTTCCATTCCGTGGTGACGCGATAAATATTTCGCACGTCAGGATGAAAGCTATCATAACTGCGCTCGAATGATACATATTCAAAGATCAAAAGCGCTGCAGCCATTCCAAGCGCAAGCCCGAGAACGTTGATGGCACTGAAGAGCTTGTTCCTGGCCAGGTATCGGAAAGAGATGGTAAAATAACTCCTGATCATGATGACAGAAATAAGGGAGATTGAAAACTTATTGCGAAGAAGAATCGCGGGACGAAAGAAAAGAATCACGTTCAAAAGTAACCTGCGTCTCGCCTTTCGCTCACCAACTGCCTTGCAGTCATCCATGTACCGTTCGTATAAGTCGCCTTCCACTCCCTCAGCAATATCTGGAGGGCAGAACGCGTTGAGCAACCGAAAGGGAAACTCTGGCTTTTGCAGCTTACTCATGCTTTAATGTTTGAGCAGGATTGAGCATCGCAGTCTTCAGCACCTGGAAGCTGATGGTGATGGCAGCGATACCAACGATTGTGATCAACGGCACAGCAAACATGATCCACGTAATGTTAATACGGTACGCATAACTTTCGAGCCATCCTTGCATGCTGAAGTAGGCAATCGGCAACGAAATTAACGTAGCGATAAACACAAGCTTAATGAAATCGAGCGAAAGCAGTGACACAATGTTGGCGAGCGATGCACCCAGCACCTTACGAACACCGATCTCTTTCGTGCGCTGCACGGCCGTATATGACGAGAGAGCGATGAGGCCAAGGCAGGAGATGACAATGCCAAGAACCATGAATACAGACACAACCTTGCCAAAGCGATTATCATCCTTGTATTGATTTTTAAACTTCTCTTCCAGGAAACGATACTGAAAGGCATTATCCGGGAACACGTTGTCGTAGACGTTTTTCACTTCAGCAAGCAGTTGCTGCTGATCTTGCCGGCTGGTGAGGATTGAAAATTCATGATAGGTGCTATAAGTTGGTCTGAAGATCATCGGCTCCTTAGGTCTCCGCAGCGACTCCTGGTGGAAGTCATTCACTACGCCCACCACAGTCCATTTACGCGTGCCATTGTTTCCCCAGACGATTTCTTTGCCAACTGCGGCATCCGGTGAAGTGATGCCGAGAAGTTTGACTCCACTTTCATTCAGGATCACTGTTGAAATGTCATCGAAATCGATTTTGTGATCGGTCGCCACAAATTTGCGACCGGCCAGGACTTTGATTTTATAAGTATCGAGGAACGTATAATCTCCGTTCACCACGCTCATCGTATAACGGGCCGATGAAGGATGTTCAGCGAGGCGGATTCCAAACGCTCTCGGAAGGCGATCACCAGGAGTGCTGTTGCTTGACGTTACATTCTCGACACCATCAAGCCGGCTAACTTCCGTCTTAAAGGTTTCCACACGAGCAATAAAGGTGGAATCCCAGTTTGTTCGCTCAGGCGGTTGTATGATGATTGTGTTGCTGATGTTGATGCCGAGGTCGATATCATTCATGAACTTGAGTTGTCTCGAAACGATGAGCGTTCCCGTGATGAGCGCAGCAGAAGCGGTGAATTGAACAACGACCAGGCCTTTTCTCAGGAATTGGCCTTTCGCGGACCGCTGAAACTTGCCTTTTAGTACGGTAGCGGGCTGGTAAGAAGACAACACGAATGCCGGATAGAACCCCGACAATAACATCCCACCGATCATAAGGGAAACAAAGATCACCATCGTGCTGCGGTCGATGCCTGAAAATATTTTTGTCCAGCTCAGGTTGGCATCGATCAATGCATTGAAAGAATTCTGCAAGAGGTTTACCAGGAGTACAGCGATTGCAAACGCAAAAAAACTGATGAGCACAGACTCAAAAATAAACTGGCGCACCAATTGTGATTTATATGCACCCATAACCTTTCTCACCCCTACTTCTTTCGCGCGGTCCAGTGCGCGTGAAGTTGTGAGGTTGATGTAATTTATCCAGGCGAGAACCAGGATGGAAATCGCAACAATAAGCATTGCCCACACCGCTTTTCCGCTCGCGGTTTTTGCAATATCATATTCGTAATCGGAGAACAGGTGAGCGCGTCTGAGAGGCTGCAGGTAGAATTTCTCAACACTTCCGGAAACCTTATCTCCCTGAAAATAACGTTCGCTGTACTCATCGAATTTAGCTTCGAGCGTTTTGTAATCAGCCCCGGGCTTCAGCACCAGATAGTGTCGCATATCAGACCATGTCCAGCTGTTATCCGCGTCCGGGTTTTCGGGCGTAAATAAAGTTGAATAAGACACCAGCGCATCGAATTGGATATGAGAACTCTCAGGAACGTCCTCAATAACGCCAGTTACTTTGTAGGGATTGGGATCAAGCGCCCAATACAGCGTCTTGCCGACTACCGATACAAAATCATTGTCCTTTACCTCGAAGAATGCGCGTGCAGCAGATTCGGTGAGCACAATGGTGTAACGTTCTTTTAACGCGGTGGCGCGCTGTCCTGCGAGCAGCTCGAAATCAAAAACCTGCAGAAAAAATTCATCCGCAAAATGGCAGTTGTGGCCTGTAATAATTTTGTCCTCCACTTTAATGTTCATAGCCCCTCCCGGCATCAGGCGGGAATACATTTCAATTTCCGGGTAGTCTTTGGCCATGGTCGGCCCGATGGTGGGATACATGATCGTTCCATGCTGAATCACCTTGCCATGCTGATAGCGATCGTTCGTAACACGGTAGATTCGATCCAGTTTTGAATGGAACGTATCGTAGCTGAGCTCGAAGCTCACAAATTGAAAAATGAAAAGGCATGTGGCCAGTCCGAGTGCCAGCCCGGCAACGTTTATGGCCGAGAATACTTTATTCTTGGCAATGTTTCTAAACGCGATGACGAGATAATTGCTTAGCATGATCAATTCCGTTAGTGGTGGAGAAAATTTATTGCGAAAGAGAATCGCTGGGCGAAAAAACTGCAATACGCGAAAGGTAAATACTGCCTTGGCTCTCCACCTGCCCAATCTTTTCACATCAGCTTCAAATTGTTCGAGCAGATCGCCTTCTATTCCTTCGTGAAGTTGCCGGGGGCAAAACCACTCCAGGAAGCTAAGCGCAAAGGATGGAGGCGTTGGCCTTTTCATGTCAACTGAATTTAAGCTGCGGAATCAGTTTCCACATATCGATGCGCGATTCTTTTAACGCGCGAAGCATCGCTAGCCCGGCATTGGTGATTCGAAAGATGCGTTTGCGCCTTCCTCCCCGCTCGCTGGTGGCACCGCCCATGGCCGATTTCACATAACCTTTATCTTCGAGTCGGTACAGGGTGACATGCACGGCACTTAAATTTACTTCTCTCCCGACCCTTTCCTCAATCTCTTTTACGATAGCGTTGCCGTACGCCTCCTCCTGCAGAATGCCGACCATGGTGAGCACCAATTCTTCGAATTCACCAAGATATTCCTTTCCCATTTGTATATAGTTTGTAAGACTAATCTACCTATTTGTATATAATTTGTCATACAAATGAGAAAAGAAATTGTCGTCTGCCTGATATCGTGTTGTGAACCAGCTGTTTAGCAGCAATAATTCTGGTCAAGAAATTCATCAAACTGAACCTTTATCGTGGAATAATACCATCAATCGTGTAAATCAGGCGGGCACAAACGAAAATCGAAAAGAGGGCGTTAGGTTCGCGTCCGGAAAAAAGATCTGATGGTTGAATTAAAATGGTTGCGTGATGAATTGAAGAGCAGAAACCTAATGTCTGTAGTCGCTTTTTTCTTTTGTTTAATTTTTAACCCGCCATACCTGGCCTTAAACCGAATTAATGATGAGAATCAATTATCGTAAAACTACCTCCCTAGTTAAGACCTCCCTCTTTGTTGCTGCATCGCTTTTCTTCATGGCAAGTTGCCAAGAGGAGGAATTTACAGAAGTTGCTGAAGACGTAAAAACATCAGCAGCGGCAGTTGATGGTGAATCAAATGTTGGAAGCATCACTATCGAAGGTGCCAATACGGTGTTTAGTGACGCTGTTGCGTGCAGCACATGCACCTTTGTTGTAGCGGAAGATTTGGAAACGATCGATGGGAAAGAGCTGGGACTTGCACCGGGCAGCGTAATCTGCCTTGACGCAGCCAAGAAATATGGAAATCTGACATTCGTGAACGTTGACGGAACAGAAGAAGCACCAATCACAATCGGAACCTGTGGCGATAACTAAGTATTAATCCTGATTTATTTCTAATGACAATAGTGAAGAGACTAACGCTCGTGGCAAAACTTTGTGCGCTCGCAGCGGCAAGTGTGGTGATGAGCTGTTCCGATGACAAAATCCTGGAGGAGCAAGCTCAGCTCGAGGAAGATTTAGCAACGCACGCAACAGCGGTAGACTGCGGATGCACGTATACTGTGCCATCGAAAACGTATTTAGTCGATGGAATTGCACTCGGCATTAAACCTGGAGCCGTTATTTGTCTCAGCGCTGCGAACACGTACTACAATATTGTTTTTAGAAATCTGAAAGGTACAGCAACAAGCCCGATCACGATCAAGAACTGTGGCGGCACAGCTACGTTGAACGCAGCTGGCAAAGGTTTCGGACTTAAAACGGAGCTGAGCCAGCACATAAAAATAACCGGTGGAACAGGAAGCACTTACGGTATCCGGGTGTTAGGTGGTCAGCAAGGAGTTACACTCGAAAAATTGACCACGTACGTTGAAGTTGATCATCTTGAGGTAGCCTCGTCAGGCTTTGCAGGGATCATGGCGAAAACGGAACCGACATGTGACAACGCAACCCTTCGCGGCAATTTCGTCATGCGAAATGTATTCCTTCACGACAACTACATTCACGATACGGGAGGTGAGGGCTTTTATGTTGGCCACACTTTCTACCTCAAAGGTGTAAGTCTTTCCTGTGGCACCCGGTTACCGCACATCCTCGAAAATGTAAAAATTTATAACAACGTTATAAAAAATTCGGGATGGGAAGCGATTCAGGTTGGGTCAACCCCGGGTGGCGCGCACGTGTACGGAAATAAGATTGAGAACTTCGGTGTGAAAAATGTAACGTGGCAGAAAAATGGAGTACAGTTTGGTGAAGGTGCTCCGGGAAAATTCTATAACAACTTGATCAACGGTGGAAAAGGCATTGGCTTGTTCATCCTCAGCAACGGGGAAAATACAGTTTACAATAACGTAATCATCAACACCGCTGAGGATGGAATTTTCTGCGATGACCGCACCGCCACCGGCCCGGGTTTCAAATTCATCAATAACACGATCATCAATCCCGGCACAAATGGTATCCGAATATATTCCGACCTCGTTTCGATGAACACTGTATATAATAACATCATTGTCAACCCAGGCAAATACTCGTCATACACTTACCCGAGAACAGGCAACGATGCGTATGTATACCTGCTAAGCAAAACCATGCGTTGTACAATGGCAAATAATCATTTTACAAGAGACATCTCGAGCTTGAAGTTTGCGAATGCTGCAGCCTACAACTACGCTTTAACAAGCACCTCTCCTGTGATCAACAAAGGCTACAACATCAGCGCATACAGCATTCCTGTTGATTACGCTCAACAACCTCGATTGAAAGGCACCGCATACGACATCGGTGCATACGAATATTAAGTCTTTAGTTAGTTTATAGCGGTTTTGATAGCCTCGCAGTAGCGGGGCTTTCTTTATTATGGCTAAGCTGCCATTTTGTTTCCCGTTTGAATGGAAATCTTCTTTCGCAGGGGAATAATCATTTCTTCCGGAATGAAGAACACATTGTAGTTCTTGGTTCCTGAGATGAGCTTGTCTGCCCGCAGAATGAAGGGCTGATAATCGAGTGAATACAGCAAGTCAATCTCCTTGTATTGAGGGCTTTCCATTAAGATCACCGGCCGTGCGCTGCGAATGGTTTCCATCCCACCCCTCAGCACTTCGTACTCGAAACCCTGAACATCCATCTTTATAAAACACGGACTTAAATCGAAATCATCCAGCCGCTTCACCTGGCATTTGATCTTTTTTACATCCAGCTTCGCCTCCTTGTATCCAAAGAGGCGATTTCTCAACCAGTCGCGGGCATTCTGTTCTTTAAAAGATGCAAGCCCATCAAACATATATCGGTTGTAGAACGGAACATATAAATCGAATTCCGAGTCTACATCTCCCAGGCCACAGTTTAAGATGTTCACATGCCTGTGAGACCTGTACAGCCGCTTGAGTTTCTCGGCCAGATAACCATTAGGCTCAAACGCAAACACCCTTGCATTCGGTTGGCGCATCAGGATCGACTGGATTGCATCACCGCGATTCGCCCCAATATCGAGGAAAACGTTGTTCAGGGGGTTTGAGAATGCAGTTATAAACTCAAACTCTCGCTCGTGAGTCGTATCGGTGATCGCTCGGATACTTCGTTGAACATCGAACTTGAGATCTTGCAGGTAAGGAAAATAGACCTGGATAGACCTGAAAAACTTCAGCACATTCCTATTCATGGTTCAACGAGTTTACATCATTTAAAACGATTGAAAGTGCCAGAAGAAAATCGTGCCGGCTGGCATGCATTCTGCAAAGGCTGATTAGTTTCAGGTAAAGCAGCCGTGTGGAACAAAATTAGTATCGGCCTTAATGCCCATATCCTTTTATGAAAAATCGATTATTTACCCATTCATCATTTGTCATAGCGTGTGTCTTTTTGTTCACCGGCTTTAATTCTCAATCCGATCGGTATCCGGACATAGATGAGAATTATTCGTGTGCGCAATGTGACTACATCGTTAAAGGATATCACAATGACGGGCGAAAGATTCCGGTCTTCCCTGGACAGATCATTTGCTTTGATGCGTTGACCACGTACAAGACGGTAAAACTGTCGCACATCAAAGGTACGAAGCTTAAACCCGTTATCATCCGAAACTGCGGTGGCGTTGCTACAATTTCTGAGGGATTGCGGGTTGAAAACTCCGAGCATTTCAAACTTATCGGTGACGGAGCAGCAGGTGCTCAATACGGGATCAAAATTCAAACGCACAAGAGCTTTTATGCATCCTTCGAAATGTTCACAACCGATTTTGAAATCGCCCGAATCGAAGTAGCGGGATATAATAAAGACGGTTTAGGTGAAGGGTCAGGCTTCGCTGGTTTTGGAATAAAAACAAGTCCTTACCAGGACTGTCAGCTCTTCAGCGACTCCACCCGCCAGGCGTGGGTGATGCGAAACGTAAATGTACACCACAACTGGATCCATGACACCGGAGGCGAAGGAATGTATATTGGTCATGGCTTCTATAGCGGCAGAAAGGAACAGAAATGTCCGTTCAAGACGTGGTCACACTCGATCAAAGGTTTCCGACTTCACCACAATCTTGTGGAAAATACAGGATGGGACGGAATCCAAATTAAGAACGTTGACGAAGACTGTGAGGTATACAACAACATTGTGCGGAATTATGGGACGAAAAACCATCGCGCGCATAACGAGGGCCTGATGCTTGCTGATGGCGTGACAGGGAAAGCCTATAACAACCTCATCGACACGGGCACTGGTCACGGAATTATGTTCCAGGGGATGGGCAATAATGACATCTTCAACAATATTGTACTTAATGCTGGCGAAGACGGCTTCAATGGAACCGGCAGCGTTATGGGATTGTATCTTCCGGACGGCTATGTGCGTATCTTCAACAACACAATTTACAATTCCAGGGAAGATGGATTCACGTTCTTCAACGCGCGTGGCGGTGAAAAAATGGTGATGAACAACCTGGTGATCAAAGCTGGGAAAAAGCTTTATCCAAAGGGCGCTCCTGTTACTCTCGCAAACAACATCTTCATTCAGGACTCTACACTTGTGGACTTCGCTAAGACGAACATATCAAATTTTGCGGACGGTTTGCTGGATCATGTCATCCTTGAGCAGTATCCGCAAACCATCAATAAAGGCGTGGACGTACGCCCGTATTTACCTTGTCTCACCTTTGATTTCTATAACAGGAAGCGACCGCAAGGAGACGGATTCGACATTGGAGCAGTTGAGTTCGAATAGTGACCGACATCATCGCTGCGTGCGATTCTTTTCATTCCTTCACTTTTTTTCTTCGTGTAAAACCGACCGTAGAATTTAAACCGGCAGTGGCTGCTACTCAACCCGCGTTACGCGCAACTTATTCTTTACATGACTTTACTTTTTAATTAAGTTCCCTGGAATAGTTAAGGCAAGTCGAAAACCTTACATAGCCAGCTCACTCGAAAAATTACCGGCACTAGCTGCCGTACATATATTTCTTTTGCAACATCATTCAGCTGCAAATGGATGATCCGTAAGGCGTCACCGCCAATTTTTTAACCTGCAGGAATACCTTCGAGACGTTTCTGCACAAAACCTGAAGAGAATGATAGAAAGAAAAAGAATCACAAGATTTTTTAGAGCGCTCGGCTTTGCATTCGGCACTACCCTCCTACTTACACAATGTTCAGACAACGACATCCTCGAAGATGAGATCGACCTGACCGAAGACCTGAAGACGTCTGCCCAAAGCACCAGTGGATGCGGCTGTACGTACACTGTTCCGTCCAACAAGAATTTGATTGATGGCCGCGTTCTTGGCATCAAGCCAGGAGCAGTAATTTGTCTCAGCGCAGCTAACACTTATAAAAACCTTAATTTTCAGAACATTGTCGGAACGGCAACGGCCCCGGTAACAATCAAGAACTGTGGCGGGACTGCGGTGCTGAATGCTACGGGCATGAGCTATGGCCTGAAGTTTGGCAAAAGCAAATACTTTCGGGTAACGGGTGGAAGCACGGAAGGTGTTTACGGCATCAAGGTGCAGGGAGGACACATTAACACTACGTTCGAGGCATTGACAACAGATTTTGAAGTTGACCACATCGAATCTGCCTCGGCTGGATTTTCCGGTATCATGGCAAAGACCGATCCTACGTGCGATGCGGCTACCAACCGCGGAAATTTTACAATGCGCAACGTAAAAATTCACGATAATTATGTGCACGACTGTGCTGGTGAAGGGCTTTATATCGGAAACTCATTTTACAAAAACGGAGTATCTACATCCTGCGGAACCAAATATCCACACGAGATTCACGACCTGAAGGTTTATAATAACCGGATAAAGAATTCAGGTTGGGAAGGGATTCAAATCGGCTGTGCAACGGTTGGCGCGGAAGTGTATGACAACACGGTGGAGTTCTACGGGAAGAAAAATGCAGCTGCGCAGAATAATGGAGTCCAGCTTGGCGAAGGTACAGGTGGCAAGTTCTACAATAACTTTATCAAGTCCGGTCCAGGCAATGGCCTGATCATCCTCGGTCTCGCTGACAATGTGGTGTACAATAACATTATCGTTAGTGCAGGTTCAAGCGCTATCTTCTGTGACGACCGTGTAACGAAAGGTACCGGGTTCAAATTTCTCAACAACACGCTTATCAATCCAAAAAAGGACGGAATCAGAATCTATGCTGAGAACATGACGAATGTTGTTCAAAACAATATCATTGTAAATCCTGGCAGCTATTCAACATATACCTATCCGCGCTCGCCAAATGATGCGTATGTGTACAAGATCAGCAACAAGATGACGCTGCAGATGAGCAACAACTATTTCACCAGAACAATTGGGAACCTGAAGTTCGTAAACTATACAGCCGACAATTATCGTCTGGCCAGCGGCTCTCCAGCTATCGACAAGGGCAAAAGCATCTCGACTTACGGTATCACTAAGGATTTTTACCACGACTTGAGACTGCAACTCAGCAGCTATGACATTGGCGCAAGTGAATACTGAAATACTGAGGCAGGCGATCGTTGGGAATAACTTTTTTGACCTGTGAGCAAAGGCATCTTTTATGAACTTACCAAAAGTTGTGATCAAGGATAATTTCAATGATTATCTGCAGGGGAAAGAAGTTAAAGCGGCTTTCATTAGCCAGACGAAAGAACAAGCCTGGCCGGGCGAGCATGTGATGGCGTTCAAAGACGCGATTGCTGCGGACACAAACGTTCCGGTTCCGAAGTCGCAACAGTCGCACTTCATCGGCATCGAGGGCACAATTACCGAAGTGATGAATGATAAGGCGGCTAAGAACACGCAGTTCGTTCGCGTGGTAAAACTATAATTCAGATCAGTAGCGAAGAATGACGGATAAGAGCCAAAAGATTCTTATCCGTCATTTGTCGCTTGTATTAGTGGGTAATCTCCTATTCGTACTTTAAAGTCTTAGCCGGCTGACTCCAGGCGGTTTTCACGGCCTCATAACTGATGGTCATCAATGCAATGGCAAGCGAGATACCTCCCGAAAGAAGGAACACGCCTGCATCGATATCGATGCGATACTCAAACGTTGACAACCAGTCTTTCATCAGGTACCATGTGATCGGAATGGAGATCAACAATGAAGCTCCAATCAGGATCACATAATCTTTCGAAAGAAGAATAAGCAAAGATTGCTCTGAAGCACCCAGCACCTTCCGGATACTGATTTCCTTTGTTCGATTCTGCATGGCGAGCGAAGCCAGTCCATACAGTCCAAGACTTCCGATAAGAATCGCTAACAGCGTTGTAAGACTTACGATTTTTCCGAGGTTCTGGTCGCTGCGATACTGAGCATTGAGGCTCTCATCGACAAACTGAAAAGTGAATTCTTCTCCACCGGTAATCTTATCCCAAATTTTTTCAATCTCAGCCAGTGTTGCACTTGCGTTTCCGGGTTTGAGGCGTATGAACAATTTCGGGATCGGGCTGTTCTGCATATTGATATTCTCAATCCCCGAGAGAATGGTAGCGGGGTCCATGCCCATCACCAACGGCTCCACTTTCGTGTACAATGACTGATAGTTAAAATCCTTTACCATTCCGATAATCTCGTGATCCTCGAAATTCTTACCCGGGATCTTTTTCCCGACAGGGTCGGACCAACCGAACATCCTGGCAAAAGCCTCGTTGACGATCAGCGACCTTCTTTTGTCTGAGGGGATCTCGTCAGAGAAGTTGCGCCCGGCCACCACCTCGATATTCATAGCACCAATGAAATCATCGTCAATGGTATTGTAGTTAAAAGTTCTGTATACACTCTTATCATCGGTGAACCCCATGTTCACCCAGTTTCCATTTCCAAAATCATGGGAAGAAGCGCTTACAGAAATTATTTGCGGCAACCGTGCCAACTCCATTTTAAACTGTTCAGCTTGCTCAAAGCCCTTGGGAACTCGCTCACGAATCCCTCGGCCTGACGAAACATTTAGCTGGATAACGGCAAGCTGCTCCTTATTGAAGCCCAGGTTCTTCTCCTGTAAAAACTGAAGTTGGTCCCGCATCAGCAACGTGCTCGATATCAGGAAAATTGACAAAACAAGTTGGACACCAACAAGGACCTTGCGCAACGTCTGTTTGCTGCTTCCGGTTTGCAAGGCTCCCTTAAGCACCGCGATGGGTCTGAATGATGACAGTACAAAGGCCGGATAACTTCCTGCAAACATTCCAATAATAGCTACCAGGGCCAAACTCATCAGCAACAAAAATCCATCCATTGGAAACCGAAGTGTCTTTCCCGAAAGGTCGTTGAAAATGGGCAGGCAAAGGTAGGACAACGCCATACCGATAGTCAGCGCCAGAATAGTGATGATCATTGCTTCACCAATAAACTGAAAGACGAGTTGCTGACGCTGCGCCCCGGCTACCTTACGGATTCCTACTTCTTTCGAGCGCTTGAGAGAGCGTCCGATGGAGAGTGTGACGAAGTTGATACATCCAACCACGAGGATGAGAATCGCGATGGCAGACAGAATATACGAATACTTCGGATCACTCACCGGTGCAATGCCAGCTGGTAACGATGTATCAAGGTGGATTTTCGTTAGCGGCTGGAGCCCGACAAAATATTTACTCTTCTCATAGTCATCGCCAAGCAACGGCTTGAAAATCGAGGGGAATTTTTTTGATACTTCCGCGGGGTCTGCTCCTTCCTTCAGCATCACGTAGGTTTCAGGGGTGATATTAAACCAACCGCTGGTCAGCGCGCGCTCACTATACAGTTTGGGGTAATTCAAGTCAGACATCACTATTCCAAACCGGATGCTTGAATTCATTGGTGGGTCTCTTAAGACACCCTTCACCGAAAACTCCTCGAACTTTTCCCCGATCAGCATCGATAAGGTTCGTCCCACCGCATCCTGTTCTCCAAAGAAACGTTTTGCCATTTCTTCAGTCAGCAGCACGGCAGACGCGTCCCTAAGAATATCAGTCTTTTCTCCTTCGATCAACTCAAAATCAAACATCTCGAGAAAGTCAACGCCTACGATGGTGGCCGATTCGGAGAACAATTTATCATCGATGCGCACTTGCGTTCCGATGTTGTTTCGTCTCACCATAAACTCAACTTCCTGCAGGTTTTCCTTCAGTGCCGGGCCTAACGGGAATGGCGTGGTGATATCGATAAATTGCTGGTTGACCCCCCAGTCTTCAATGACATACGCGCGATAAATTCTTCCCGCATTCGAATGGAACCGGTCGAAGGTTAACTCATCCTTTACGAACAGCGCAATCAAAACACAACACGCAATTCCGATGCTTAGGCCAACGATATTAATAAGCGAGTGGGCTTTACTTCTCCACAGAGACCGAAAAGCGATTTTCAGATAGTTTTTAAGCATAGTTGAGATGGTTGGATCAATAAAAATGAAAATTCCGGGGCTTTTGGCCTATTTGTCCGTACTCACTTAATTATCCGATGTATTGAACCGTCAAATAGTTGTATTGAACGCGTTGGCCTGAAAATTTTAGAAGGGTTGTTTTCAAATTTTTACGTTAAATCTTATCGCATGAAATACCAATGGGCATCGTGGAAGGGAAAGCCGAACAGGCATCAAACACTGGTCGACAATTCCAATCCGACTAAAACAACCCGAATGAACGGGTATGGCATGGGCGTAACATTTACTACCCGCTGCTTTGTGTGGGACAAAAATTTCACTTCTACAGTGGAGGCGATGCAATTCTTTGAGCCTTTGTCAAGCTGTTGATTTCCAGCGGCCGTTTCTGCTAATTGGTCGAATAAGAATACTTGCAAGGTCGTCCGTTTCCGGCAATTTATCGAAAAGGTCAACATAGTAACTCTGCTGCAGGTCAAGCAGCAATTGTTGCGGAATACTTTTTTAAATGAATGCACTTTGTTGAAAGTAAATGAAGGAGGATTTGTGAAGAAAGATATTTTTCAACTGCAAGGTCTTGACATCGCGAAAGCGACCGGCACGTTGGGCGCCATTGTAAACCGGCCTGGACGAAAGAGCAATCCTGTTCCTACCCGACCAGAAGAAGAGGAAGAGGATGAGCCAAAGCCTGGAAAGGAAGATCCGAAACGCAAAAAGAAAAAACGCGCTTATGAAGTCACTTGTTGAGATTGTCAACCCCATTCAGCAGGTTAATATCATCCGGCACTTGATTCGTGAAGAAGGTGATTTTCCCAACAACGGACACCTTGCACTGCTGGTCTATCGCAATACCTTTCGTGGTGAAGAAAAGAACCTGGGAAAAAAAGTTGAACAACTTTTCGAAAGCAACGGGTGGTCGAATGCATGGCAAGACGGTGTCTACGATTATCATCATTACCACAGCATTACTCACGAGGTTCTTGGTGTGATTGACGGCTCTGCACGGCTTCAATTCGGGGGCCCAACGGGAATTTCACTACTGGTGGAAACAGGAGACGTAATCATTATTCCTGCCGGAGTAGCACACAAGAATCTTGGTGGCGAAGAAAATTTTACGTGTGTAGGCGCTTATCCTGATGGAAAGGATTACGACATAAACTACGGAAGGCCGGACGAGCGACCAAAAGCGGATGAAAATTTAAAGAACGTTCCATTGCCTGAGAGTGATCCGGTCTTTGGAATGAGCGGCCCTTTGATCAAGGAGTGGGTTAGTCAGCCTGACGAGATCAGTGAGGTGCTTTAAAAAAAGGAACCCACCAGTTTTCACCGATGGGTTCACCCGGAGATGTCCGATTGATTTCCGTTAAGCGGAAAGTCTTCTCTTCAATTCAGTCTGCGCGATCAATGCAAACAACTCCTGGCGTATTAACACCTCACGGTATGGCAGATCGTTAGTGTCAAGTGATGCGAATCTCTTGTCAGATTCATTAGTCGTTTGGATGGGGCTTGTCACGCGTTCCATCCTGATTTCAAGCTCGCCATCAATGCTTGCGGTAGACGCATAAACCACGAGTTTCATGTCATCATACTTGGTACCCCCCTTGTTGTCGGTAACCGTGAGCCGGAAGTAGTACGTTCCAGCAACCAGGTTTGACGTCCAGAGTTTTGATGTAGTCGTATTTGACATCGAGATGCTCGGCCCAGATACCTTCGTCCATCGGTAAGATGAGATGTAGCCGTCCGGGTCAGACGCTGTACCAACGATCGTCATTCCTTTATTAGTCGTTGTCTTGTCAGAACCTGCGCTCACCACCGGAAGCTTGTTTGTGGTAGTGGATGAAGACGACACAACAACTTTTACGTCATCATATTTGGAAGCCCCTTTATTATCTTTCACAGTAAGGCGGAAGTAGTAGGTGCCGCCAGGCATATTTGACGTTGTAAGCTTTGAGGTTGTGGCTCCGCTCATCGTACAAGCGCTGCCGCTGGTTTTTGTCCAGCTGTAAGATGCGATCGACCCGTCAGGATCGGATGCAGTACCTTGTAGAGAAGTTGAATTCGTTGGAAGATAGATCGTCTTATCAGAGCCCGCGCTCACCACCGGAACTTCGTTAGTAACTGTTGTTCCTCCAGAAGTAGTTCCATTGGTAAAGCTCAGCATCCAGTTAAGGGCTGTTGTCTCTTTGTAAACCTTGTCCCAGATAACGTGTCCCATTCCAGGGAAGATCGTGAACTTTGCCAATGGGCTTGGTTTCGGTGTCGATGCATTGATGGCGTTGATCATCTTTTGGGTAACAGTGTATGATACCACGTAGTCCTTGTCACCATGAAATCCCCACGTTGGAACGTTTGAAGCGGCCAATGCGCTCGCTCCGCTCAATACATTGTAACCCGTACAAATAGGAAGGATTGCAGCCCATGTATCAGGATAGCTGGTGGCAACTGACCAAACACCTCCACCGCCCAGGCTTAGGCCTGTCAGGTAAATTCTGCGGTTGTCAATGCGCAAATATTTTTTTACATGATTCAGCACTTCCATCACATACGCACCAGACCATCTGCTCATGGACGTTTTAAGCTGTGGCGAGATAAGAATGAATGGATATTGCTGTCCATACTTAACGTACTTTGGAAGCCCAACATTATCAACAAGCTCCAGTGAGCTCAGCGTATTTCCTTTTTCTTTAATACCGTGAAGGGAAATAACAATAGGATAAAGATTGGAATTCGAACTGTAACCCTGAGGCAGGTATTCAAGGTAGCCGGTTCCACCGGAAGTCATTTTTGCTGTTTGTTGTGCGAAGGTTTGTGTGCATAGCAGGCTGGCTACTATGACCAGGAGATAAGTGATTTTGATTTGCATTCTTCTCAAATTTCAGATGGACGCTCCTCTCGCAGGGCAGAGTCGTCCACACATTAGGTGGTAAATAAATTTAGATTCGGATAAACACTTTCGAAAGAGCAAATCATGTGATGGCACGATGTTTTTATCATGCTATTTTGCTAAAAGATCACACGGTTGCTTTTCTCAGAAGACTTGCTATTCTCGCCATGAATAGCCACCAGCACGCATTCATTTTCAATTGATACCTCAAAGAAAAGGCTAAAAGACGTTTGCGCAATTCTCAATCAGATGAATGGGCCTATGTTTCGAAGACCTGCGGATATCAGAGATTAATGTTTACACAAGAGTGTCGCAGAAAATCTGCAAACGTTCCTGGAATGTAGAGCGCGCGACAGTTACAGTGACACTTACTGCTGCTCCATCCTTGTCTTAGCGGCCATACACCACAGCAGCTCATTCAAAAAATTCGTTGCTCGTTTTTCTAAGGTGGGCTCAAGCAAGGCTCCCTCCTCGCTGAACGATCTGCTTACATTTGGCACTGGGAACATCGCGGGAACTGTCCATGCGCGAATCTTCCACAACGTAAACTGCAAAGACGTAATCACCTGCGTGCCGCCAAAATTTCCGTCAGACACAGTTGAGATTGCAATGGGTTTCCGATGCCACTCCTCGTAGAGCAGGTCTACAACATTCTTAATGCTGGCCGGATATCCTCCGTTATATTCGGGCGTGACGATTATAACACCATCCGATGCTTTGATTTTCGAAGCGAAGTCCAGCACCAAAGCTGATGGATTCTTTTGGTATTTGAGACGTTCGTCAAACAGCGGGAAATTATACTTTTGTAAATCAAGGATTTCAACAGTACCCAACCCTTTCGATTCAATAAATGATTTGAAGAAAAGCGCAACACGGTTACTCGCACGTCCTGTACGAACACTCGCAGCGATAATAGCGATGTGGGGCATTGAATTGTTTAGTTTATTTTGCGAATATATACAATGTGAATCAGACGCGAATGCCTAAGTCGAACATTGCCGCGGGTCTTTTGATGTGCCGCATTAACGCCAACACACTGAACTATTTTCTCGTTCACCCGGGAGGACCGTTTTTTAAGAATAAAGATGAAGGAGTCTGGAGTATTCCGAAAGGAATCCCCGAAACAGACAACGAAGAACTGCTTCGTGTGGCTATTCGGGAGTTTGAAGAAGAAACCGGGATCCGGCCTTCTGGCCAATTTATCTCCATCGGCTACGTTAAGCAGAAGGCTGGCAAGGTGGTCCACGCGTGGGCATTCCTGGGTGAGTGGGATTCCTCCAACGGGATTAAGTCAAACACGTTTTCAATTGAGTGGCCACCGCGATCTGGCAAATTTCAAACCTTCCCGGAAATGGATCGCGCGGAATGGTTTACCTATGAGGAAGCCATAAAAAAAATCAACCCCGCACAAATTCAATTTCTCGATCGCGCAAAAGAGCTGTTGGGATATAAATAGTGTATACTTGTTATTCCCACAACCGCAGAAGATCGTATAGGATCGTTTTTATCGACAGCGCAAGCAATGCGATGGCCACCGCCCACCCACTGATCACCAGCCAGGTGGGGTGTTTATATGAGCCCATCCATTTTGGCTTTCGGGCCACCATCAGCACAATGGCAAGTGCCACCGGGAGGATAAAAGCGTTCAGCGCACCCACGATCACGAGTATCTGAACCGGTCTTCCTACCGACAGAAATATTAAGGCTGAAAAAAGAATGAAAGCCGACACAGTCCACCGGTAGTGACGATCGAAAAAAGGATGAAGTGTTTGCAGGAACGAAATTGAAGTGTACGCTGAACCAACAACCGAGGTGATGGCAGCACTCCACAGCACAACGCCAAAGATCCGGTAACCAATTTCACCTGCAGCAAGTTGAAACACCGATGCTGCGGGATTGCTTTCGAGTAACACTCCACCACCTGCTACTACACCGAGCGCGGCAAGGAAAAGCAGAATGCGCATAGTCGATGCAATCATGATGCCGCGAACGCTATTTTGCGATACGGCCCTCACATTGTCAGGACCAGAGATTCCCGCATCGATGAGCCGATGCACGCCAGCGAAACTGATGTAACCACCTACCGTTCCGCCAACCAGGATTAATACCGAAGCAGTATCGATCTTTTCCGGGGCGAACGAATGATGGACAGCTTTGAGCAGTGGCGGGTTCGACACAAGGACGACATACAGCGTCAGCAAGATCATGAGGATGCCGAGTATCTTCGAAAATACATCTACAGCATGTCCGGCCTCGCGATACCAAAAAATAAACAGCGAGATGACAACGCTGATGATCACACCGATCCACAGATCTGTGCCGGCAAGCACCTGAATTCCAAGTGCAGCGCCCGCCACGTTGCCAATATTAAACGCCAGACCACCCACCACCACAAGCACGGCCAGAACATAACCCGACCCTTTCAGGAACTGGTTGGCGAGATCCTGAGCGCGCAAACCCGACACAGATACGACACGCCAGATGTTTAATTGCACGATGATGTCAATAATAACTGAGCAGAGAATGATGAAGCCAAAGCTGGTGCCAAGCTCGTTGGTGAAGACTGTTGTTTGGGTGATAAACCCTGGGCCGATCGCAGAGGTCGCCATCAGAAAGGCGGCACCGAGAAGAACAGACGAAAATTTCTTACGGTCGGGCAATGCTGACATGGTTTGCTTTTAGTTCGTGAACAATTGCCCTGGCATAGGCAAGTGCATTTTTTCCGTCACCATGGATACATACACTGTCTGGTTTGATCGGTATTTCTTTTCCTGATAATGCACGAACCTTATGATAGAGCACCATGTCAACGACTTGGCGCGCTGCCTCCGCTTCGTTTTCGATCAGAGCACCCTTCGATGCGCGTGGAGTCAGGGTTCCGTCATCCTGGTAGGTACGGTCTGCAAAAACCTCGCTCACAGTTTTTAAGCCTGCCTTCTGTCCTGCCAGAAGCAACTCACTTCCCGAAAGGCCAACGAAACGCAGCCTCGGGTCCGCATCAAATACCGCTTTGGCAATAGCCGCGGCAGCTGGTGCATCTTTGGCTGCAAAGTTATAGAGCGCTCCATGCGGCTTGACATGATAGAGCATTGTGCCAGCAGCCTCTGCAAAGGCTTTCAATGCCCCGACCTGGTAAAGGACCATGTCATAAATTTCATCAGTTGAAAATTTAATATCGCGCCTTCCGAATCCCTGCAGGTCGGGATAACCGGGATGTGCACCAATCGCAAGGCCACGCCTGGCAGCAGCGTGAACCGTCTTCCGCATGACGGATGGATCTCCTCCATGAAAACCACAGGCAATGTTTACGGAAGAAACATACTCCATCAACGCCTCGTCTTGGCCAATGCTGAACGCACCAAAGCTTTCGCCCATATCGCAGTTGATATCAATCGAGGTCATAATGTTCAGCTATTTTCTTCTTCAGATTTTTTCCGAGCACCACCGTTGAGCTTCGAAGTGAAAGTAGCATTTTTTCGGCTTCTTCAATGCTTGTCTTTGAAAACGTGAATGGTTGTCCCGGGCTTATTTGTGAAAATTTTGAAAGGTGGGCTGTAATGACATGGGCAACGCGCGGGTATCCACCCGTAGTCTGATGATCTGCCATCAGCACGCATAGCTTCCCTGAGGGCAACGCCTGGATTGTTCCAAACGTGACGGCTGACGATAGCAGCTGATCCTTTCTATGAAGCTGAAGGGGATCATGCATTAAAAACGAAGCCATTCGGTCCGAAGATGCATCGATAGAAAAGTGCGTTGAAGTAAGCGCTTCGACCGAGCTGTCGGTAAGCCAACGGCACTCATTCCCCTCGGTGATAAAAACAGGTCCTTGCTCATAGAGCGCATTTCTGTTTACCTCCCACGGAAAAATCGTAAGCTCCGTGGCTAAGGATTTTGACAACACCTGTCTTTTGAATGAAACTTCATCGCCTGTCCTTAATGCGCGTCCAAAGTATCCGCCTGTTCCAGATTTCAGATTGGTGCTCGCACTCCCAAGCCACTGCGGTAAATCAAAACCTCCGGAGACGGAAAAATAGCATCGCATTCCCCTGACCTTCTTTCGAAACGTGAGAGACGCCCCGGCCGGCACATGAATCGATTTCCAGCCTGGTATATCCCGGCCATTAATTACAGCAGAGAAGTCTGCACCCGTGAGGCTAATCAAGGCCGCAGACTGAAATCTGATTTCAGGCGCAGGAAAATGCATTTCAAGTGCGGGAGTATCGGTTACATTGCCGACTAACGCGTTCCCAGCGGCTAACGCAAATTGATCCATAGCGCCATTGGAATTGACTCCCCACCTGGCGAAACCGAAACGTCCGCTATCTTGAAATGTATCGAGGATGCCCGCTTTAACAATTTTGATCATGGAAGTTTCTGTAGGCGCTCAAACTCTTGTTCATCAATTGAAAAAAAAGTGACGGTGTCGCCAGCTTCGATTAACACGGGCGGCATCCGATGCGGGTCGAACATCTTCAGCGGTGTGCGCCCGATGATTTGCCACCCACCCGGAGAATCGAACGGGTAAATACCGGTCTGCTTTCCCGCAATGCCAACACTTCCGGCAGGGACTATTGCCCGCGGTGACGGATGTCGAGGCATTTCCAGGCGATGGTCCACAAAACCGAGATATGGAAATCCAGGAAGAAAACCAACGAGGTACACGTTGTAAGATTTATTCGTATGAAGCTCAACCACCTCATCGACAGAGAGCCCGTTATGTTCGCACAGCGCAGGGATGTCCATGCCGAACTTTTCGTTATAACACACGGGAATTTTAACATGGCGTGAAGGCAGTTGTGTGTGCTGATTCTTGCCAACTGCAAAAGCGGCTACCAGTTTTTCCTTCACGATGGCAGAAACGTTGCTGACACCACTGTTGGTAACGGCAAAAAGATCGAAGGTGACCGAGATCGATCGATACCCGAGAACGATGTCTTGCATACCGGTAAATGGATTCTTCTCCAGCCACTGCTTCATTGACATAAGTGTCGCGTGGACAGAGGGGTCAATTTCATGACCGGTGATTTCAAGGGATACAGCCTGGTCGCCCAGAGAGAAAATGGAGTATTCACTCATCGGGAGTGAAAATAGCAAAAAATGATCAGAGGTAGCTTTTACGGGATCTTCCTTAGCCGGCTTGAATCACAAAGCACAAGCTGAATCATCGGCCTTCCAGATCGTTCTGCCGTTCGAAAGTAACTCAAGAGGAAATTCCTGTTCGCCTATACTACCAATGCGTTCGCCCGCACAGTTGAAAACAGTGTAGACCGAGGAACAAAAGGGGCAACAATTTGCAAAAATAAAGACACTCTCTGATTTGTGCCTGCTTTGCTTAACGTAAAGGTATCTGGCAAGACTCGATTGCTCCAACTCCGCGATCTCTGCGGCAAGCCAGGGAAGGTCGGTCGCAGGATCGCTTACCGCGCACGCGTTGTCGTTGATATCGTGATCGGTGCAGGAACCCGAAACGACAAGGGCGATAGCAAGTGCAAAGCTGAGAAATTTCATAGCGATCTTTTTTACTACTGACACAGCTGACACGCTTTTGGTTGGATTAATGCCAGTAAATGCAGCCAAGTCTCTCTTAAACGTTTTGTCGACAACCGAAAATGACACCACGCGGACTAAATTCAACGCTCCCTTAATCATTATTACTTTACTCTTTCAAACGTCAAGGTTGGGCCAGACGGTGAATTGAAAAAGTTGTCAATAACAATGACATCTGCTTCTTGTCGGAAATTATATTCTTTGAAAACGTACAAGCTTGACAGCAGCCAATACAACGAGATCTTGCCTCCTTCAAGCTTGTATTCGTAAGGTCCGGAACCTGACTTAGGCGCCCAATGGCCATTCCTGAATTCCATGCCCCTGCCAAGCGTTACGAGCTTAACCGCGTCCGTTGATTGAAATGTAAGCGTATCTGTCCGGGTACCGGTTTCAACCCATTTGCCGTTCAAACCACCCCAGGAAGACGCAGTTAGATTATCGCTGGAATCGCAGGCAAAGACAGCAAGTCCAAGCAGGAAGCAAAATGCGTATTTCATAACGTTAGAGGGATATTAATTCACTTCTAAGTTACGAAAACATATCCTCATTGCTGGCGTTGTACCGCATACACATTTTTATTGTGGCGCTCCATCCAGCGTGTAGGATCCGCCAGTTCTGTCCATCCGAATTGGCGATACAGCCCATGTGCATCTCCGGTAAGTAAGATCCACCTGCGCAAGCCCTGGAGGTTAGGATGACCGACAATGGTTTCCATGAGCCATTTCGAAAGACCCTTGCCGCGGTATTCTTCAAGAACATAAACATCGCCCAGGTATGCGATTGTTGCGTAGTCCGAGATCACGCGGGCAAACCCGACCTGCTTGTCATTCAGATAAACACCGAAGCACAGGGAGTTTTGAATCGACTGCTCCACGGTAGTCCTTGGAATATTCAGGCTCCAATATGCCTTAGTCGACAGGAAACGGTAGATCGAATCGATGTCTAATTTTGTTTTGTCGGTCGAGATGCAGAAATCGTTTTTCAAGAGCGTTACATCGGTCATGGTAAAATGCTATCGGGTTTGGTGATTGATGCGTGGATAATAACGGAACAACGGGGGCTAGCGTTTCCGTTTGCAATGAATTCCCTCCGCCATCTGCCATGTATTGTCGTGAACTGTGGCGTAATATATTTTTGAGACTGAGCAGCTGCAATCGCCCTTTCTTAAGTCAACGATTACGATCCGGGGTCCAAGCGGTGGAAAATTTCCGCGTCCATATTCTATCATGTTAAAGCCTCTTTGTTTTAGTCGTTCCACCAGAATGATCTTCTCGTCTTTATCTTCCGGGATGGCATGAGCCAGGCTGTCATAGAGGTTTGTGAGCTGAACATATTCGTCAGGCGAATATTTTTCGCTTGTCGTCTGGATAGCTAAATCAAGCAATTTGTCGATAAAATCTTTATCGGTGGGATGGCTTTGCTGGCAGCCCACTAAAAGTAGCATCGCTGCTAACGCAGGGATCAATTTGCGCATTTGTTCTTTTAAGAAAGATGAAGGTCCTTTATCACGCCACCGGTCCGTTAACTTTCTTGATGATACGCCATCGTCCGTCTTTTTTCTCAATGTAAAAAGCATCGGTCCACGAACACATGTTTCCACAATATACACCGACCTTCAGGAAGCCTGATGTTTTGTCGGTGTTGAACCGTACCCTGGTAAACTTGAGCCATCGACTCGTGAAGACATCACCTGGTTCGAGGCGAAGGGTGTCGGTGGCGCGGATAAATTTGTGCTGACTTTGGGCTAAAACTTCGCTTATGGAGAATGACCTCGTGGCGAGCGCAGGGGTCAGAAGCTGTTCTTCACCCCGCCACGGTTCTTCACCCGCCAAAGTATCGCCAAGGTAGAACACCAGCTTGCCTTTTTCGCTTGCCTCGAAGCCAAGGGAATCAAGTAGTACATCTGTAAGCTGGGAATATACTTCGGTTTCTACCAGCTGATAGTCAGGTGTGTCGATGTTGACCTCGGGTTCTTTGCACGAAAAAAGCGAGAACAACGACAGCGATACAACAAAGGTGGTTCTAAGGTTCATATGGCTACTCGTAAGCAGTGAGGAGGTTGGTTGTTGCGCTCCTTCGCCAACGTTCCGGCAGCAAAATAGAAATTTAAGATAAAAAAGACCAATGCTGCGTGCTGCTCTAGCCATCGAGAACGTCACACGAAAAACCGTTTTGATTTACGAGACCAATGATCTTGGGCGCCTCCAGCTTGTCGTCCTCCACACGAAGCACCTTATCGCAGTCTGCGAGATCGAAATTGATTTTGGCAGACGGAAACGCTTCAGCCAACGCAGCGCATAACTTCCTGCTCTGTGTCTTCTTCGTTACATTTGTTTTGTACACCTCAACCATTGCTTTTCCGGCTTAGCGATTTCGCTTACATCGTTCCTGTACTAACGGCTCCGGCCCGTCTGAACACGGTGGCAATTGCCCCGGAGGGTGTAGCAGTGCTCTCGACCAAAGTAAAGGCCGCAGGAATAGTGCCGTTATCAAAGAGCCTCCTTCCAGCGCCAAGTGTTATCGGAAGAATGTGAAGCCGGAGTTCGTCAATCAAATCAAGTTTCAACAATGTTTGCACCAGGCTGCCGCTGCCATGAACTTTCAGATCCGGGCCATCGGAGTTTTTTAACACTTTGATAGCATCGGCATTTCCAAGGAACACGGAGTTTTTCCATTCGGATTTTTCTAAGGTGGTGCTCACCACATACTTCTTGGCTTCGTTTATACCAGGCCAGTATTCGTCATGTTCGGGAAAGACCGTGGCAAATACTTCGAACGTCTTTCGTCCCAGTAGCAAGTCCGCGGCTGGCTGCATTTGTTTTTTCACAATTGCGTTAAGCGAGTCATCCAGGTAAGGTGCGCTCCAGCCACCAAACGTTTCGAATCCGTCTTCCGGTCCTCCGGCACCTTGCATCACGCCATCCAGCGTAACAAAGGCAGCAACAATTATTCTTCTCATCATTCTTTTGATTTTATGGGGCGTGCCATCGACTATGCTTTCTTTGATAGTCTTTCCAGTAGAGCCTCCAGCTGCTGCATGGTTGCAGTGAATCCCATCCGGAAACCATCCAACAACTTCTCCATGCGCTCAAACGACTCGTTTTTAACGGTGACATAGACTTTCGTCACCACCGAACCGTCTTCACGCACATGCTCACTGAAATTCAAATCCCAATCCGATCCAGGCAGCTCAGGGTTCTCATCTTTGTCGGCAAAGGCGTTCATCAGTTTGAAATTGGTCTTTGGCGTAATCGATGTGTACTTCTGCACAGCCCATCGCTCCTGCCCTTCCGGACTCACCATCGCATAAAACCTTCTCCCGCCTACGCGGAAATCCATAACTGTTGTTTTAGACTTGAACGGTGCGGGTGCCCACCACTGGTCGAGGATTTCAGGTTTTGTAAATGCATCCCAAACGAGTGAAAGCCCGGCAGCAAATTCGCGGGTTACAAATACCGTTTGCGCAGCCTTGTCAACGGTAAAGTCAAATAGAAGTGTGTTGTTCATTTTTTTTGTTTTTTCATGTTTGCTAATACCTTATCAAGTTGGTTGAACCGCGTTTCCCAGATCCTGCGGAATTGCTCTAACCACTTGTCTATTTCCTTCATTTTTTCGATTTCGAGGGAATAGTAAATTTCCCTCCCTTGCTGCTCCTGCGAAACAAGCTCACACTCAGTCAGGATCTGAAGATGCTTGGAAACAGCCTGCCTGCTGGTATGAAATTCCTCCGCAATGGCATTGGGCGTCATAGCGTGTGCAGCAATCAGCAACAGGATGGCCCTCCGGGTGGGGTCGGCTATCGCCTGGAAAATATCGCGTCTTGTTTCCATAATTATATGCAATTACATGGTTGCAAATATATATGCAATTATTTGGTTGCGCAATATTCAGCAAGTTTATTTTGCACGCCTAAATCAGGGTATTTAGAAATTAACACCCTGTGGCCATCCTTGAGCACTCCAAAGGCCATGTGAATTTTGCGATAACTACTCGAGTTTGAGCAGGCGACAGCTCTGCGACAGCGCAGCACCAATTTCGCCACCCACAATCTTATCGGCCCTCGCGTAGCTACCAATTTGACGGAAAGCATCAGCGTCATCGAAAGTATTGTCGTGGTGACGAAGTCTCCAGGTCCAGTTGAAAACCTGGTGCATCAGCTCGTTGATAATTTTTATGCGCTCAAGCTTCTCTTTATCACCGTACGAGGTGTCTGACCAAACGGATCGGATAGAAATTGTCAGGTGCGAGCCCAGGCGGTCGTAAAAGTCAAGTTTAGCTGCATTGTTCAGCGCCTGGAGTTGAGCGACAATCTCCCCGATACTTTTCATGGACATTTACTATTCAGTTGATTTGTTCCCACTTGTTTGTCGTATCAGCTTCACCTTAAGGTCATCATAAAGCAGTCCGATCAAAAGCATGGCTCCGGCTAGGGCCAGCACATAAAGGGTAATGAAGGAATAAAAGACACCGCCAAGTATCCCACCGAGAAAGAAAAAAAAGATAATGGTGAGCCGGAGTTTGATAGATGAATAGAGTTTATCCTTTTGTTCCTTCAGCTTATAAAAGAAAAGTTGTGAGAGTTCGATTCCTAGATCTGTAAAAAGACCCGTAAGGTGTGTTGTGCGCACGGTTGCATTCGAGATTGTTGTCACTAACGAGTTCTGAAGACCCATCGCGAACAGTAATGAATACGCAAGCGCATTTGGAGCGCTGTCAACAAGTTCTTGTCCGAAAAGCGCCACCGAAATAAGGATTGCGCTCTCAATGACAATGGGGATTCGATAGATCAGGCGCTCGTTGATTTTTGAAACCAGCTCAATAGAAAGGTTGGAAAAGAAAGAACCTAAGAAGAAGAAAAGGATGAACAAGAAATAATGAAGCCCTTCAAGAAAATTCAGGCTAAATACTTCGGCAATTAAGAACGCAAAATGCCCTGTGACATTGGTTGTTAGTTTTTGAGCAGCCAAAAAGCCAGCCACGTTCACAAGGCCGGCAACGAAAGACAGTAACGAGGCAATTCTCAGATTGTGTGCGAGCGTTCTTGCTTTTCCCTTGTGTCTGAACATAGTTTATACCTATCCAACCCGGTAGACCAGGCATTTGCGTTCCTTTGCAGCCTCATCGTAGATGCGCTTGATATCGTTGAAATATTTAAGTATGAACGGGCGATTAATTGTGGCGAGCCGTCTTTCGTCTTCTGTCAAGTCATTAATCATCTGCTTTTACAATGGCGGTTAAATGGCTAACGACAGCCTGATCATGGTAACTCAATCCACTTTTCGCAGCCAGCCCAAAAGTTGCTGGCTCTTAATATACCATTTATCATCTTTAGCCTCAAGGGCAAATGTTTCCCTGGAGGAGCTATATGGCCCAGGATTTTGCTGAATAATTTCTACCTCATTTTCCGATACGGCAGATATGATTGCGACATGCCCATACGTTCCACCATTAAATACCACAAGGTCACTTACCTGGGGTCTGCTATTGCTTGGGTTACTGAACTGGGTAAGGCCTCTCCTTTTATTCCTTTCGCCATCAGCTAATTTCTTATCAAAAAAATCTTTGGCGTGGCCGTAGCTATCAGGCATCTTGTGTTTTAGGTGTTCATAATAGTAGCGTTTCACAAATTCAACACATTGGTATTTCAACCCTATGTTGTATCCGTCCGCAGCGGTATTGCGTCCCGACACATGATCAATGTGTCCATTATAAAACACAGGAACACCATGGAAGTTGTCGACCTCCTCCCCTACTTCAAAGCTTGTGAAGCCATTGAACTTCGTCACCAGCCACGCAGCGATCCCGAAAATACAGATTAGGACTAAAACGTAGATGATGCGTTTCATCGGCAGGATTCAGATTTTTTTTGATTTGTGCAAGCTTAAAAAATGTGCAGCTCCGCATGCCGCCAACCAAAATAGTAAAAAAAGGCGTGTGTTGTCAATGTTACTGTTAGCGCGCTCATTTCGTTTACCATTTCTGCAAGCGCTCTGTTGAAATCGTCCAAGTTGCGACACCGTCCTCGCTAACATATAATTTAAAGGTTGTACTAACTGATCAATGCGGCTTGAATAAACGACACGAACCGTCTGACGGTCAAATTGCAATTTCCCCTGTCGGTCGGATTTCGTAGATTTAATCATGAAAAGCATCGGAATTTTCGTTCTAATGTTTTTAGTCGCACCAGGTAAATCAGCTCACGCGCAATCGGCTGACACGCTTACCTATCCGTATAAAATAACCGGCATCGTTCGCGATAATAACGGAAACCCGCTTGCGGGGGCCAATGTGCTCAGTCCTGGAGACGCAAATATGCAGATCTCCGACATTAACGGAAACTATTATGCTTACATCTATAGTCCTACGACATCGGTAGTCTTCTCCTACTATAGATACACGAGCGTCCAGTACTGCCCCGATGGACGGACCAGGGTGGATATTGTACTCAGCCCCAAAAAGTTGTTACAGCTCAGGAGAAAAAGAAAGGGA
>DASWTP010000193.1:0-14499 GCA_036402075.1 Chryseosolibacter sp. | reverse complement strand
TTATTTGTACTTTTGTGGCTCTAATTTCCGTTCTACTTTAAAATTCAAAAATATGTCGAAAATCCGTATTCTTTATGTAGCCAGTGAGATCAACCCCTTCCTGCAGACGTCCGAGGTAGCTGATTTTGTGCGGAAACTCCCTCAAGCGATGCAAGAAAAGGGCATGGAGATCCGGATACTGGTCCCAAGGTTCGGGATCATTAATGAGCGCAAGAACAGGCTGCACGAAGTGGTGAGACTTTCAGGGATAAATATTTCAGTAGGAGATGAGGAAAAACCGCTGATTATCAAGGTTGCCTCGATTCCCAACGCAAAGCTCCAGGTTTACTTTATCGACAACGAAGATTATTTCCACCGCAAGTCAGTTTTCCAGGATAAAGAAAATAATTTCTATGAGGACAATGACGAGCGGGCGATCTTTTTCTGTAAAGGGGTTATCGAAACCGTACGCAAGCTTGGATGGGCTCCTGACGTTGTTCATTGCAACGACTGGATCACAAGCTTCATTCCATTGTATCTGAAGACGACATACAAGAATGATCCGCTGTTCAAGAACGCAAAAACTGTTTTCACGATCTACAACAATCACTTCAG
This sequence comes from Chryseosolibacter sp., assembly GCA_036402075.1. Taxonomy (GTDB): domain Bacteria; phylum Bacteroidota; class Bacteroidia; order Cytophagales; family Cyclobacteriaceae; genus Chryseosolibacter. The sequence goes on along the minus strand of DASWTP010000193.1, from coordinate 13,905 downwards.
TCACAAGTTCAAAGGGAACATCATGGACAAAGTGAAAATGATGGACATCGAGGACAACATGCTTGGCAACCTGAAGACTGCTGATTACGAAGGTTTCATTAAGCTTGGCGTTGAATTCTCCGATGCTGTAACAGTAGCAGGAGACAACAAAAAACTTGATGCCCTGTTCAAGAAAATGAAAGAGAAAAAAGTCGAGACCATTCAGGACGAAAACTACACCGAATCATACTACAATCTCTATAATGAACTTGTGGGCTAAGAGCTTAAGGCAATTGTCGTTAGTGGCAGTTGCCTTATTTTTTTTCTCTTGTGAAGACGAAAATACAATCCTCGGATTTAAGAATCCTGTTCCAAAATTCAACGTTGCTTTTGTTGACATTCCGTTAACGTCAAACGTCCATCTGATCGATTCGATCATTACGGACAACAAGACGGGTTCGAGTGGATTGCTGATCGGGGAGTATGAAGATCCGACCTTTGGGTCAGTGATGGCAACCCCCGCACTGCATATTAACTATGCCACCGGCACGCGAATACCAAGCGATGCAATTTTTGATTCGGTCACATTCAGTCTTCGATATAACTACTATCACTACGGATTTTCGGGCGAGCGAACTGAAAAATTTGCCATTCACCGGCTAACATCACCCCTTGATGCCACTAGCACAAAACGCGCTTACTACAACAACACTGTGGCGTATGAGACGTCACCGATGGCTTATGCATCTGTAACGGTAAAGTCTGACAGCCTGGCCAAGCAATACGCTCTTGAGGCGAATCGACAGGATACCCTTGTAGCGACAGCGCGACTGAGCCAGGAACTCGGTCAAAAGATTTTTGAATACGCGCAAGCTTACACGTTCCTTCCGGCATCTGCTGGCGATCAGACCTACTTGCAAAATATCACCGACTTCAACAATGACGTAAAGGGGTTGATCCTTATACCTCAGGAGAGTGACGGCATACTTGGAATCCGCAACCTTAATGCCTTCTCTGGTGTAACGATTCACTATCGCACGTTGCAGAGCGGAGCGGTAAAAGACACCCTTAGTCGTTTCTTTAGTTTTGGCGGGCCTAGTTATACCAACATAAAGGTGGAGCGCACCGGCCCACTTGCTAACCTGCAACCATACCAGGCGCTCTCAGAAACTTCGGCAACCGGTTCGCGGTTTATTCAGAGCGGCAACCCGGTGATTACGAAAATTGACCTTGCAAATTTTTATCAATTTGCCGATACGGTAGGCTCGATCATTGTGAACGAAGCATCGCTCGTTATTGGAGACGTTGAGTCACCGGCCGGAGTTCCACCGATTGGCCGACTTGGCTTGAAAGTACTGAATGAAGACAACCAGTTCAGCAATTATGCGCGCAGGCTTACCGACCGCGCGGATCTGGCACCGTACCTTTCGAGCGGGGCTGTCATACGAGATTTCAATCACCTGTTTGTACGTTCAGATATCCCAAGTGAAACTGCATCGCTGGCTACCTTCCCGTATGCGAACGGTCAGTATAGCGGCTATCTCACTTTATTCATTCAGCAGCTTCTTCGTTTCAGAAATGATGCCGATGGCATAAATGAAAAACGGTTGAAGCACCTCGGTCTTTATCCGATTGATCCAAGCATTTCCGCAAGCGTTAACCGAACCGTTTTCGGTGCAGGCAATGTGAAGCTCCGGATTTATTATACAAAACCCACAGTTACTACAACCCCTTAACAAATTTTTTATGTGCGGCATAGTTGCATATGTTGGACATCGTCAGGCGCATGATGTTATTATTAAAGGATTAAAGCGTCTCGAATACCGCGGTTACGACAGCGCGGGAATTGCATTGCTCAATGGTGGCCTGAATGTCTACAAGAAGAAAGGAAAAGTTTCCGAGCTTGAAGCGTTCGTCAAAGGCAAGAATCTCGACAGCACAATCGGAATCGGGCACACGCGGTGGGCTACCCACGGTGAACCGAATGATGTCAATGCTCATCCGCATTATTCATCTACTGGCAAGTTGGCCATCATTCACAACGGAATTATTGAGAACTACTCAAGCTTGAAGCAGGAGCTGATCAATAAAGGCCACACTTTCAAGAGTGAAACGGATACGGAAGTTTTCATTCACTTTATTGAAGACATTAAGGACAATGAAAAGTGTTCGCTGGATGAGGCCGTACGTCTTGCCCTCACCAAAGTAGTGGGCGCATACGCGATTGTAATCATGTCGTTGGAAGACCCCAATCTTTTAGTGGCCGCCCGAAAAGGAAGTCCGCTTGTCGTAGGTGTTGGTAAGGATGAATTCTTCCTTGCTTCAGATGCCACACCAATCATTGAATACACAAATGAAGTCGTTTACCTGAACGATCAGGAAATTGCTGTGATCAACGATGGCAAACTTAGTATTAAGAACACCGCGAACCTGCCATTGAGCCCTTACATCCAAACGATTGACCTCGAGCTCGAGGCAATTGAAAAAGGTGGTTACGAACATTTCATGATTAAGGAAATTTTCGAACAACCGCGTTCCATTAGCGATTGTATGAGAGGACGCCTGGATTCTGCATCCGGCAGATTGGTGTTGGGTGGTCTCCGTGAATATGTTAATAAACTAGTCAATGCCGACCGGATCCTTATTGTTGCCTGTGGTACATCATGGCATGCCGGATTGGTAGCAGAGTATTTCTTCGAAGAATTTTGCCGCATTCCTGTTGAAGTCGAATATGCGTCAGAATTCCGTTACAGGAATCCAGTAATCCGGGAAGGCGATGTTGTCATAGCAATTTCGCAATCGGGAGAAACTGCTGATACACTCGCAGCCATCGAAATGGCAAAGGCCAAGGGTGCCATTATCTTTGGTGTGTGTAACGTTGTGGGGTCTTCTATCCCTCGTGCAACCCATGCCGGTGCTTACACCCACGCAGGCCCTGAAATCGGTGTTGCAAGTACAAAAGCATTTACCGCACAGCTTACCGTGCTAAACATGATCGCGCTGATTGTTGCGAACAAAAAAGGAACGATCACGGAGCAGAAGTTACATGAACTGCTGACGGAGCTGGAAAATATTCCAACAAAGGTCGGGGAGGTTTTGAAGTTGAATGACCAGATAAAAGAGATTGCGGATACATTTAAGGATGCAAGTAACTTCCTGTACCTCGGGCGCGGCTACAACTTCCCAGTGGCACTTGAGGGGGCGCTTAAGCTGAAAGAAATTTCATATATCCACGCTGAAGGTTATCCTGCCGCTGAAATGAAACACGGTCCGATTGCCTTAATTGACCAGGAGATGCCTGTGGTGTTTATCGCAACGCAGGACAGCTCATACGAGAAAATTGTGTCGAATATACAGGAAGTGAAAGCCCGTAAGGGCCGTGTTATCGCTGTTGTGACCAAAGGTGACAAGCACATTGCAAAAATGGCTGAATTCACCATTGAAGTTCCTGCAGTTCATGAGGCGTTAATGCCTATGGTGTCAGTAATTCCTCTGCAGCTGCTCTCTTACCACATTGCTGTGATGAGGGGTTGCAACGTGGATCAACCACGGAACCTGGCAAAATCCGTAACGGTCGAATAACGCACTGTTGTCCTATAAAAAAAGGCAGTTAATCGCTGCCTTTTTTATTTTGTAACGGGCCATCGTGTAAGATTACAGCCGCTTTTTCACTGTGGCAGACGGCTGAAAATAAATACATTCGCGTATCGAATTCCACCAAAAAGACCATGAAACGCAATATCCTTGTTGTTACTCTCCTCATTTGTTTCTATCAGTCATTTTCTCAGAGCCCCGAGTTGACCGCGATGAACGCTGCCTTACAGAAGGCAATCGGACCAGTTCAGGCGGCATCGAAGAGTTACGAGCCAAAGTATGCATTGATTCAGCCTGCCGTCATTCAGTACAGCTATGATGAGATTGATTCAAAAGGTAACCGTACGAATTACGTATATGAAGTAAATGTGTCAGACCTCGACCCATATGCGGTTCGCGAATTGACCCAGAAAGACTTGATCACTGTGGTGCTGGCCGTAAAGAACAAGCAGAAACTGGTAAAAGTGCTCAAGAATAATGAAGTGCTGCCATACGATGATCAGGCCTTGATTATTGCCAAAGATATTGAGAACGCAAGGCAGATCAGCGAGGCGATCAAGAAGGCAATTCCCTCGGCAGAAAAAGTGATGGCAAACCGCCTCAAACTGTCTGGTTATGATGCGATGGTGAACTGGATCACAACGAATGTAAAGGATGTAACCATTGGGACAAAATCATTCAAACAGACCGTAACAAAAGGTGATAAGGTTGGTGTAGTGAAATTCACGCTCGTAGAAGCGGACGCAAAAACATCGGTGGAGGAAATCTACACGTTCAACCTGTCTGACATCAACCCGAACCGTATTAACTACAAAATTTCAGGCAACCGCTTTGGTGTGGAATTCGAAACGCTGCAGGATGCAAAATTTATTGCCGTCACAAGGAACGGAGAAACCAAGCCTTTTATTAATGACCTGGTCATCAACACAAACAACGTAGACGAAGCACGCGATTTGAAAAATGTGTTGGCGTTGGCAGCACCACTGGCCATCGAGAAGGTTAAGGCCGATATTCCGGCACCTGCGTCTGAGAAAGACGCACTTGCAAAACTTGGCGCGCTCACAACATCTATCACGATCGGGCAGAAAGAAATAGCTCAATCGCTTGAAACTTCGTGCCTTTGCCAATTGACCCAGGTTGAAAAAGATGCAAAAACATCCACAAAAAACGTGTTCAAATTCAACTGGATTGACGTCAATGCAATCGGAAGTAAAATTGACGTCAGTGGCGACCGCATGTTTATCGAGGTAAACACAAATGAAAACAAGAAACTGATCATGCAGACCGAGAATGAAAAATTCAAGGCGTATGAAAACTCGATCCGAATATACATGCCGTCTGTTGAGAATGCGCGTAGAGGTAAAGTTGCGATAGATAAGGCGGTAGAAAAATGTAAAGCGGTTTATAAGGAACCTTTCGGAAATGATGCGGCAGGGATTTTCAGCTGGATCACGAAGAACATAAAGGATGTTTCCATCGATGAGACAACCTTCAAGCAAAAGTTTGAGGCGGTCGATGCGGGAAAAGTAAATAAAGTGAAATATACGCGCACCGAGGTAAACACAAAGGGAAGCGGAGCCGAGGAAGTGTATGAATTCAACCTCTCTGATATTAGCCCGCTGACCGTTGAAGTGGAAGTAAGAGGAAAATGGCTCTACGTTTCGATGGAAACTGATTTCAAAGGCAAAATTATAAAGTACTACAAGGACGGGAAGATAATGCCTTACACCGCGAAGATCGATTTTGTAATTAACGATGTTGATACGTCACGAAACATGGTGAGTGCCTTTCAAAAATTGGTGAAAACGCAGAAAGCTAAGTAGTAGCGAGGTATTCGCGTTTCAGCAGCGGGCAAATTTTGTAGCGTTCATCTTTCGTGTCTTCGTAAACTGCCTCCAGTAGCTCGAACACGTGCTTGATGCCAATGCGCTGGCACCATTCAAAAGGTCCGAAGGGATAGTTTGTCCCGAGTTTCATGGCAACATCGATATCTTCGCGTGTTGCGGTGCCTTCCTGAACGGTATAGTATGCTTCATTGATGATCATGCAAACAACCCGTGGAGTTACCAATCCGACTCGGTCATCGACAATGACGTATTCAGCGCCAAGCTTCTGAAGAACCAGATTCAGTTTCATAGTCTCCTCTTTTTTTAAGACGGAAACTTCAAGCAGGGGCCTGTTGAAAAAAGTGGGCAGCCCATTGAACCCAAACACTGTACACTCGATGCTATTGCCTACCGAATACGCTAACTCGGCCAGGCTGAACTTTGACGTATTTAAAAAAATTGTGGTATTCGTCTCGCTGTAGATCTCAAACTGGTCAGGATCCTCTTCGATTAAAAAATCAAAGACGACTTCATGACCAGCTATTCGCTTTCGTGCATCGTCATGCTCCTGACATACGGTGTATTCATGCAGTGGGCCGAGTTTCTCCCTGCATTCCGCGGCATGATGCTCTTCGCCAATGATCAAAATTCGCATACTGGTGGCCAAATGAATTGCAGATATACCTATTTTTGAGCAAATACTAAACGCTAATTAAGAAATCATGGCAAAATCAATTGTCTACGCTGCGGACGCCCCCGAGCCCATAGGGCCGTACAGCCAGGCGGTTCAGGCTGGTAACATGCTATTCATAAGTGGTCAGATCGCCATTCAAAAATCCTCCGGAAATATTCTAACAAGCGAGATCCAGGCGGAAACCAGGCAAGTAATGGAAAACATCAACCACATTTTGAAAGCTGCGGGAATGGATTTCTCCCATGTGGTGAAGAGTTCGATTTTTTTGAAGGACATGAATAATTTTCCTAAGGTGAATGAAGTCTATGGTGAATTCTTTAAGCAGCAACCACCAGCGCGTGAGACAGTGGAGGTTAGCCGGTTGCCGAAAGATGTGAACGTGGAGATTTCCTGTATAGCGGTGAAGTAAAAGCTGCAAGCAACAAGCTTCAAGTCCGCTGGTGCGCTTCTAGGCTTCGGTCAAGACATCGGATCAGTCAGCTTATAAAGATGAATAGTAGAATTAGGCATACCTGACTTGCAGCTTGTAGCTTGAAGCTTGCAGCCTTTCCTCCATCTACCACAGACTTGCAGCTTGAAACCCCACCTTTACTCCGAAAAGCACCTGATAAATCACAATCTGTTTATACCTTTGCACACTTGAAAATTTGACATGAGAGAAGTTCGCGTTCGTTTTGCCCCAAGTCCAACTGGTGCACTCCACATCGGAGGGGTCAGAACGGCTTTGTATAATTATTTGCTAGCCCGCCAAACGAAAGGCACGATGATCCTGCGGATTGAGGACACCGATCAGACCCGTTATGTGCCAGGTGCTGAGGAGTATATTATTGAATCGCTGAAATGGGTAGGCATCACGATCGATGAAGGAGCAGGCGTTGGCGGTCCGCATGCCCCATACCGGCAATCGGAGCGGCAATCGATCTACAAGCAATACGCGCAGCAGCTTCTCGATGCAGGCCATGCTTACTATGCATTTGACACAGCCGATGAGCTGGAGCAAATGCGCGAGCGTCTTAAGGCAGCGGGGGTTGATACACCTCAGTATAACAGCATCTCCCGGATGCAAATGAAAAATTCGTTGACCCTGGACGCTGCAGAAACAAAACGATTGATCGATGCGGGCACACCTTATGTAATCCGGTTTAAAGTACCGCGTAAAGAAGAGATCAGGCTTAATGACTTAATTCGCGGTTGGGTCACTGTGCACTCGTCACAAATCGATGACAAAGTTCTCATGAAGTCTGACGGTATGCCCACATACCACCTGGCGAACGTGGTTGATGACTACCTCATGAAAATTTCACATGTGATTCGTGGAGAGGAATGGCTGCCGTCAGCGCCACTGCATGTGCTGCTTTACAAATATTTTGGGTGGGAAGATGTGATGCCCCAATTTGCCCATCTTCCACTGTTGCTAAAACCCGATGGCAATGGCAAACTCAGCAAGCGCGATGCCGACCAGCTCGGCTTCCCGATTTTCCCACTCACATGGAAAGATCCCAACACAGGGGAGGTTGCCGTTGGCTATCGTGAGGCTGGTTATTTGCCGGAGGCGTTGATTAACTTCCTGGCGTTTCTTGGCTGGAATCCTGGCACAACGCAAGAGATTTTTTCAATGGAACAGCTGATAGGAGCGTTTCAGCTGGAACGGATTAATAAGGCCGGTGCGAAGTTTGATTTTCATAAGGCACAGTGGTTTAACCAGCAGTATCTGAAAACAAAACCGGATGCGGAACTGGCACAGTTTCTTTTACAGTCTTTGAAGAAGGAAAACATTTCGTGCACCGAAGAGAAGGCTGTGAAAATTGCGGCAATCATGAAGGAACGAGTTACGTTTCCTAAAGATTTCTGGGAACAAGGCAAATTCTTTTTCACTGCACCTTCATCGTTTGAAGAAGGTGTTGTTGCAAAAAAGTGGAATGACGAAGCTGTCAAAGTGCTAGGCGCGTATCGGGATGCAGTGACAACGCAATCATCGTTTGACGCGACTGTTGCTAAAGCAACCTTGGACGAAGTTACAGCCTCGTTGGGCATCGGTGCCGGAAAGATCCTTCAGGCGTTGAGACTGTCAATCACCGGTGCGGGTGGTGGACCGGATCTAATGATGATCATGGAAATTATCGGTAAGGAACAAGTTGTTGCAAGAATTGATTATGCGCTGAAAACATTACCGGTAAAAAAAGCGTAACTTAAGGTATGTCAAAGCAAGAGTCACCAAAGAAGAATAAACCAAAACCCAGGGTTCACAAAGAACTTCAGGGTTTCGATATTTCGATCGATTCATTCGGAGAGATTAAGTCCAACATGAACATCGAAAAGATCAACCAGTTTTTGAACGAGAACGTGGACGATAAGAAACTTCTCGAACGCGAGGAGAACGAAGCGAAAGCAAAGAAGAAGAAAAAATAATCTTTTCTTTTCCTTGGATTCCTTTTGCAATACTGGCATTTTCATCTTCTCAAACCTGAACGATGAAAATCAAAATTCTGCTGCCTCTCCTGATCTGTGTTAACTTTACCACGCGGGGCCAAAATCAATGGCCTGAATCTCTGATCCTCACACCTGAGAAATCAAATTTCGTAAAGACGTCTACCTATTCTGAGGTAATGCAATTCATTGCTGCAATTGCACCAATGGCACCTAACGCGCATGTCGTTTCAATGGGAAAGAGTCCGGAGGGAAAGGAGATTCCGGTAGTGGTACTTGCGAGCGGGAAGGTCACAACGCCTGCCGAAGCCGTTGCGTCCGGAAAGCCTGTGATCTACGTACAAGGGAATATTCATGCGGGAGAAGTGGAAGGTAAGGAAGCGGTCATGATGCTCATGCGTGACATTTTGCTTGGAAATAAGAAACATCTGCTTCAAAATCAGATTATCCTGTTTGCTCCAATTTACAATACCGACAGCAATGATAAGATGGAAAAGGGCAGACGACCTTCTCAGGAAGATAGCCCGATGGAAATTGGGATCCGCGAGAATAGCCAGGGCCTCGATCTCAATCGTGATGGTGTGAAGATGGAGGCACCGGAGACACAAGGCTTGATCACAAATATCATCACGAAATGGGATCCGCAAATGTTCGTTGACTTGCACACCACGAACGGTACGTGGCATGCTTACTCGCTCACATGGGCCCCGAGCTATCATTATGCCGGTGAGTTCGGCACCTATGATTTTGTGAACAATCGCATGTTGAAAGACATCACAAAAACCGTTGGCGCGAAATATGGAATGTTCCTCGGGCCTTATGGCGACTACGATGTGAGCCAAGGGTGGCCATTGAAAAGCTTTTACACTTACAATCATCATCCCAGGTACCTTGTCAACCAGTTTGGCCTTCGTAACCGCATGGCGATTCTCAGCGAGGCATTTTCACATGAACGATTCTATCAGCGAATCTTTTCCACGTATGCGTTCGTAACCGAAATCCTTGAATACACGAATTCTCATGCGAAAGAGATTGTGGCCATTAACAAAAAGGCAGAAGATGACGCGATTCGAAACGTGAGAGAAAACGCAGGCAAAGTGAAAAAAGGTGTGCGCTTCAGGATGGTATCGAATGAAAAATTAGATGACTTTCGCACCTACGATTATGTTTCCACATCAAAGCCTGATGGCACCCGTGAGTCCTTTCGCACCGGAAATGTGATCACCGTTGATTCGGTTAACTATTTCGCAACATTTACTGCAGAAGTTGAATCCACGTTGCCGCGCGGATACATTATACCTGCCGAGTTTTCAGCAATCGCTGATCACCTAAGAAAACATGGCGTCAAAGTTGACCAGTTGACGAAGGCCGCGTCATATAAGGGAGAACGATTTCATATCGCTGAATTGAAAAAATCTCAAAGGAAATTCGAAGGGCATTTTATGGCTTCGCTGTCAGGTGAGTTCAAAGCGGAAACAAAGAAGTTCAAGCGGGGCGACTATATCATAGACCTGGCGCAGCCCCTTGCCAATTTTGTTTTTTACCTGTTGGAACCACAGTCTGACGATGGCCTGGTGAACTGGAATTTTTTCGATTCATACATCGAAAAGCAAAAGGCAGACAACAAGACGGTGGTCTATCCCGTTTTTAAGTATTATTAAATACACCAAAAATATTACTACATGAGTAGCAGATCGCACGTTATCGACTATCAAATCAAAGGAGAAAGTATCCAAATCGTTGAGGTAGAACTGGACCCGATGGAAACTGTTATCGCTGAGGCCGGGGCGATGTTGTTTATGGAAGACGGCATCACGTTCGAAGCGAAGATGGGGGACGGCTCGAATCCAAGCCAGGGTTTGTTCGATAAGTTGCTGTCCGCAGGAAGCCGCATCCTCACAGGTGAATCGTTGTTTATGACACACTTCACAAACAGGGGAAATAAAAAGGCGAAAGTTGGATTTTCTGCACCTTATCCAGGCACAGTTATTCCTGTTGACCTTGCAACGAGCCCGAACAACGAGTTGATCGTCCAGAAGGATGGTTTTCTTTGCGCTGCCTTCGGGACAAAAGTGTCGATCACGTTTAACCGGAAAATCGGATCAGGTCTCGTTGGAGGCGAAGGGTTTATTCTTCAGAAACTTCAAGGGGATGGAAAAGCGTTCGTGCATGCCGGTGGAACAGTGATTGAACGCACGCTCAACAATGAAACACTACGCGTGGATACAGGTTGCGTGGTGGCGTTTGAATCACAGATCGATTTCGATGTGCAGACGAGTGGTGGCTTGCGTTCAATGGTGTTTGGCGGAGAAGGAATTTTTCTCGCAACACTGCGCGGCACCGGTAAAGTCTGGCTGCAGTCTATGCCGATTCGAAAACTTATTCAGGCGATCGCGCCCTATGGAGGGAATTCAGGCAAAGAAGGTGGTTCATTGTTGGGAAGCTTGCTGGAGCGATAGCAGCATGGAGGAGTGGCAGCAAAAAGTTATTTCAATCTTCCGATCGAAGGCAACGATTTCTGACGAAGCCATTGCCGCGCTCATAAAAAAATGGAGTCATTCTGCTCAGTTGAAGCGGAATGACTTTCTCGTTTCCAGGGGGCAGGTCGAGACGAATTTATACTATGTCGTCTCCGGTAGCATGCGCATTTTTTATCCTGTTAAGGAAGAGGAAATAGTGGCTGGCTTTGCCTATGATCATAATCTAATTTGTTCGTATCCATCGTTCATCCGCCAACAGCCTTCTGATTATGCTATTCAGGCACTTGGCACAACAAAGCTGAAATTTATTAAGCGCTCTGATTTTTACGACTTATTCAACGCACATCGCGACATTGAGACCGCTTGGCGCATGCTCGAGGAAGAAGCACTGGTCGGCAAAATTGAAAGGGAGGTTGAAATGCTGACATTCACACCCGAGGAGCGATATAAGCGATTGATGGATCGCAGTCCGCATATCTTTCAGATTATCCCGCGGAAATACATTGCCTCTTATTTAAGAATGAGCCCGGAAACATTAAGCCGGATAAAATTGGTCTGAGTTTCAATTCTTGATTCCCGTCAAGTTTTTTGGGAAACGGTTATTCTTTCTTTGCGTAAACGTCAGTATGAAAACAACACAATTACTCACCACGCTGAAGCAGCAAACCGAAGAGATCGTTAGAACAGTTGAAACGAAATTCGCTGGACTGCCAGACGATCAGCTCAACGCCAAGCCAGGGCCAGGGCGCTGGAGCATCCTGGAATGCTTTGAACATTTGAACCTGTACAACCAGTATTACCTCACCGCGCTGGAGAATGCACTCAGTAAGAGTAGTGCTGCTGCATACAATCAGGATATGAAATACACCTGGATTGGAAAAAAGTCTATCGCGATGATGAATCCGTCAAACAAGAAAAAGCAGAAGACTTTCAGGAAAATGGTGCCATCAACGAGTCGTTTGACGCGCGATGTGCTCGCCACCTTCCTGAACGACCAGCAACGCATACTGCAATTGATTGACCGGTCATTTTCAGTAAACGCAACGAGATCGGTGGTGCCCGTGGAATTCTTTAAACTTCTGAAAATGAATATCACGGAAACGCTTGAGTTTGTTATCGTTCATGAACAACGTCACGTGCTTCAGGCTGAAAATGTGTTGAAGCTTAACACTTCGTCCGAGCCAGCCCTTTCGGTATAGCATAGTTCATGGCCTGAATCGGGACGCGTGGAACTCGGATATCTCAAAATCCTGATTAATTTTGACAAACAACTTTCACAATGCCAGTCAAAATTGGGTTGATCAAAGAGGGAAAAACTCCACCTGACAAACGCGTTCCATTTACACCATTACAAACCGAGGAAATTGAACAACGCTATCCTGACGTTAAGGTCGTATGCCAGGAGAGTTCCTTTCGGTGTTTTAAAGACGGTGAGTATCGATCACTTGACATTGCAGTTAAACCCGATGTCAATGATTGTGATATCTTGATGGGTATTAAGGAGGTTCCAATTTCGGATTTGGTAGCAGATAAAACATACTTGTTTTTCTCGCATACGATTAAGAAACAGCCTTACAACCGGAAGCTGCTTCAGGAAATCCTTAAGAAGAGAATCCGAATGATAGATTATGAGGCGCTCAAGGACCGGAATGGCAATCGTTTGGTGGCCTTTGGGCGATATGCCGGAATAGTAGGCGCCTACAATGGCCTGTGGACGTTTGGAAAGCGCTTTAATTTATTTTCGCTTCGAAGAGCGTATGAATGCTTTGATGTGAATGATCTAAAACTTGAACTGCGAAAGGTTAATCTTCCACCAATCAAGATCATCCTGACCGGTGCGGGAAGAGTTGGTCGCGGCTCGATGGAGACGCTGGACAGCGCAGGTATCCGCAAGGTAAGCCCGCAACTTTTTCTGGAGATGAAATTTGATGAGCCAGTCTATGTGCAGCTTAGCAGCGCAGACTATCATCGCAGAAAAGAAGGTGGACATTTCAACCGAGAAGAGTTTCACAAATATCCGGAACGTTACGAATCCTATTTTAAAGAGTATACGAAGGTAGCGGACTTGCTGATGGCAGGCGCGTACTGGAATCCAAAAGCACCGGTCCTTTTTACTAGAGAAGACATGACCTCACATGACTTCAAAGTGAAAGTGATCGCTGACATAACGTGTGATATTGACGGATCTGTTCCGAGCACGAAACGCGCAAGTTCTATTGCAGATCCTATTTACGATTACAATGCTGAATCAGATTCCGTTCAACCAGCGCTGAGCTCAGGTAAAAATGTTACTGTAATGGCGATCGACAACCTTCCATGCGAGTTGCCACGAAGCGCCTCCGAGGAGTTTGGACGCGATTTAATTGACCGCGTTTTGCCAATGCTGCTTGGCAAGGATGAAGATGGCGTTATCGCGCGTGCGACCATTGCTGAGAACGGAAAGCTTACATCGCATTTCGAATATTTGACGGACTATGTTAGCATTTCTGGGGAATGAGCGATCTAAAACGAAAGCTTTATGAGCATTGCGTTCATTTCCTGGAACAGCGAATTGATGCAGCTCGTACAGCAATCCGCGAGGCCCAGGAATCAGCGAACGATGAGACGAAGAGCAGCGTGGGTGATAAATATGAAACAGGGAGGGCTATGATGCAGTTGGAGATTGAAAAGAATCTTACTCAACTTCAAGAAGCGCTCAAGCAGAAAAAAATTCTGGACTCAATTAATATCGAAGTGCAGCCGCTCAGAGTTCAGAATGGAAGCATTGTATATGCAGACCATGGCAACTTTTTTATCGCCATAAGTGTTGGTATGCTGGTGATCGAGAAAGAGAGCTTCGCGATTGTTTCAGCACAAAGCCCGATTGGCACTAAGTTAATCGGGTTGAAACAAGGTGATTCATTTC
>DASWTP010000192.1:0-15898 GCA_036402075.1 Chryseosolibacter sp. | reverse complement strand
AGGTGATGCAGACAAGTTCTACAACAAGGGTAACAGCGCTGCCGGTACCCGAGTAAGAAAGGGTATGCAGGATCTTAAAAACCTTGCTCAGGCAATCAGATCTGAAGTTCAGGATATTAAGAACAAAGCTTAGGTCCTGTTTCAAATTTTGAATGTTTTAAATAGGGGTAGTCTGGATGAAGGCTACCCTTTTATTTTTGTGGTATTCTGACTTTAAGGCATTGAAATGAACTGGCATTGCCGTCAAAGCACTAATAACAAATGACTATCCCGATAGCTATCGGGATCAAATAGGGCAGCACTACAAAGCACCAATAACCAATAATCAAAAATCAAATAGGGTAGCGGAATTGAGGCGATTGTCCTTGTTAAATGAACTAGCCTGTCGGTTAATGCTGCACCCAGTCGGTGGGAATTCTTGAAACGTAAAATTTCAAATTCTATTTTCTAATTGATGCATTCAAAGCGCTGATTCGCTTTGATAGTGATGCTGAAGCGGCCACAAGAGGTAAGCGAACAGCGTTGGAGCAAATTCCCAGTTCAGCCAACAATACTTTTAATCCCACCGGGTTTCCTTCCTCGTACATCGGCCCGTTAATATCCAGCAGCTTGAACTGCTCCTGGTTTGCTTTGTTGAAGTTTCCTTCAAAAGAGAACTCCTTCATTTTTTTGAAAACGGTTGGATATGCGTTTGCCAGAACGGATATCACGCCCTTTCCGCCAAGAGCATAAAATGGCACGGTAAGCATGTCGTCTCCTGAAATCAAAAGAAAATCTTTTGGCGCATTCTTGACAATCTTCATGCACTGCTCAATATTTCCAGATGCCTCTTTGATTCCGATGATGTTTTTATGAGCTGCCAGGCGCAATGTTGTATCAGCCGTGAGGTTGGATGAAGTTCGCCCTGGTACGTTATATAACAGGATGGGCAGCGGGCTCGTGTCAGCAACCTTTACAAAATGCTGATAAATGCCTTCCTGCGATGGCTTATTGTAATATGGACTCACCGAAAGGATTGCGTCTACACCTTTCAGATTTGTTTCCTTTAGTTGTTTGCACACCTCCCCGGTGTTGTTTCCACCAATGCCATAAACAATCGGAAGTTTTGCTTCATTGTTGTCAATCACAAATTGCAACACCTGTTTCTTTTCCTCGGCCGTTACGGTCACGGATTCGCCCGTAGTGCCCATCACAACGTAGTAGTCAACACCTTTTGCCGTATGTTTCAAAAGTTTTTTTAGTGCCTTATAGTCTACGTTGAGGTTTTCATCAAATGGAGTGACCAGTGCGACTCCCGTTCCATACAGCTTTTTCATTGTCTAGTTGATTGGACGCAAGTATACCAAAAAAAAGGGTTTAAACATTTTTCTGAATTCTCAAACGATTTCAATACCCTCTTTGCATTTGCCGGGCCAACAAACAACCCGTTAGCTGGGGTATCTAATGCTACCAGGATGTCTACTTTCTGCTGTTTTGGCTTTGGGAGCTTGTGATAATACACCATATTTAGGGTAGTACAAACCTAACCTATACTTATGAAGAAAAGTTTACTCTTTTTCTTCCTGGTATCTGTATTTGTGTCCGCGTATGCGCAAGACCGCGTAATATCCGGCCAGGTCAGATTCTCGGAAGACCAGTCACCTGCTCCAGGTGTCAGTGTAATTGTAAAGGGCACCACGCTCGGAACATCAACCGATGCCGATGGTAACTACACCCTTACTGTTCCCGCAAGTGCCACAACGCTTGTGTTCACCTTCATCGGTTTCAAAACACGTGAAGAAGAGATCGGTTCGCGGTCAACCGTAGACGTAACGCTTGATACGGAAGTCAAGCAATTGTCGGAAGTTGTTATTGTGGGATATGGAACGCAGATCAAACAGGATCTCACCGGTAACATTGCGAAAGTCTCTGGCAAAGAGATTCAGAATCTGCCAACGCCTTCATTCGAGCAGGCGCTGCAGGGAAGGGCTGCCGGGGTTTATATTAATAGTCAATCCGGAAAACTCGGTCAGGCAATTACGGTGCGGGTGCGTGGAAATTCCTCGATCAGTGCCAGCAATCAGCCGCTCTATGTTCTGGACGGTGTGCCATTGACAACCAACTCGCAGAGTAACTATGGTGGCGCAACCAACCCGCTCATCGACCTGAATCCGAACGACATTGAATCTATCGAAGTGTTGAAGGATGCTTCCGCAGGGGCCATCTATGGTTCACGCGCGGCAAACGGTGTGGTTCTCATCACCACCAAGAAAGGAAAGACCGGAAAGACCAATGTTACCTTTAATTATCAGACTGGCTTTTCAGAGAGCACGCGCAGGGTTCCGTTCCTCAACTCAGAGCAATATGCCGAACTCCTCTTTGAAGGCGCCAAGTATATCGATGACGACAACGGCACAGCGTATGATGATCCGTCAAGTGAAACCGTGTATGTGACCGACTGGATGCAATATTATAGCTACGATCAGTGGCAGGATAATCCAACAAAGACCTACGAATGGCAGGATGTCGTTTTCCAGAAAGGTGGCTACAAGCAATTCGACCTGCAGGTGAATGGTGGAACCGAAAACACAAAGTTCTACATCTCCGGTCAGTATCTCGATCAGGAAGGAATTATCATTGGTAACAAACTGAATCGTTTCACTACCCGACTTAACCTCGATCACAAAGCCAATGACTGGCTAACGGTGGGATTGAATATGAATTTTGCCCGGACGCTCAACTATCGTTTGCCGGACGATAACGCCTTCTCAAACCCGCTGCAAAGTGTTGCGTTGATGCCGATGACTCCGTCAATCGATCCGAACACAGGCCTGCCAGCCGGTACTCCGCCCGGTGATGTAAACATCCCAATGTATTACAATCCGCAGATTACGGTTGATTACGCGAAATACACTGCCGAGTCGTTCAGGAATTTCAGCAATACGTACGCTACAATTAAGATTGCCAAGGGACTGATCTTCCAGTCGGAAGTGGGTCTTGACCTGCTCAATCAAAATGAAGAATCGTATTTCCAGACACAAACGGTTCGTAACCAGACACGCGCAACCCGCGGACTAGGCTCGAATCGCGGAACCTTCGTGCTGAACTACAATACCAACAATTATTTTAATTACAATAAGAAGATCGGTCGCAGCGACATTGGTGCAACGCTTGGTATGCAGTTCCAGGAGTCGACTTCGAAATTCAATTTTGTGGAGGGTATCGACTTCCCGTCAAACTCATATCAGAAAATTGCCAGCGCGGCTACCATCTCAGGCGGTAGCTCAAGCGAGACAAACTACTCGTTCCTTTCTTATTTCCTTCGCGGTAATTACAAGTTCGCGGACAAGTACTTGTTCTCAGCCAGCGGAAGAATTGATGGTTCATCACGCTTCGGTACAAACAATCGCTACGGCTTTTTCCCAGCGGTGTCTGGCGGATGGATCATGTCTGAAGAAAACTTTATCAAATCGATTCCTAAAATTTCCTTCCTGAAGCTGAGAGCAAGTTATGGTATCGTTGGAAATTCGGAGATCGGAAACTTTCCGCAGCTTGGACTCTTTACCGGTGGATCAAGCTATGCCGGTATCGGTGGCCAGACTCCTTCACAGATTGGTAACCCCGACCTGAAGTGGGAAATCAGCAAACAGATGGATATTGGTATCGACTTTGGATTGTTCAACAACCGCCTCACCGGTGAGATCGATTATTACAATCGTCAGTCGGAAGATTTGCTGTTGAACGTAAATATTCCATCCACTACAGGTTTCAACACCGTGGTTCGTAACCTCGGCTCGATGGAGAACAAAGGCTTTGAGCTTGTGTTGAACAGCGAAAATCTTGTTGGTGAGCTGCGCTGGACAACATCGTTCAATATCTCGCGAAACATTGGCAAGGTGCTGGACATCCAGGGCCAGGTGATCGAAGGTGGCTCAGGCGGTTTGAACCGTGCAATGGAAGGTGAAAATCTAGGTGTGTTCTTTACGGTGGAATATGCAGGTGTTAATCCAGAGAACGGTGACGCTCAATTCTATAAGAACACAACGAACCCGGACGGCTCGATCGATAGAACGATTGTGGGCAACGCAGATTATAACCAGGCGCAACGCGTGGTTGTGGGCGATCCAAATCCGGACTTCTATGGCGGTATTACGAACACATTCACGTATAAAGGTATCGATTTCTCGTTCCTCTTTTCCGGTGTGTTTGGAAATGACGTGAGCGTGTATGGCATGGGACAATACTCCATGGCGAACATGATTTATGAAGACAATCAGACTGCCGATCAGATGGAGCGCTGGAGAAAGCCTGGTGATATCACCGATGTTCCACAAGTCCGCTATTATTATGGAAATGGAAACCAGCGAAGCAGCAGGTTTATTGTTGATGGTTCGTTCGTGAGATTGAGAAACGTGAACCTCGGATACAATTTCCCTAAGTCATGGATTGCACCAATCAAACTTCAAAGCGCGAGATTGTATGTTTCGGCTCAGAACTTACTGACCATTACGCGCGACTATCCGCTGTGGGACCCTGAAGTGAATGCTGACAGCTTTGATTCCAATATTTCAAAGGGTAACGATTTCTATACACCGCCTCAGCCCCGGACAATCCTTGTGGGCGTGAACATCGGCTTTTAATTGACCCCAAACGAAAAACGTATGAAAAGAAAATATTCATTAATAATAACGCTGATGTTGGCAACGCTGATCGTTCCAACCGCATGCGACAACGGGCTCGATGTTGAACCCACACAAAGCCTGGCGCCTGATCAGGCTCTCAAAAGCGAAGGCGACCTGGTTGGTGCGCTGATCGGAGCTTACGATGGTCTGCAAAATACAGACCTCTATGGTGGCGATATACAAATGATGGCCGACATCTGGGCCAATCGCTACTACTTGCGTTTCCGGGGAACCTTCAATGGGTTGCTGCAAATTGCGAGTGTCAATAACGATGCAAATGCAATCCTGACAAACAATGCATGGCCAACAGACATTTGGGCACAAGCCTACGCAACGATCAACACCTGTAACCTCGTCCTGCAGAATCTGGCGCTGAGTCAGGGTGTGATACGGTCGGCAAACTCGGTTGAGGGCGAGGCGTTGTTCATTCGCGGATCGCTTTACTTTGAGTTGGCAAGGCTTTATGGAAAAACATGGGGTGATGGCGACAACACTCAAAACCCGGCAGTGCCCCTGGTGCTTACGCCCACCCCGTTTGAGTTCAGCGGTCTTGATGAAAGCGATTATCCATCGCGCGCATCGGTAGCCGAAGTCTATGCGCAAGCGAAGGCTGATATCCAGCGCGCAATCACATTGTTGCCTGAAACCAACCAGCACTACGCGACCAAATGGGCAGCGCTTGTGCAGCTGTCGCGTATTGCTTTGATGCAGGGAGACTATGCAACCGCGTTGGATGCTTCTAACCAGGTTATCGCGTCTAACCGGTATACACTGTCTCCGGTGTTCAACGATCTTTGGTTCAACTACATTAACTTCGGTGGTGTAGCCCCAAGGGAATTTATCTTCTATATTAAGATTACAACGCAGGATGGAACAAATGGCCTGAACACCTACTATGGTCAGACCGTCTCTTCGATACCTGGCACTGCCGGGCGCGGTGACCTCAGTGTTGAAACAAACTGGGTGAATCTTCACGAGGTAGGTGATGTAAGACGCACGTACTTCCAGTCTGGCTCGAGCAGCAGACGCCTGACGCGCAAGCACCTGGATCGCTTTGGCCACGTGCCGGTAATGCGTCTCGCAGAGATGTATCTCACACGTGCGGAAGCAAACTTCAGGCTTGGAAGCGCGGTAGGAGATACGCCACTCAATGACATTAACCGCATTAGAACACGCGCTGGTCTCGCGAACCGTGTGACGCTCACCCTCGATAACATCATCAGGGAACGCGAACTGGAGTTGGCATTCGAAGGCCACTACCTGCACGACCTGAAGAGGACCCGGAGATCGGCAGCAGGGTCAAACCTGACCAATGGACCTGCGTGGAACAGTCCATTGTTAATTTTCCCGGTACCACAGCGCGAACGTGATGTGAATACAAACTTGTCGCAGAACGCGGGATATTAACGACCCAATTTTGTTAATGCTTGAAAAAAGCTGTTCGAAAGGACAGCTTTTTTTTATTCCGTCATCTGCTGGCCATTTTGTTATTTCGGCTGCAAACCCCGCTTGTTAGTATTAATTAATTGACGTTTTGCTTTCGATGATGAGAAATTCTACTTTACTTTGAAACACAAAGTACTTTTAAAACGTACTAATCGGGTATGCAAACACTAAAAGAACCTCAAATAGTCCAGAACCGGCCTGGTTCTCTGACTTCCCTTATTTCTGTTCAACTCTTCATCGGTTACGCCTTGCTGGCAGTTTCATTCACCTGCTTTATCATAAGTGAAATGGCGGCCCGCGAAAACAAGGAATGGCTATTTACAATTTTTGTTCTTCATTACCTGATCGCAGCGGCATACTCTGTTGTCCTGATCTATCATGGATCCTTAGGCGTGATACGTTCATGGAAAAGGGAGAACATTTCAAAAACGATCGTCTTGCTGTTGCTTTACCTGATCAGTGCATATGCGTTGAATCGCGAGCTCCCGGTTTTTCAGGACTCAACGACCTGGCTTTGTGTGTACCTGGGTGTCAGTTCGATCGTGATGTTAAGTATGCATGTTCAAAAAGTCATTCCTGCATGGCTCGCTGCTATCCAGCTGATTATTCTCGGCAGCGCTATCGTTTTCTATTCCTACCTGGCTATTTACGTGGCAAATCATTATGTAGTGGGTTTCATCGGCATTATTCTGCTCGGCATCGGTGCGCATATTTTCGTTCCCATCTTTCTGATCATCGGTGTGATTACGCTGGCGCGCCATCAGTGTAAAGGAAGAGATTTTCTGTGGTTGGGAGCGGGTGCTGTGGCCACAATTCTTTACTGTGTGTCGTTTGTAGCGGAGTGGAACAATCGCGTTACCCGCATTGATCAAATGGCCCGTGAATCTGTAATGTATCCGGAAATAGAACTACCGTTGTGGGTGCGCCTCGGGGAAACATTACCAAACGACTGGATCACCGACCGCATGTTGAAGACCGACCTCGTATATACATCCGCGCAACGTTCGACAGAATGGTTTTCAGTGCCGAGCACAACATGGGTGGAAACAAAAAAGCACGATCCGTTCGTTATTCTCGGCACCATGATCACAAAGACATCACTATCGGACGAGGATCGGATCAGCATTCTCAGATCAATATCGGATAGTCGACATCGGTCGCACGAGCGTCTTTGGTCAGGGGACAACCTGGTTACCAGTAACATTGTCACAGACATTGACATCTACCGCGACCATCATCTTGCCTACACCGAAAAATACCTCGACATAAAAAACATGTCCACGCGCAACCGGTGGTGGGGAAATACGGAGGAAGCGTTATACACCTTTCGCATGCCTGAGGGCTCCGTTGTTACCTCCCTTTCGCTCTGGGTGAACGGTAAGGAAGAAAAAGCAATCCTTACATCGAAAGGTAAAGCGACCGAGGCTTACGAAACAATTGTCGGGAAAGAGCGCAGGGATCCCTCGGTGGTTCATTGGCAGGAGGGAAATACAGTGGTCGTACGTGTCTTTCCGTGTACACCGTCAGAACAACGAAAGGTCAAGATTGGATTCACGTCTCCTCTTCGCGAAACCGATGGATCGCTCCGTTATCAGAATATCACATTTGAAGGACCATCTGCTAACGAAGCAAAAGAAACGGTTCGCGTCAGAATCGTTGGCGACAGAACGTTGCAGCTCGAGGGTTTTCGTCAGGACACAAATGGCGATTGGATCTCTGAGAACGACTATGATCCTGATTTTGAGATCAGCGTTCCGGCAACAGCATTAAAGGTAAACAACCGTTTCAGCTTTCTCGGGAATTCGTACCACGTGGAAAAATATGTTCCCACCTACGAGGACGTGACGATCGAAAATATCTTTCTCGACATAAACTCAAGCTGGACAAATTCCGAGGTTGACGCCTGCCGGGACCTGGTGGGTCAACGATCAATCTATGTATACCATAATAACAACTTCGTGCCCATCACGAGCGAAAATTGGGACATTGTCGAACAACTCCGCTCGCGCAACTATTCCCTGTTTCCGATTCATCGGTTGAAGCAAGCTCCGGAAAGTTTAGTGATTACGAAGGGATCTGCGATCTCACCTCATTTGGCAGATCTCAAAGAAACTGCGTTCGCAAATTCCATGAACCGGTTTTTTGCAAAAGGTAGAAAGATTCGCGTTTTCAATTTCGGTGAGGAATCGTCCAATTTTATCAGCTCATTACGCGAGTTACGTGCCCTGAGCTTTGCCACCGGTGACGAAAAAGAGCTGGCGCGCATTGTTAGCGGTAAGTTTCCAATAAACCAGGAAAGTGAAAACCAGGTGGTGTTACATGATGCCGCGCTGAAAATTGTGCAGGTGCCACAGGCTGATCAATCCGAGCCATCGGGTGGTCCGGATCATTTGTATCGCCTTTTTGCTTATAACAATATAATGCGACAAGCGGGGCCGTTCTATTTTGGAAAAGCTGATCCGAAGGGGCTTGTTGAGGATGCTGCCCGTGCTTATGTGGTTTCGCCTTTCTCCAGCCTGATTGTACTTGAAACGCAACAGGATTACGATCGCTTTGGGATTAAGGATATTGATAACAGTTTAAAGAACGCATCGAAACAATCATCGGGTGCTGTGCCCGAGCCACATGAGTGGGCCCTGATCATGCTGTGTGTGCTGGTGGCGTTATACGTAAAATTCAGACGCTAAGATATGACGACAGCTTTCGCTTCATACTTGGCTCTCACCAAAGATCCTCGAACGGTTCGGTTTGCAGCAGTGCTGTTCATGCTCGTCATTGGTGGGCTTGCAGCCTTCCCCGTCTCGTATCTCAGCGGAACAAATTTCCTGGTCGGACTGGTGGTCCTGCCGTTTGTATTGATCACGGATGGAAAAGCAAGGTTCCACATACTATATTATGGTATTGCAACTTTGCTGGCAGCACTTGCGTGGGCTTATGATGTGAAAGCATTTTATTTCCTCTCGTTGGCGTTTGCGTTTGTCGCCCTGGTGGAAGTCTTTTTTGGAAGCGTAAACCCGCTTGTGTTTTGCCTTGTAGCTGCAATGTCTCCGGTGTTTCAGCAGCTGGTGGGCATCCTCGGATTCCCTATTCGATTAGCGTTGAGCAACGCGGCAGGTAAAATTCTCAGGACTGCCGGCCTCGATGTTTCGATAGATGGAAACATGATCACGCTGGCCGGGAACGCATTCACAGTGGATGACGCCTGCATGGGGCTAAATATGCTGGCAATCGCGATGCTGCTCTCTGTTTTTGTATTGGCAACCGAACTCAAACGCCAGCGAAAGAACCTTACCTTATTTTATGTTTGTCTTTTTTTTGTGACTGTATTCGTGTTGAATATTGGGGCGAATCTTTTCAGGATCGTTGCACTCGTGTTATTCAGGGTCGGTCCTGAGAACGCGATGCACGAGCCCTTGGGTATTGCATCGTTACTGGTCTATTGCATTTTTCCCGCAGCGTTTCTTGCACGGTCCATCGTGAGATGGAAGGGCCGTTCTATCAATAAGGACGCGGTGCACGTGGTAGAAAGTCGTGCGCTCGTCATTGCATCAATTGTAGTCGTAACCGTGATGTCGGTTGGATTTACGATCGATCCGAATCGTGAAGCGCGCATGACTCACCATGTGGAGGTCTCCGGAATGCAAGCTGTCAGTATGCGAGACGGGATGAGTAAATTTTCGAACGACAATTTTCTGATCTACGTGAAAGCCATTCCCGAATTTTTCTCGGGCGAGCACACTCCATTGTTTTGCTGGCAGGGAAGTGGCTATACCTTCGAAAAGATCTCAACGACAATTGTAGGCAAAAATATTGTCTACACCGGAATACTCGTAAAGGGCAGCGACAGGCTTCACACGGCCTGGTGGTATTCGAACGGGAAAGTGAATACGATCGATCAGTTTGCGTGGCGCTATACTTCGCTCAAGACAGGGGAATCATTTTGCCTTGTGAACGTAACAACTGCAACTCCGAATCAGTTGTTGAACAAAGTCAAAAGGCTACTCGATGGTGAACTTTCGATTCAATCAGAACATTCGGTGTGTCTGTAGGTTGCAGCGTTGCTTGAACTACCTCAGGGCCTTCGTATAGCGGTACATCGACTCGATCAGGGACTTGGCACCGTTCCGACTCTCAATCATGAGTTCGAAGAAGGGTTCAGTGTTGTACCAGAATTTTCCGACCCGGCACTTGGCTTTGCTTTGGGCGATCAAATTCATGATCATTGGATTGGGCGTTGTGTCGAGGTAGTATAGGAAATCAAACGGGGTTGCAGCGAATTGGAGCGCACCAGCTGAATTGATATTGCCCCAGAAGCTAAGATCGTTCTCCGTAAAGAAATCGAACATGAATTCATAGTTGTCTTTATTCTTCGGAAGAAACGAAATCACTTTCACAGTTTTTCCGTCATGTTCCAGGTGTCTGACAAACTCTTTTACCTCCTCGTGTTTGGCCTTGTCCTCGACCGTAAAGATCACACCCACTGAAAGAGCCTGCTTGTATGGCAAACTCGTGCGAATGGCCGTGTTCCGCTTGAGGAAAGAGTTGGTTTTAAATTTGAGGAAGCTGAACTTCATGGATGCAAAATACTATTTTCCGGCAAGCATTTTTTCGAAATCGCCTTCCGAGATGATGGTGACGCCCAATTTTTGCGCTTTTTCAAGCTTGGCCGGGCCCATGTTCTCACCGGCCAGGAGGTAGTCAAGCTTGCCAGACACGCCCGACAGGATTCGGCCGCCATTCTTAAGGATAATTTCCTGGAGCTGTTCGCGCTCGTACTTTTGAAACGTCCCTGAAATTACAAATGACTTGTTGCCCAAAACATCACTTTCTTTTTCTGGCTCCTTCGAATCGCTAACAAATTGAAGGCCCGCTCGTCTGAGTCGGTCGATCTCACGATTGTTTTCGGGCTTGCGGAAGAATTCAAAAACACTTTGAGCGATTTTTTCTCCTACTTCAGGCGCCTGCAGGAGTTCTTCAAGGCTCGCCCTGCTCAGGTTGTCGATGTTCTTGAAATACCGCGCAAGCTTTTCAGCTACCGTCCTTCCAACGTAACGAATCCCAATGGCAAATAATACACTCTCAAATGGCGTTGTCTTTGATTTCTCAATTCCGTCAAGAAGATTGGTGACTGATTTATCTTTGAATCCGTCCAGCTTTAGTACCTGCTCACGCGTAAGGTCATATAAGTCGGCTGGTGTTCTTACAAACCCAAGTTTATACAGGGAATCAATGGTGCGCTCGCCAAGCGAATCAATGTCCATGGCTTTGCGCTGGATGAAGTGTTCAATGCGCCCTTTGATCTGCGGTGGGCAACCTGTTACGTTTGGACAATAGTGTGCGGCTTCGCCTTCAATTCGCGTCAGCTTTGTTCCGCACTCCGGACATTTGTCAATATAATTAACAGGCTTTGTCTCCTTCGTGCGCTTGCTCGAATCGACCCCGGTTACTTTCGGGATGATCTCTCCGCCTTTTTCAACAAATACGAAGTCGCCAATGTGCAGATTAAGCCGGGCGATCTCATTTGCGTTATGCAGTGATGCCCGTTTCACGGTTGTTCCAGCCAAAAACACGGGCTCCAATTCGGCAACTGGCGTAACGGCACCGGTTCGCCCCACCTGGTAAGTGATCCCGTTCAGGCGCGTGCTGATACTTTCCGCTTTGTATTTGTAGGAGATAGCAAAGCGCGGGCTTTTGGCGGTGAAACCCAACCGTTCTTGTTGTTCGAGGCTGTTTACCTTGATTACCACCCCATCGGTTTCAAGGGGAAGTTCGAGTCTCCGCTTTTCCCAGTAGTTGATGTAATCGAGAACCTCAGCAATGGATTTGCATTTTTTATAGGTAGGCGAAACATTAAAGTTCCATGACTCGAGCAGTTTGATGTTTTCCTCGTGTGTTTCCGTTTCTGCGCCAAGCAGTGAATAGGTAAAGCAGTCTAGCTTTCGTTTTGCTACCTCGGTGGAGTCCTGCATTTTTACCGTGCCTGCTGCTGTGTTGCGGGCATTCGCGTACTTTTCTTCTCCTATGTCTTCCCGTTCTTTATTAAGCTGCGCGAAAACCGTCTTCGGCATGAAGATCTCTCCACGCACCTCGAAGCTTGCAGGAATATTTTTAGCAGAAACTTTCAACGGGATTGTTCGTATCGTCTTTACGTTGTTGGTCACATTGTCGCCACGAACGCCATCTCCGCGTGTGACACCGCGCACCAGTAAGCCGTTCTCATAAACCAGGCTGATCGAAACACCATCGAATTTCAATTCGCAGAAATATTCGTAAGGATCGCCTTCCAGCCCGCGCGCCACGCGCTTATCGAAATCTTCAAGCTCTTCCTGGCTGTAGGTGTTCCCCAGGGAGAGCATCGGAAACTTATGGTTTACTGTTTCAAACTCCTTGGTGATCGTTCCCCCGACACGCTGAGTTGGCGAGTCTGGTTGACGGAATTGCGGAAACTCATTTTCAAGCTTAACAAGCTTTTCAAGGAGTTGGTCGAATTCGAAATCGCTGATCTCAGATTTGTTCTGCTGATAATAGAGATGCGTGTGGTAATTAACCTGTTCGGTAAGGGCAGCGATTTCTTTTTGAGCCTGCGCAGCGGTCATAGTAAATGAATGAAGCTAAATCCAGCTTCGAAAATAATGAAATGACGTGAGATAAATAACCCTACTTTGTAGGATCCTGGTATGCCTGTAAGCCCTCCCCGAGGTCAAGTTTATTATTCTTTCGGTCGATGTCGGCCATCCGTTGTGTAGGGTCGATCTCAACCGATATAATGTCGCTTGCTGACCTCCCGACTTTTAACGTATAGGTCGGGTTTACCCATGGCCATGCAACGAGGTCAGTGCGTTGAATAGTTTTGTCTTCGATCTGTTTGTTGCCCAGTGTTTCATTTAACGGAATGTAAAACAACTCTTTGCTGCCATCTTTATAGGTTACGAGAAGATCAATAGGCATTGGAAATTCGCCTACGCGCTCGAGTGTTACAAATGTTTCGTTTGCAACACTGGTTGTGGACCTGATCCCATAGTTGATTCGCTTCGTAGTATTGATAAAATAATTGAGATACCAAGTCAGTTGCATGCCTGATGCTTTTTCCATCACGCGGACAAAGTCGTTTGGCTCAGGATGACGGAATTGCCACTTGAGAAAGTATGACCGCATGCCTTTGTAGAATGTTTCCTCGCCAATGATATACTTGAGCTGTTCGCAGAAAATGGTTCCGATGTTGTAAGCGGTCGTGCCATAGGCGCGGTTCGTGTTGAAGTGATCGGAGTGTTGGCTTGGGGGTTCTTGCAACCCGCTTTTCACCAGGCTGAAGTAGCCGGCATAGCTCGATGCTTGAGGCTTCGGGTCATCGAATACAATGCCGAGAAATTCATTGCTTGCGAAATCGGTGAAACCCTCGTCCATCCAGGCGTAAAGTGATTCGTTAGATGCAAGCACGCCTTGATACCAGGCGTGGGTAACTTCATGCGCCATCACTTCAACGAGGCCTTCAAATCGTCCCTCGCCAAGGATCAGTGTGCACATTGCATACTCCATTCCGCCATCGCCACCCTGGATGATCGAGTATGAGTCGTACGGATACTTGCCGAATTTAGTATTCATGAACTTGAAGTGTTCTACCGCCACAGGTTGAAGCTTCTTCCAGTTCTCGGCAAACTTTTCCTTTGGCTGGTAGAAGAAGTGGAGTTCAGGCCCGCCCGGAACTTGAACCTTGTCATGCACGTAATCCGGATCGGCAGCCCACGCGAAGTCATGTACACGTTTTGCGATGAAATGCCAGGTCAGGTTGCCGTCAGGGCGTTTCACGGATGAGCCCTTATTTTCGTAACCGTGGCCCACTGCGTCCGGATTCTGAAGCTTACCGGTTCCGGCTAAAACAAATGTTGGATCGATCGTAATCTTTACATCATAGTCACCCCACACGCCATGAAATTCGCGGGCAACGTATTGGTAGGCGTGCCATCCGCGGTAGTCGTACTCGGCCATTTTTGGAAACCATTGTGTCATTGAATATGAGATGCCTTCCCGATTGTTCCTTCCCGTTCTTCTGATTTGTGCTGGCACCTGGGCATCAAACTTCATGTCGAAGGTTGACTTGCCATTCGGGGGAATGGGCTTCGAAAGGGTTACTTCGAGGATCGTTCCGTTGATCTGGAAACTTACATCTTTTGCATCTTGCTTGAGCGAAGTGATATGTTGGTAGCCGATTTCTTCCGGCTTTAATTTTGAGATTCTGTCCTGCACGCGTGCGTCTGGATCTGGAATGTTTCGCGAACGCACGTCCATCATGCTGCCGGGCTGAAATGCATTGTAATAGAGGTGGTAAAATACTTTCCGCAGGGTATCAGGCGAATTGTTAAAGTAGACGAGTTTTTGTGTTCCGGAAAACTGGTGTTTTGAAGCATCGAATTTGATGTCCATCGTATACTCAACGCGTTGTTGCCAGCGGTAATCCTGCGCGAAGGTTGATGATACAAAGCAAAAAACTGCAGAAAGAGTGAATAAGCGTTTCATAATGGATTGCATGGTTGCAAAATATCCAATGCAATTAACTTTCCAAACTACTTTCTTGACCGAAGGTCGATGAGATACATCAAACTGCCGGTGAGAAATGTGCTCTCCGATAATGTTGCGGGTTCACCTGGCAGTGCTTTTGGAATGTTATAGATATAGGTCACTGAAAATCCCCAGTTTTTGTAACTGATATTCAAAGGAACGCTGATGGCATAGTTCATAATTCCGAAAACCTGATTCTCTGTAATTACCGTCCGGTAGCGCGTGCCGTAGTCACGAAGGTTTTGGAAGAGTTCGCGAAGTGTGGCGGGTGGAACATATTCAATTGTACTGATGATTTCATTTCCCCAAAGAAGAAAAAACGATGGTGAGAGGCTGACGCGGTCAAAATTCCACAGCTTCTTTTTTTGCAGCGTTGCCATCATGCCCGGCATCACACGATGCGCATACTGGTCGCCAAAATAAAATGAATAGTTCACCGAAAGAGAGAACGGTTTCACTTCAACCATCGGTGTTGCTGAAAGCGTATTGCGGTATGGAATGTACACATCCTGCCCTTTGAAGTTGTAGATGTATTTATCATATCCTGCCATGACTGAAAAGTGCTGTGAAAAATCCCTCATATAGCCGGCCGACAACACAGTGAGGTAGTAGGAGGGTTCGAAGTTTTTGCTCCAGAACGCTGTGGCGTCAGCATACAACCCTGAAGTGTGGAAATAGGACACGCCTGGTGATAAACCAAAGTTCTCGATGCCAAGCGTTCGTCCTGCGGAGAGCACGTTGCTGTTATAGCTTAGCCGCAGTGCGAGCTGAGACGACTGCGACTCCTGCAGTTCGAGCAGACTGTCAATAAGGTTGAAGATCGAGAGCGAGTCCTGCGCAGAGATCGTGGTATCGGCATGAAATAAGGCATCAGCATCCTGCGCCCGAAGGCCGGATGCTGATGCCAGGATCAGGAGAGAAAGCCAACATCGCAGACCCATGGGTCGTTAATTATTTCTTTGCTGAAGGCGTTGCTGTGTTCGGTCGCGTTGCTGTTCCCTGCGTTCGCGCTGCAGCTGACGTTGCTGAATCTGCCTTAACAATAATTTTCGGAAGTCGCCTTCTGCTTGTCGCAGGTTCATCATTTTTTGTGGCGTAATAACTTTTTGCAGTCGGCCTGAGTAATCTTTCTCCAGGTCGAGTTGTTGTTGTTTGACTTTCAGATCAAGGTCCAGTAGCTCCTTCTCGCTGGCGCCTTTTTCTTTCGCTGTTCTGAATTGTTGCCGGATCTCCTG
>DASWTP010000191.1:0-5244 GCA_036402075.1 Chryseosolibacter sp. | reverse complement strand
CGTCTTAACCATTGTTGGCCTGAATGTGTTAAGTCCGCGCTGCACATAGACGTGGGTTCCTTTGCCATCCCGGATCACAGCATCAACTGGAATTGCAAGGGCTTTCTTCGAAGAGTGACTAAAAAATACCTGCGCTTGCATGCCTGGTTTGTATTTTTGATCTGGATTGTGAAGTGATGCGCGCATTACTACGATCTGCGAGTTCGCGCGGTATTCCGGGCTCAGGAAGTCGATCCTCGCATCTACACTTTCGGTGCCGTATCCACTTACTCTGACCTTGATCTGATCACCGACTTTTGCCAACAATGTTTCATTTGGGTATAATTCAGCTTCGAGCCAAAGCTTTCCTATGTTTTCAATCTTCATTAATGAAGTACCTTCGGAAACATATTGCCCTTCCGCTGCAGATACTTCAGTAACAACACCGGTTGCAGGCGATAGAAGTGTACAATTTTGAACAGCCTTGCTTTCGCCAAGTTTACTAATCTGGCCTTCAGTCAATCCGTAAAGAAGAAGTTTCCTTTTTGCCGCGTCATAGAATGATTTGTATCGCTTCTCAGTGGAGCCCAGAGTTTCATATTGTTCTTTGGCCAGAAGAAATTCCCGCTGCAACGTGAGGAGTTGTTCGCTGTAAAGCTGATATAGCGGTTCACCTTTCTGAATGGTTCTTCCTGTTTCCTTTACATACAGTTTTTCGATACGGCCTGCTGCGCGGCTACTGACTACTTCTGATAGGTCTTCGTTAACCGTTAATCTGCCATTTACTACAATTGTCTGTCCGATGGGTTGATTCGATACTTTCTGTGTAGTGACATTGGCGAGTTTGATCTGGCTGTCAGTTAACATCAAATCGTTTGATTCGGTATCTGATGAAGCCTTGTTCTTCTGTACAAGGTCCATCCCGCACACTGGGCATTTGCCTGGGCCCTCTTGTAAGACATTGGGATGCATTGGGCAGGTGTATTTTGTCGCACTTGCTTCTTCTTGAGCGTGATCATGGCCCGCATGTTCATCGGCTTTCTTTTCCTCAGAGCAGGCCATGGCGGCAATGGCGAATATGGATATTAATAATATTCGTTTCATCTTATTTCTGTGTTTTGATGAAGCTTTCACTGTCTATTAAATACTGAGCGTTTACTGCGATCTCATCAGAAGAAGATAGTCCTTGCTTGATCTCAACGACATCATTCGTCCGGGCACCCACCACTACTTTTTTTGGCTTTAGAACTTTCTTATCCTTGACGAAAACTATCTTGTCGACACCAAGGTCAAGCAATGCATCCTTCGGAATCCAGAGAGCTTCAACTGAAGCACCTGCAACCTTTGCCTTTACAAGGTGACCGATGTGAAGTTTGTCTGTGCGCTTGGTGTAAACTCTGACCGTTAGAAATTCCTGGCCTTCATTAAAGAATGGTTGGATGAAGTCTACGGTAGCCAACTGTTCATGGCCATCGCCAAAATCTAGTTTCACTTCTGATCCTTTCGTAATTGAGTTCGCCACTGTAGAGGGAACATTAAGCTCGACTCGAAGTGCAGACGTGTTCACTACTTTAAAGAGTGTTTGCCCAGAAGTCACGTAACTACCCTGTCTGATCAAATCTGATGTTAAGTTTGTGCTTGTAGCTTGCGCAGGGATTGACGTTGAGGCAGAAGATGAACCCATGCCATCGCTCATTCCACCACTGGCCGAACTTGACGATGATGGCGGAGCCATAGGCGCGATTGGCGTTTGTTGAGTTTCCGCAATTACATAACCATCATAAGGGCTGTAGATCGCAAAGGTGTTTTGTGGTTCGTTTCTTTGGATGAGGGTATTGATTTGTGACTCGCTGGCACCAAGCAATTGAAGTCGCTCACGGGCTCCTCTAATCAGCGATTCGTTTTGTGAATCATTCTCTAATAAGAAAAGTAGTTCGCGCTGAGCCGTTAGTAGTTCCGGGCTGTAGATCTCAGCTACTTTCTGTCCTTTCTTTACCGTCTGAAACGGATATTTGAGTAGCACCTTTTCTAAACGCCCACCGATCCGGGATGGTATAGTATAAATGTTGCGAGTGTCATAGGTGACAATGCCTTGCGCTTCTATTGTAACGGGCATCGACTTATATTCTCCTTTAATCGTTTTGATTGATGCGACTACCGTTTCGTTCGGAGATTTGATCAGGCGCGAAAGATCTTCGGTGATCTCAACTTCTTCACCGGGTCTTGCTTTTCTGACAAGATCCATTCCGCAGACAGGGCATGTCGAGGGACGATCTGATACTACTGTTGGATGCATTGGGCAGATGTAGGTGTCTGTATGTTCATCCTGATCTCCGTTCTTACATGCTGCTAGAATGACAAGTAGCGCTAAGAAAATTTTTAATTTAAAATTTGAAATTTGAAATTTCTGGCTCGTAGCTCGCAGCTCGCAGCTAGGAGCTAGAACCAAGCGGCTTGCAGCTTGAAGCTTGCAGCTTGCAGCCTTCACGCTATTTCTCCAATTCTTTCTCATAGCTCACGATCATGTTATAGTATTCCTGATTCTTTTCGAGATATTCCATTTGAGCCATATTCAAAGCCTCCCATGCATCAATCACAATTGGCAGTTGTTCACGATTCTCCTCGTAGGCAAGCATCAAGGTTTGATAATTCTTACGAAGTGCCGGGATAATTTTTGTATCATAATTTTCAAGTTGCTGTTTCATTCTCGTCAACTGTGACGCCATCCCGGCCAACATTCCTCTGGTTTCAATCAATATGGCTTCGCGACCCTTCTTCATTGCTTCGATATCATATTGCATTCCTTTCACTTCAGATTTGTACATCTTGGAAGACCAGGGTGCAATGGGAATTGACACCATCGCCATAGCGGTAAATTGTGTTGGCATGTTCCCAATGGGCTGCATATGGTCAAATCTGATCTTAAAGTCTGGTCGAGACTGATATCGTTGCAGTTGCTGATTCAGTCTCATGACCTCAATCGTCTTGTCAATCTGACGGATATCACTGCGCTGTTCACTTAGCGCTGCCGTATCATAAACCACCTGGTTTGGCTCATAACTGATAGTTGTAGCAGTATCAATCATGATTGATGTCTCAACCGGCACGTTCATCAAGCTTTTCAATCTGAAAGAACTTTCCTCGATGTCCCCATTGGTCATTTGAATCATGTTCTGAACCTCACTTAGTCTGCCTTCAGCTTTGTAAATATTACCGAGACTTCCCTGGTTATATGGGTATCTGATCCTCGCAAGCTTCAACATTAATTCCATGATGCGTTCGTTTTCCTTAAGCACTTTCAATTTCTCTTCAGCCACAAGCCACTGGTAATACATACCTTTCGCTTCACTACGCAGTTGGTTGAATTGCTGTGAACGTCCTTGTTCCTCAACTGAAGCCTTCGAAGACAAATAGTTCTTGTTAGCATTCAGCTTTGAAGGATTTGGAATCTCCTGTTCAACCGAGAACATCCACGCACCTTTGTCCCGGTCATCCATTAACATTTGATTTGGATAGGGTGTCATGAACGTTCCGGCACCAACCATCGGGGCCATCCAGCTTTTCGCACCTTCTGCGTAGGTGTTTAAGGCTTTAACTTTGTTGTCATATTCCTGAAGCATCGGATTCTGTTTGTCGATTACCCGAAGAACGCTGTCAAGTGTGATCACTTGAGCGTTGCTCAATGCGATCACTCCCAGCCAGAGTCCAGCTATCAAAACCGATGTCTTAATGTTTAACTTCATAAACTTCGAGTTTTCCGAATTTTCTTAATTCATATTCTTTCGTCATCAAGAAGATGAGTGGTGTCACTAAGAGGATGTGCGTTGATGAGGTGAGAACGCCACCGATCATCGGAAGCACAATTGGTTTCATCACGTCACTACCAACTCCTGTCGCCCATAGTACAGGAATCAGACCGAAGAGCGCTACACATACAGTCATGAGCTTCGGACGGAGGCGTTTTGCAGCGCCTGCAATGACATATTCTCTTAACTCGTCTCTGGTGATCATTTCACTTGAGTTGCCTTTAAGTTTTACGAGCTGCTGCATGGCATCATTCAGATATATAACCATCACGACACCTGTTTCTACCGCAATACCGAACAAGGCAATAAATCCTACGGCTACGGCAACAGATAGATTCACTCCGTAGAAGTAGACCATGTATGCACCACCGATCAAGGCAAACGGCACAGTGATCAAACTGAAGAATGCTTCACGAATCGAGTGAAACGCGAGGTAAAGAGAGATGAAGATGATCAGCAGAACCACAGGTAAAATTATCATTAGGGTTTGCTTTCCGCGGATGAGGTTTTCATATTGACCGCTCCATTCGAGATAATAGCCATTAGGCAACCCACCGAAATTCTTATTTAATGTCGCAATTGCCTCTTCAACTGTACTTCCGAGATCCCGATCACGAACGTTGAACAACACCGCCCCACGCAACAATGCATTTTCAGATATGATCATTGGAGGCCCATTTTCAAACTTAATATCGGCAACGGATGAGAGGGGCACAGTTCCAAGCGATGCCGTTTTGATAGGAATACGCTTCAACTGCTCAATGCTGTTTCGATAGTCCTGTGCGAGCCGGACACTGATCGTAAATCGTTGCCTTCCCTCGATTGTCTGTCCAATAGGACTTCCACCGATGGCCGACTCCACAACCATATTCACATCATTGACGGACAAGCCGTATCTTCCAAGTGCATCACGATTCACATCAATAGTGAGATACTTTCCACCGGTGATCGGATCAACATACAGGTCCTTAACACCAGGGACTCCTTCAAGAGCTGCCTTCACCCGTTCTGATACCGCTGCGATGCTGTCGAGATTTTGTCCGTAGACTTTAATACCGACATCCGTTCTGATACCCGTTGCAAGCATGTTGATGCGGTTGATAATAGGCTGAGTCCAGCCATTCACAACACCTGGGATCTGCATTTTTGCGTCAAGCTCGTTGATGATGTCATTCTTTGTGATCCCTTCGCGCCATTCGGTTTTCGGCTTTAACATGATGATAGTTTCAATCATGCTAATAGGAGAGTTGTCAGTAGCCGTGCTCGCTCTTCCAGCCTTGCCAAGAACTTTGTCAACCTCCGGTAAAGACTTGATGATCTTGTCCTGAACCTGAAGAATTCTTTTCGCTTCCTCATTGGAAACATCTGGCAACGTCACTGGCATGAATAGTATTGATTGTTCATCCAATGGCGGCATGAATTCGCTTCCTAGACTTATCATCAGAGGAATGCTGACTAC
>DASWTP010000190.1:0-36404 GCA_036402075.1 Chryseosolibacter sp. | reverse complement strand
CTGCGATAGAGAGCCGGCAATGTATTTTCTTTCGGCAGGTAACGCTGTAGAATTTCCGCAGTGATCTCTTTATCATCGGTCGAGAGGACTGAGATCTGCTCCACCAGATTTTTCAGCTGGCGGATGTTTCCGGGGAATCGGTATTGCAGCAGGGCTTCCTTCGCGTCATCCGTTAGCGAGATGGGTTTTACTTTGTATTTTTCCGCAAAGTCAGTGGCGAATTTTCTGAACAGCAATTCGGCATCCCGGCCCCGTTCACGCAAAGGCGGAACAAAGATCGGCACGGTGCTGAGACGATAGTACAGGTCTTCCCTGAACTTCCCATCCTCCACGCTCTTCATCAGGTTTACGTTTGTTGCGGCTACAACGCGCACATCTGTTTTTTGCACTTTCGAGGAACCAACCTTAATGAATTCACCATTCTCCAAAACACGAAGGAGTCGCGCCTGTGTTCCCAATGGCATTTCACCGATCTCATCAAGGAAGATAGTTCCTCCGTTTGTTACTTCGAAATATCCTTTACGGGCTTCGTGGGCGCCCGTGAATGACCCTTTCTCGTGTCCAAAAAGTTCTGAATCAATCGTGCCTTCGGGGATCGATCCGCAGTTGATAGCAATAAACTGCCCATGCTTCCGGGAGCTCAGGTGATGGATAATTTTTGAAAACGATTCTTTACCACTTCCACTTTCGCCCGTGATCAGCACAGACATATCGGTGGGAGCGACCTGCATGGCGACACGCACGGCATTATTCAGGAGCTGTGACGTCCCGATAATGCCGAATCGCATTTTGATATTTTGTATTTCTGAATCTGAAATTGTCATGTTATGCGTTAACAACTTTTCCGATCAACGTTCCGCCCGAACAATCCGAAACCAGAACGTTGACATACTGGCCTTTCTGATAATTCTCTCTTGGAAAAACGACAACCTTATTGGAACTCGTGCGGCCCTGGAGATCTTCCTCCGACCGTTTTGAAAACCCTTCAACAAGCACCCGGTGAACCTTGCCCACATCCTTCATATTTCGAAGCAATGAATGCTCGCGCTGTTTCTTAATGATCTCGTCCAGGCGTCTCTTTTTAACTTCGAACGAGATATCGTCTTTATATTTTTTCTCGGCCAGGGTTCCAGGCCGCTCTGAATAGTAAAACATGTACGCGAAATCGTACTGAACTTCGTCCATCAGGCTAAGTGTGTCCCGGTGTTCTTCTTCCGTTTCCGTGCAGAAACCTGCAATCATATCAGACGAAAGTCCGCAATCATCGCCCAGTACCTCACGCACACGCTTCGCCCGTTCCAGGTACCATTCGCGTGTATAGTTCCGGTTCATCATGTCCAGAATCCGCGAGTTGCCGCTCTGCATGGGCAGGTGAATATTTTTGCAGATGTTCTCGTACTTCTTCATTACGAACAACACTTCATCCGTAATATCTTTTGGGTGTGAGGTAGAAAACCGGATTCGGAGATCGGGACTGATTTCGGCCACGCGCCTCAGAAGCTCAGCAAAATTCACGATATCCTGAACGCCTTTCTTTTCAATCCAAGCTTTGTTATTCGCGACTTCGCTCCACTTGTACGAGTCAACGTTTTGCCCCAGCAGTGTCACTTCACGGAATCCTCTGTCAAAAAGGTCTTTGGCTTCACTCACAATGGAGTGCGGATCGCGACTGCGCTCCCTGCCCCGCGTGAACGGGACCACACAAAATGAACACATATTGTCGCAGCCGCGCATAATCGAAATAAATGCGCTGACGCCATTGGAATTCAACCGCACAGGGCTGATATCGGCATAGGTTTCTTCACGCGACAGGAAAGTGTTTACAGCTTTATC
Organism: Chryseosolibacter sp.; assembly: GCA_036402075.1. GTDB lineage: Bacteria > Bacteroidota > Bacteroidia > Cytophagales > Cyclobacteriaceae > Chryseosolibacter. The sequence goes on along the minus strand of DASWTP010000190.1, from coordinate 34,571 downwards.
ACCTTCGTCAACCTGGTAGATCAGCCTTGGCAGGTCGCGATAGGCGTCTGGTCCAGCCACCAGGTCAACGATCTTTTCTTCTTCCAGCAACTTCGATTTCAGCCGCTCGGCCATGCAGCCCAGCACACCAACGAGGAGCTCTGGTTTATGCTTCTTCAAACCTTTAATGTGGGTAAGCCGATCGCGGATGGCCTGCTCGGCCTTTTCCCGGATCGAGCAGGTGTTCAGAAATACTACATCGGCTGCGCGGATGTCGGAGGTGGTGTCAAATCCCTCTTTCGAAAGAATGGACGCAACAATCTCGCTGTCAGAGAAATTCATCTGGCAGCCATAGCTCTCAATGTATAATTTTCTGGCCTTTCCTGTGTTCTGATCCTTTGAAACGGTGAACGTTTCGCAAACTTCTACCTTCTTATCCTGATCAAGGATGCCAATGTCTTGGAACAAATTCTCCATTTCTTACCAACGAAAGACGCAAAAATACACTTTTTAGTGTTTTTTAATGACATCTTGTCAGTGGATTTCGCAAATTTCTATATTGCGACCCCAAAATTTCAATCGTTATGGCTTACGTCAAAAATGTTAGAGGTTATGCTCCAAAGTTTGGAAACAATTGCTTTCTGGCCGAAACAGCCGTTGTGGTGGGCGAGGTGTCCATGGGGGATAATTGCACGGTATGGTTCAATGCCGTTGTGAGGGGTGACGTGCATTCAATATCCATCGGCAATAACACGAACATTCAGGATGGGGTGGTCATCCATTGTACGTACCAGCGGGCAAAGACGGTCATTGGCAATAATGTTTCCATCGCTCATAATGCAGTAGTGCACGGGTGCACGATCGAAGACAATGTGCTGGTAGGGATGGGAGCAATAATCATGGATGACGCGGTGGTTGGGGCCAACTCGGTGATTGCGGCAGGGGCGGTGGTTTTGCCCAATACAGTCATTGAGCCTGGAAGTGTCTATGCTGGTGTGCCTGCAAAGCGCGTAAAAGACACAAGCGATCAAATGAAGGAAGTTATTCTACGCACTGCGAGAAATTATCCGATGTATGCAGAGTGGTTTAAATGACAACATTTCACGGGCATAAATTTTTTCGCCTAGCCCCATTCAACCCTATTAAGATTTTTTGTAGAACATGCTGAAAACCAGCCTAAAAACCTTATATTAATTACCTAATAATCTTCTCCTATGACTGTGAACAAAGGTTTCGATGCACAAGTAATCGAGGATTACAGAAAAAAAATCCACAGTGCGAATCAGCACTTCATCCTCGATGAGGAAGATGAAAACTCAGACGAATACGTTCACTTTTATTTTATCGGGTTATATGAAGGCAAGGAGGTAGTGTATGATGCGGTTATGTATACCCTGCGCCTGCAGCACGAAAGCGAGATGTTTGAAATTGCAGAGCACCGTGCGGCAAAGCACTTTCCCGAATACAAGAAAATTTCTTACGAAGAAGATGAAAATGGAAACCTTGCTGCTCTCGATCCGCTGGAAGAGGAAATCGGTCTTTACATCGCTGAGGTGATCATGGAATTAGAAGAAGAGGAAGCTGTAAAAGTGAAAGAGCATGTTGATATGGATGCAAACACTGACTTCGGGGTCGCACTCGACATCGGAATTCACGTAGACAAAATTACCGCGAAAGAGATCGAGAAGTTCATCAAGGATTTTAATGAAGACTCCTTAAGCCTGGACGACACCTTGTACTCTTTCCAGACGCAGGACGTAGTGCAATAGAAAAGTCCAAGGCCAAAAACCAAGAGCCAAAGAACCCAATCGCCCTGATTTCGACCCCTGGTTTAACTTGCAACTTGCCACGGGTAACGTGCAACTCGTATCTCCTTAACGGTCAGCCAGCAGGCAGGGCTTGAAGCTTGTAGCTTGCAGCTTCCAGCTTTTTCCTTTCTTCCCTTGAATTCCCGCCAAATACTCGGCATATTTGCGCCCTAATTTACTCTTAACCTCATGAAGAACCTGTCGTTGATCCTGAACATCGTGCTGCTGGTAGCAGTTGGTGTATTGTACTATTTACATTTTGCGAGTCCTAAATCTGCAAATTCAACTGGAAGCACTGCGAATGAAGCCATGCTAAGCGATTTGAAGATTGCCTACATCAATGCAGACACGGTTCTCAAGTATTATGATTATCTGAAAGTGAATCAGGAACAGCTTGAAGCCAAAACTCAGAAGATGGATGCTGACTTCCGTAACCGTGCTCAAGGTCTTCAGAATGAGATCAATGCTTACCAGAGAAGCGTGAACAGCATGACGATCGGACAGGTAAAAGCAACCGAAGAGAACCTGGCCAAAAAGCAACAAAACCTGCAACTGTACCAGCAAACACTTCAGCAACAACTCATGCAGGACGAAGCGAACCTGCGCAAACAATTGTATGACAGGATCACAGCGTTCCTGAAGACTTACAGTGCTGAAAAAGGACTGCAGGTAGTTTTGAAATATGATCCGAGCAGCGATATGCTTTACGGTGGCAACGCCCTCGATATCAGCCAGGACGTGATCAAGGGACTCAACGATTCTTACAAAGCCGAGAAGGAAGGAACCCAGCCGAAGGGTGACAGCATCGCGAAGAAATAAGAAGACTTTGAATATTCAGAAAGCCTCTTTTGATACTACCAAAAGAGGCTTTTTTATTTTACCTTTGAGATTAACCCTATGGCAGAAGCATTCGCTGGATCCGTTACCATGAAGTCGCAGGAGCAGAAGCAGATCACGCTGATGCTCGCGACAGGTTTCTTCATGGGGGTGTTCATTGCCACGTACCAGGTAACAGCAGATTCACTGTTCCTCAATCGCCTGGGTGATCAACTTAACAGGGCTTTTCTGATCGCGGGTCTTTTGGGGATTGTTGCTACCGGCCTCTTTTCATTCTTTCAAAACCTGATCAAGTTCACTACACTTGCCTTGAGCAGCGTAATCTTGATTTTGGCGTTCACGGTAGGTGCGTACCTTCTGCTTCATTTTGGCGATCCCGCTTCCCACAATGCCTACATCTTTGCGATGTATTGCATGACGGGGCCCATCACGGCAATTATGCTGTTGAGCTTCTGGGGAATATTCGGCCGACTTTTTAATTTCCGGCAGTCAAAACGGATCATCGGTTGGATCGACACGGGTCAGCTGATCGCGGCTATCGTAGCAACCCTGATCATCATTCCTTTTTCTTCCGGATTGGTGACGGATACATCCAATTATCTGATCCTGTGCTGTCTCAGCATTCTCATCGTGTCGATGCTGTTGATCACCATCTCCTCCAGCTTTGCATTGTCGAAAAACGATCCGCGTGAGTTCGATTCGGATGTGCGTAAGCAAACAAGCCTTACGACCATTGTGAAGGATAAATTTATCGTCTCGCTTGGTTTGTTTCTTCTCGTGTCGATGGTTACGCTTATGTTTAGTCAGTATGCGTTTCAAAACCTCGTGCGGGAGCAATACCCGGACGAACGTGAACTAACGAACTTCAACTCGTTTTTCACGGGAGCGGTGTATGGCTTGAGTTTAATCCTCCAGACTTTTATTAACAGCAAGATAATCTCGAACTATGGCCTTCGCATTTCGCTTTTCATTCTTCCCATTGTGGTTGGAATCTTTGCGCTGGGCGCTGTAATCATGGGATCGCTGCTCGGGTTCGAGAAGGCGGTGTCGGGTACAGGCTTCCTCTATTTCTTCCTGTTCGTGGCATTGAGCCGCCTGTTCAACTGGACGCTGCGCGATTCGCTCGAAAATCCTGTATTCAAATTGTTCTTCATTCCCCTTGACAGCCGCCTTCGTTTTAATATTCAATCGAAGGTGGAGGGTTTGATGAACGAAGGGGCTCGCTTTGTGGCAGGTATTTTCATTTTCGGGTTTGCCTTTCTTCCGTTCTTTAAGGTCATCCATATTTCTGTCCTGCTTGTTATCCTGGCGGGGCTTTACCTGCTTGTTGTGAACCGGATCTACCAGGGTTACCGCGGTAAGATTCGGCAGAAACTGGAGTCAACGGCCGATGTCAAGCAGGAGAAGCTTGAGCGCGGATTCACGCTCATCACCAGTCGCCTCGAGGAGATGTTGTCTGCCCCATATGCCAGTCGTGCGGTATTCTCGTTCAAGCTCCTCGAAAAAATTAATGCGGCTCACGTTGCAGGGTGGGTGAACAACCTGATGAAAAACGAAGACGAAGCCACTCGTCATTATGCGCAGGAGCGAATGAATGAGATGAAAGGTTTGTCAGTGTCCGACCAGTATGTTATCCGCATGGACGACTCTAAGGCGGGCAACGGTATAAAGAACATTCTCAGCAAGAGCGACCTGGCGCTGATCCTGGAGAACGGTGGCGACATCACGAAGGCGCGTATTCAGAAGCTCACGCGATCCATGAATCCTAACGATCGTCATTATGCAGCCGAGCTGCTCCTGCATACCTCTAAGGAGGAGGGTATTTCTTACCTGATGGAATTGCTGAATGATACCGAGCCGAAAGTTCGGAATACCGCGATCAAGACGTCTATTAAGCGCTATAACGGTGAAGTGATCAACGCGCTGATTGAAAGTCTTGGTAGTCCTGCTTTCAGCAACCAGGCGATGAACGCAATAGTTCTTATAGGGCAAGATACGTTGCCGGCACTTGAAGCTGCTTTCTACCGCAGCGGTCAGAACACCCAGGTGATGCTAAAAATCATCCAGGAAATGGGTCGAATAGGAGGGCAGCGCGGCCGTGATCAGTTGTGGGGAAAAATTGATTATCCAAACAAACTGGTGGTATCCCAGGTCCTTTTGTCGCTGGGTGAGTCAGGATTTAAAGCGGGAATTTCCCAGATGACACGCATCAAATATGCCATCGAAGCCGATATTGCTGACATCCGCTGGAATCTCAGCGCCATCCAGGAAGTGGGCGAAGATGGTTTTACTAATCAGATCAAAACAGCACTTCGGGCGGAGATCCAGAATGATATTGAGCACATCTATATGCTGCTGGCCATGCTGTACGATACGAGGTCGATCCAGCTTGTAAAGGAAAATATCGATAGCGGGACAGCCGATGGAATCACTTTCGCCATTGAGTTGCTCGATGTGTTTCTCACCGATCAGCTGAAACAGCGAGTAATTCCGGTGCTCGATGACCTGACGGAGCTTGAACGCATTAATCGATTGGAAGATTTCTATCCACGCGTAAAGCTGGATTCAAAACTGGTGCTGAAGTTTATCATTAACCGGGACTTCACACAATCTAACCGGTGGACAAAGGCGTGCGTCATGTTTCAAATTGGCATGCAACGTGTTGCTGACTTCAAGCTCGATTTGATCGCGCAGCTGTATAACCCGGATCTCTTTATCCGTGAGGTTTCAGCGTGGTCGTTGTTCCAGGTGAATTCCGATGAGTATCACGCACACACCAAAAGACTGGGTGAGCATGTGAAGCGCGAGCTCGACAATCTGATTATCCACTCGCGCAAGATGATGGGCTTCGAAAAGGTCTTGTTCTTTCAGAAGATCAGTATCTTTGAGAACATTCCGGGGCTAACGCTGTCTTACCTGGCGGATATCAGCAATGAGTTGCACCTGAAGCCCGATGAATCCCTTGTTCTCGATGAGAAGTCAAATAACAATTTCTATATCCTCGTTACGGGGACAATTGATTTCTATCAGCGCGGGCAGTTCGTTGCGCAGTTTTCGCAGGGGCAGTTCATTGGCGAAATGATGCCGCTGCCGAACTTTGTGAATACTAATCTTCTAATAGCCAAGTCAGAAGTTGTAATCCTCAAGCTGAACAAAGATCAGTTCTATGAACTTTTGTCTGACAATGTTAAACTTGCGGACAAAATACTCGAGTTCATCTGATGAGTCGGTCGAAAAAAATTTTTGTCGCGCTCGCGGTAATTTTCGTGATTCTCCTGGCGTATGCAAGCTATGATATCTCCTCACGAACAACATTTCCCGGATCAAAGTCGCAGCTCAAGGAACGCTTACAAAAGCAATATTTGAAATCGGATAGCGTTGCCCTCGACTCGGCAAAAAAGAATGAGAAAAAGTAAGTAGTCGATACTTTTACGTTTGCTTTAAAAGATAATTTATTTACCTTTGAAGCAGATTAAAGCCAACTATAGACAAGAAAATCCCCCACTGTCAAGGACTTTGGGGGATTTTCGATTTTAGCCCAGCTGGTTTCAAGCATCCTATCCGTAAAAATTGCAGCTTAACCTCTTATTTTGTTTGTAGTCGATTCGGTGATGGCTGACAGGGCGCGCCCGTATATATTTGATTTAAGATTAAATCCAACTATATACAATGAATTTCCCCCGTGGTCCAGGATCACGGGGGATTTCTCATTTTAGACCTTTCCTCATCGCCATCCTTGTCGCAGAATCTGTTACGGTGCTACATTTTCCGAGTTTAAACAGATAATCATCTTTGTGAAGAATCGATCAATTTCTAACTTTCTATAATGAATAGAATTTTACGCGCTGCTTTATTTTGTCTTTCATTCCTCGTTGTCTTCGGATTCCAGTTGTCATGTGCCGATCATGATTTCCCGACATACAACTGCCCGGATAACGAGGTCAGTTACCTCGAAGACATAAAACCGATTCTGGAATCAAAATGTGCGATCTCAGGATGCCACAACGGGAGCCTTGGTGCCGACCGGGACTGGTCCAACTTTGCAGTGTTCCAGGAAAATGCACAGCACGGAAACGTGAAAAACTTTGTAGTCAACCGCATTATGCCTCCCGCGAGCAGTCCGAAAGGCGGATTAAGCCAGGACCAAATCAACGCAATTGCCTGCTGGATAGATGATGACGCACCTAATAATTAAGCTATGACGCGATCCCTGTTTGTGGCTTTATTCCTGGCTTCCACTGCCTCTGTAGCACAGAAATTTACTGTCGAGAAATCGAACGTGGTCTTTTTTTCGGACGCCCTGATTGAAGATATCACGGCCACAAATAAAAAGGCTTCCGGAATTTTTAATTCAGACAATGGCGACATCGTGTTTTCGATTCCTGTCAACGCATTCAAGTTTGCCAAAGCGTTGATGCAGGAGCACTTCAACGAAAAATACATGGAGTCAGATAAATTTCCGAAAGCGACATTCCAGGGAAATGTGCAAGGCTATGACAAAACCAAAACAGGATTGCAGTCAGCGAAAGCCGTAGGCAAAATGACGATTCATGGTGTAACCAGGGAAGTTGAGATTCCGGGCACAATCACGAGGCAGGGAAGCAAACTTCAGTTCAATACAAAGTTCATGGTAAAGCTTGCCGACTACAACATCGCGATTCCTCAACTGCTGCTGCAAAACATTGCCGAGCAGGTTGAAGTAACTGCCGACTTTGCTTTCAAACCACAATAGCATTTCAATGAAGCTTGGCCTATTCCTCTCCCTGTTCTTTTTGACAACCAGCCTTGCGTTTGCTCAGAAATTTTCAACCGAAAGCGGTGCAATCTCGTTTTTCTCTGATGCTGCCATCGAAGACATCACCGCTGAAAACACGATGGTGGGAAGCCTTTTCAATTCGACTAGTGGTGAGCTGGTGTATATCGTCAAGATCAAGGATTTTATTTTCCCGAAGGCGCTTATGCGTGAACACTTTAACGAGAAGTATATGGAGACAGAGAAGTTTCCGAAAGCCCTCTTTAACGGCAGGCTAAAGGGGTATGACGTTAATGCGAAGGGACCACAAAACGTAACGGCAGCCGGTAAACTTACCATGCATGGAGTGACGAAAGACATTCAGGTGCCCGGCACAATTCAGTTTGAGGGGGGAAAAGCGATCATGAAAGCAAAATTCATCGTAGTGCTCGCTGATTATAATATAAAAATCCCCAAACTTGTATGGCAAAATATTGCTGAGGAAGTCGAAGTCAGAATCGATTTCGTCTACAAACCGATGAAATAAATTGTATCCACCACTATCTGATAATTCAACTATTGAAAATGAAACGATATATACTTGGACTTACCCTGCTCGCGCTTTCAGGCGTGGCGTTTGGTCAGGAAGATTTGATGAAAGAACTTGAGTCGTCACAAACAGGCGATGTTGACTACGCTTTTCAAACCTTCAAAGGAACGCGCATAGTCAATGGTCATACCGTGGAGACGAAACCGAAGGGTACGCTTGAGTTTATTTTTGCTCACCGCTTTGGCGAGGTGAACGGTGGCTTATACGAACTGTTTGGACTGGATGATGCTTATGTCCGATATGGTCTTGACTACGGCATCACCGATAATCTCAGCATCAGCTACGGTCGGAATTCGGTTGATAAAACCATGGACGGCTATGCAAAATATAAGTTGATCAGGCAAAGTAAAGGCGCTAAAAACATTCCTGTAACCGTCACGGCCCTTGGCGGTATTGCATACAAAGGTTCTCCAAAAAAGGAAAACGTGCCTCCCGGTTTTAAGACCATCGACCGGCTTGCCTATGTAACACAGCTTTTAATTGCGCGGAAATTCACGCCCAGTTTCTCCCTTCAGCTAATGCCGAGCTTCGTACACAAAAATGCCGTTGATCAGACCATTGAAGAGAACGACCAGCTTGCCCTCGGATTTGGGGGAAGACTGAAGGTGACAAAAAGCGTAGCAATCACAAGCGAGTACTATTATCGATTGAACGTTCCGGAAACGAATCCTTTTAAGAATACACTTGGAGTAGGTGTCGACATTGAAACCGGTGGTCACGTTTTCCAGATTGTGATCACCAACACCCGCGGCCTGACTGAGCGCGCATTTATTACTGAAACTTCTGGTGATGTTCTTGAAGGGGATATTCATCTGGGGTTTAACGTTACCCGTACCTTCCAGCTCGGTGGGAACCGTGACAAAAACTAATTACAAAGTTGAATTAGTGCCAGCGTTGTATGTACTTTTAACCGCTCGGTTATAAGGCCTTACTAACGTTGCTGCTCCTGTCCATCATTCTCTACTTATTGCTCACCATTTTCATTGGGGTGTGGGCTGCACGCAGAGTTAAAACGCTTGACGATTACATGCTCGCAGGCCGAAGCCTCCCGCTGACGTTGAGTTCAACAGCCATGTTTGCCACGTGGTTCGGCTCCGAAACGGTGTTTGGAGCATCTTCGGAATTTTTGGAAGGAGGACTTTATGCGGTGATTGAAGATCCGTTCGGGGCGGCTCTTTGCCTTATTCTTTTTGGCGTATTCTTCGTTCGCAAGCTTTACAATTTAAACCTGCTCACCCTGGGCGATTTTTTTCGAAAGCGGTTTGGGAGAAACGCTGAGCTCACGGCCAGCATTTTTCTAGGCCCTCCATACCTTGGTTACATCGCGGCACAACTGGTCGCCATGGGGTTGATCATGAATGTAGTGACGGGCATGCCGGTGTGGGAGGGGATTGTAATTAGTGCTGTGGTGGTTACCATTTACACGTACATCGGAGGAATGTGGGCTATCACCATTACCGATTTCATTCAGACGATTATCATCATTGGTGGATTGCTTGTTCTTGCCATTGTGATGGCCAATAAGGCTGGCGGTGTTCAAAATGTGCTAAACCAGGCTCCGGCAGATACCTTCCGATTTTTCCCACCAGCTGACGGTAAGGAAATAGTGAGCTGGGTTGCCGCCTGGGCCGTCCTCGGCCTTGGTTCAATTCCCTCACAGGATGTTTTTCAACGGTCCATGTCTTCAAACTCCGCAGCCACCGCCATGCGTTCTTGTTTCATCGCGGCAGCTATGTACCTGACGATCGCGATGCTTCCGCTGTTCATCAGCCTTTGCACAAAATATCTGTATCCGGACCAGATCCATGGCGATGCTCAGCTTGCGCTACCTAACATGGTTCTTCAGCATACTTCGCTCCCGGTACAGATCTTATTCTTCGGATCGCTTTTATCTGCGATCATGAGCACAACCAGTTCGGTGATCCTGGCACCGGCAGCGATCCTGTCAGAGAACCTGGTGAAGCCACTTTCAAAAAACCGACTTTCCAATAAGCAGATATTGGTAGTGACGAAAATTGCAGTGCTCGTGTTTAGCATCCTCGCAACCATCATGGCATGCATGCGCTCGAACATTTACGAGCTTGTGAGCGAGTCTTCCATCCTAAGCCTGGTATCGCTGTTTGCCCCACTAACGTTTGGTTTGTATTGGAAACGCTCGAGTCGAGTAGGAGCGATGGCCTCGATGGTGGTTGGTATGCTTTCGTGGATTATATTTGAAGCTTACGAAACAAGTTGGCCGACATTGGTGCCGGCAACGTTATTAAGCGTGGTGGCCATGATAATCGGAAGTCTGGGATGGCCACAGAAGGAGGAAAAACATGATAAAAATTGAGCTCAATCGATTGAATGACGGTTTTCATTTTCAGGCAAAGAACGAAAACGGAAACGCGGTTCACATAGACGCCTCGCCTGAGATAGGTGGCACCAACCAGGGTATGCGCCCAATGCAAATGCTGTTAGCCGCAATGGGTGGGTGCAGTTCCATCGATGTAGTTAATATTTTGAAAAAACAAAAGCAAGATCTGCAGGATATAAAAGTGACTGTTACGGGTGAACGCGAAGAAGGTGCAGTGCCCTCACTTTTTGTAAAAGTCCATGCGCATTTTAAGCTCTTTGGAAACTTGGATAAAGAGAAAGCGGAGAAGGCGGTTGCCTTATCTGTGGACAAATATTGTTCGGTAGCGAAAACGCTGGAGAAGACAGCCACTGTAACGTACACCACTGAAATTATAAGACCTGCATAGTAAAATCAATGAGCAAGAAGAGAAATTTCGATACTGATGCTATTCGTCACCAGCATGAGCGCAGCGCGTTTCGCGAGCATTCCGTTCCTGTCTACATGACATCGAGTTTTGTGTTTGAAGACGCAGAGCAGGCGCGAGCGATGTTTGCCGATGAAATTCCCGGTAACATCTACAGCCGATACTCGAATCCGAACACAAATGAATTCATCGAGAAGTTGTGTTTGCTGGAAGGCACCGAAGACGGAATTGCAACTGCTTCTGGAATGGCTGCAATGTATTCAAGCATGGCGGCATTGCTGAAGACGGGCGATCATGTGCTTGCATGCCGGTCAGTGTTCGGCTCCACGCATCAGATTCTTAATACACTGTTTCCGCGCGTTGGAATTTCGCATACCTATGCGGATGTCAATGAACCGGAGACGTGGGAGGCAAAAATTCAGCCCAACACAAAAATGATCTTTGTAGAGACGCCCTCGAACCCGGCTCTTGATCTCATCGATCTGGAGTGGATTGGACAACTTGCGAAGAAACATAACCTGATCCTTAACGTTGACAATTGTTTTGCCACACCGTATCTGCAGAACCCTGCGAAGTTTGGCGCGCACATCGTGACGCACTCGGCAACGAAGTTCATGGACGGACAGGGACGTGTAATTGGAGGGGCGGTGCTCGGCACCAGGGAGCTGATCAAAGAGATCCGGTTTTTCGCACGACACACCGGCCCATCGATGTCTCCTTTCAATGCATGGATCCTTTCAAAAAGCCTTGAGACACTTTCGATCAGGATGCAAAAGCACTGCGAAAACGCGCTGAAACTGGCGACCTATCTCGAAACGAACCCCGTTGTGGCGAAAGTAAAGTACCCTTTCCTTCCATCGCATCCGCAGCACGCCCTTGCGAAGAAACAAATGCGCCTTGGCGGTGGATTAGTTACGTTTGAAGTCAAAGGTGGTTTGGACCAGGGCAGGAGAGTGCTCAACAGCCTGAAGATGATTTCTCACACACCGAATCTCGGTGACACCCGAACGATTGCGATTCATCCTGCATCCACAACGCATTCAAAACTTACGGACGCAGAACGCGCAGCGGTAGGCATCAGCCCCGGGCTTATCAGAATCTCCGTGGGACTTGAAGATGTGGAAGATATTATCGGTGATATCCGGCAGGCGATTGAAGCCTCGAGTTGATTTATGATTTTAGAATTAGGATTTTAGCGCGTGCCCATTGATTGTCGGAGTTCCGCGAAATCTTAAATCTCAAATCAAAAATCTGAAATTGTTTTTAATACTGTGGCATCTCCGGATCGATCTCCTTCGCCCAGGCGAGAATTCCTCCTTTGAGATTGTACAAGTTGCTGAAGCCGTGATTCTTTTCGAGCCAGAGGAGCATGTCACCACTGCGCTTTCCGCTGCGGCAGTGAATCACTACTTGTTTGTCCTTCGAAATCTTGTCTACATTGTATGGTATTTCCGACATCGGGATCAGCTCACCATCCAGGTTGCAAATGTCGTACTCGTGCGGTTCGCGAACATCGATCAGCTGAAAGTCAGCACCCGAGTCTTTTAGTTTCTTCAATTCCTGTACTGTAACTTCTTTCATAATGTTCGGTTGATTACCCGCCAAAGATTTATCTTTCTCCTGACTTATACCACAAAAATCTTCATAATCGATTAAAGATTTTATCTGTCTCCGGCTTTGCCGATTTGGGATGTTAATGAGCGTTTGATCGAGCGTTAACGCGTCAAAGATCAGTAGTTTATCCACCAAGGGCTCACCAGCGCCAGTAATAACCTTCACCACTTCCGAGGCCTGAATCGATCCGATAATGCCCGGGAGAACGCCAACAACGCCAGCCTGCTCACAGTTTTGAACGGTGTCAGCCGCAGGAGGCTCGGGAAAGAGATCGCGGTAATTTGTAGATCTGCCTCCGTCAGGCGTGCCGAAGTTGAGCACAGCGACCTGACCCTCAAATTTCAGAATCGATCCGTAGATGAGCGTCTTGTTTAATAACACGCACGCATCATTGAGAAGATATCGCGTGGGAAAATTATCGGTGCCATCGACTACGATGTCGAACGGCTCAAGGATGTTCAGTGCATTTTCGGAGGTTATTCGTGCCGTGAACGCCCGAATTGAAATCAATGGGTTCAGTGTTTTCAGCCTGCGAACGGCAACATCTGCTTTCTTTTGACCAATGTCGTCAACAGAGTAGAGGACCTGGCGTTGAAGATTTGAAACGTCCAGCGCATCATGATCAGCGATGCCGATCGTCCCGACTCCCGCTGCAGTAAGGTACAACGCAATCGGACATCCAAGCCCTCCGGCACCAACGATCAGCACACTGGCGCCCTTCAGTCGTTCTTGCCCGGTTACCCCGATCTCGTCTATTACCAGGTGACGTGAATATCGCTTGATCTCTTCCCGACTGAGTTTACCCATCTCTAAAAGTAAGTCAATCTTAGAACTTTTTCAGGGCAAGTTCAGCAACGGTTTGACCGATGGAGAGTGACGATGTGGCTGCCGGAGAGGGGGCGTTGCAAACGTTGATTACCTGACTTTTTTCAAGGATCAGGAAATCATCTACCAGACCCCCGGTACGGTCACATGCCTGTGCTCGAACGCCAGCGCCACCATCCACCAAATCGTTTTCCTGGACTTCGGGCATCAGCTTTTGTAATGCCTTGGTAAACGCAGCCTTTGAAAATGATCGGTACATTTCGCCCATGCCCGTGCGCCAATATTTTTTGGCAACCTTCTGGAATCCCGGCCACGCCAGTGTTTCGGCAAGCTCGGAAAGGTTGATATCTGACCTTTTATACCCTTCTCGCTTGAAGGCCAGCACTGCATTTGGTCCGGCTTCAACACCGCCTTTCATCATTCGCGTGAAATGAACACCAAGGAAAGGGAAGTTTGGATCTGGAACGGGATAAATAAGGTTCCTGACGAGGTACTCCTTTTCCTTTTTGAGCTTATAATATTCTCCCCTGAAAGGAATGATCTTCACGTCAATCTCAGGCACGGTGAGCTTGGCAATTTTATCGGAATAAAGACCCGCACAGTTAATCAGCTGCAGCGCCTGATAGCTGGTTCTCTCGGTAACTACCAGCACTTCCTTCGACTCAAGTTTTATGTCCATCACTTTTTCGCCAAGGTGGATTTCACCGCCTTTGTTGCGAATCAGTTCGGCATATTTTTCAGCAACAACTTTGTAGTCAACAATGCCGGTCTGCGGAACAAAAAATCCGGCAACGCCATTCACGTGTGGTTCATACTCCTTCAGTTCCGATGCGGTGAGCATTTTAAATCCCTGCAGTCCGTTCTGTGCGCCCCGATCGAAAAGATTTTTTAGCAGCGGCACTTCTTTCTGTTCCGTGGCCACTACAATCTTGCCGCACAGTTCAAAAGGAACATCGTTTGCCTTACAGAAATTGATCAGCATGTGATATCCCTGGATGCAGTTCCTGGCCTTGAGGCTTCCAGGTTTATAATATAACCCCGAATGAATTACCCCACTGTTATTTCCGGTCTGGTGTTTTGCAACCTCCGTTTCTTTTTCCAGTACAAGTACTTTTCGGCCGGGACTTTTCTCCAGAACATTTAACGCAGTGGCAAGCCCGACAATACCTCCACCAACAATAATGATATCGTATTTCACTACTTTTTTTGTGCGAAACTAAGTGAAATTTTTCAAATATGATGAAGTCCGCGCTAGTCCCTTATTGGCCGGATGCGCACATTCAGGGTATTTTCAACGATGACAAAATGATTCGGGGGAATCAGTGTCCATGATTTGTCGTCCGAAAGCTTTTCGGACACAACCAGCACCGCGTGGTCATCGTCTTCAGGTGCCATCAGGTGGGTCACACCGTCTTCCACGACAAACCGACTTCCTTCGGAATGATATAATGTAAGCGGTTCTTCCTTGGGATCGCTGCAGTAACGGGTAGCCACGAGGAACAAGCCATTGGTGAAACCCATATTGAGGTAAGCAGGCTCTTTGATTCCGGCCTCGGCCATCATTTTCTTTAACGCTTGAAATGTCTTCTCGAAAGAATCAACTACAGCTTCTGGGCTCACGGTCTTGTGATTCTTAAACAATTCGTTAAGGAGGTAGGCAAAAAGATGTTCTGAATCGGTTTGCCCTTTAATCCAGTTGTATAATTCATCGGTAAGCGGTTCGCGCAATTTTCGCTTAATCTTGTAGAATTCCTCAACGCCACCATTGTGCATCATCAGAATGTTCTTGTATTGAAAAGGGTGGCAATTCGACTCGGAAACTTCGCCTACGCTGGCCGCCCGCACATGGGCAACGAAGCAATCAGTTTTAATTTTTGGCGCCAGGTTTTTCAGGTTGCGGTTGCTCCACGCAGGATGCACGGAAACAAATGTGACCGGCTCAAAATTTACATCCCTCACATACCAGCCAATGCCAAAACCATCGCCATTGAGCGGCTCTTCAATCTCACGGGCATTGATGCTTTGATTGACGAGTGAGTTTTTCGGCTGGTAAAGCAGTTTGTCAATAATGATGGGTGTTCCCAGATAAGCCATTAATCTGCACATAGTAGGAGGTTTAGGCTTAAAAGATAAGCAAAATTGTTGCTGGTTGCTTGTCGCTACCCGCTCAAGCCAGGTTTATTCCTCCTCAAATTTCATGGAGATTGAATTCATGCAGTACCGCAGGCCCGTCGGTCTTGGCCCATCGGGAAACACGTGGCCAAGGTGGCTTCCGCAATTACTGCAAACTACTTCCTGCCGGGTCATGCCGTGGCTTCGGTCTAAGATTGTAGACACCGCTTCCTTTGAGGCGGGTGCAAAGAAACTAGGCCACCCCGTGCCGGAATCGAATTTTGTATCCGAAGTGAATAGCTTTTGATGACAGGCGCGACAATAGTAAATGCCACGGTTATGGTTGTCCCAATATTCACCTGTAAATGCCCTTTCTGTGCCTTTCTCCCTCAGGACCCGATATTCCTCTTCCGTCAGTTCTTTTTTCCACTCGTCATTTGATTTTGTCTTAAATTCGCTCATAGCAACACGGATTGTTGTGACAGAATAACTGCTGCCGCGCATGGAAAGTTTGGTGAAATCCAATTTTTCATCCGGCATCGGCTTAACCAGATAAGACTCCTCCAGTGAGCACTTGACGCATTTGACACCAATGTCAGAAAATCGTTAAATATGAACTTTTTGACGTCCAATCACCCTTAATTTTGTTTGATTTTCAAAGAAACCGTATTATTACCGGATCATGAGAAGGTGTGTACTAGCAGTATTGATGGTAGTTCTCGGCAACCTTGCTTTAGCACAGGGTTACAAACTGCATTCGGTTTATGTTTACGGTTTTACACGCTACGTGGAGTGGCCTGCCGACTACAGCCAGGGCGACTTCGAGATCCTTGTGCTTGGAGATTCTCCGATTATTGATCAGCTGAAGGAGATGGCAACAGCAAAGAAAGTTGGCGACCGGAGTATCAAAGTCACCAGGATCAATTCCCCGGCTGAAATCAAGAAATGTAATATCCTATTCGTCCCTGCAGCGCAGTCGGCCCAATTTGCAGCCGTCCTCACGAAAACAGCCGCCCAGTCTACCTTGATCATCACGGAAGAGCCAGGCCTTGGCGCCAAAGGAAGCGATATCAATTTTATTACCAAGGATGGTAAATTAGCATTTGAATTAAACCAGGCTGCCGCCAGTAAGCATAATTTGAAAATTTCAAATGCTCTTATGGGGATGGCTATATTGATTTAACCCACTATGGAAGATAAAAAGAAGAAGTTTCGCTTTCGGATGACGATCGGGAACAAGATCATCGGTAGTTTTTTCTTGTTGATTGCGCTGTTCGTTGTTGTTGTGCTGGTCATTTTTCGCAGCGGAAGCACTATCGAGCGTGTTGTGCTGAGCTCTAGTGAGGATTACCGTCCTTCAAAAGACGCTATTAACGAATTAATTCTTACGGTAACCAAGTCGCGCATGCTCGTGACTAACTGGGTTTACCTGCGTGGTAACATGGATGACAAGAAGGCGCTGCGCGAGCTGCAGGAATCAACTTATCCTGAACTGAAGAAGCGTCTGCAAAAACTATCTGCGAGCTGGGACAACGACCAGAAACTGAGAATGGATAGCGCCCTGCAGTCGTTTGATGCATTGCTTAAAATCCAACGTGATGACATCATGGCAAACCTTCAGTCGTTTGAGAACTATGAAGACGCCACCTTGAAGTTCATGGCAGAAGCCTCAATCGAGAACGATGTAATTCCATCTACCAATAAACTCATCAGCAGCTTGCTTACCATTGCAGAGCGACAAACCCAGCTCACGAAAGAATCGGATGCTGAAGTGATGAAATCAATTGACCGCTTGAATATGCTTACTCTCATATTTGGTGGTGTATTCCTTGTCATCGCGGTGATCAGTGCGCTCTACCTCGTGATCTCGGTAACCAAACCCGTCAATTACCTCAAGAATATCGTTGAAAAACTCGGACGTGGCGAACTTGTTGAAGACAAGCAGACCAAATTCAATAACGATGAGATCGGTGATATGGCATTCGCCATGGATAATCTTGTCAATGGTTTGAAAGCGACAACGTTGTTTGCGGAAAATATCGGTAAAGGAAGTTACCAGTCTGATTTCAAGCCGTTAAGTGAGCACGATGTGTTGGGGAACGCGTTGATCAATATGCGCGACAACCTGGCGAAAGTTGCAGAAGATGATACGAAGCGTAACTGGGCCACCAGCGGGCAGGCTAAGTTTGGCGAGATTTTGAGAACGAACAATAATGATCTGCTCAAGTTATCGGATGAGATCATCGGCAACCTGGTGAAATACCTCAAGGCAAATCAGGGTGCGCTTTATATCGTTGATGAGAATGGTGAAGGTGAAGAGCCAACTATGTCAATGAAAGCGTGCTATGCCTGGGATAAGAAGAAGTTCCTCAATCATAAAATCCACAGAGGCGAAGGTCTTGCAGGGCAGGCTTGGCAGGAGGGTGATATCGTTTACCTGACTGAAGTGCCTCAGAATTACATTAAGATCACTTCCGGACTTGGCGATGCAAATCCTACCAGTGTGATGATCGTTCCATTAAAAGTCAACGATCAGATCTTTGGTGTGGTGGAAATTGCTTCCTTTACCACGTTCCAGGATTTTGAGATCGAGTTTGTCCAAAAAATTGCCGAAAGTATTGCGTCTACGATCTCGTCAGTGAAGATCAACGCAAGAACGCAGCACTTGCTCGAAGAGTCGCAGGAAATGACCGAGCAGATGCGGGCGCAGGAAGAGGAGATGCGCCAGAATATGGAAGAGCTTCAGGCTACACAGGAAGAAATGCAGCGCAGCCAGTCTGAAACCGAAGCTACCATGGTGGCCGTTCACAGCGCACTTGCCGTTGCCGACTACAGCATTGACGGATCACTCTCGAAAGTGAATGGAAACTTCCTCGAGCTATATGGCTTTGCACAGGAGGAGATCCTTGGCGAACACCACAGACTCCTGGTGACCAAGGAGGAGAAGAGCAGCGAAGAGTACAGGCAATTTTGGAGAGATCTTGCGGCTGGGTATCCGAAGAAGGGGACGTTTAAGCGTCTAAACCGAAAAGGCGAAGTGATTACCGTGAAATCAAATTATTCTCCGATCAAGAACCGTTCAGGAGAAGTGGTGAAGATTATGGAGATTACCTACGAAATGAAAGACGCTGCAGTAGAGAAGAAACTCGCAGAATCAAAAGTTTTCTAATACCTACCTAATTACCTAAAAAGAAAGCGTAACATTCGTGAGAATCGTTACGCTTCTTGTTTTGGGCTCCTTGACAAAAACTAACCTAACAAGGATGATCGAAACTATCCACAAGAATTCGATCAGGCAATGCCATGGCTTCCATTCAATATGAATTGAACTCCTTCGAACAAAATCTTCATTTCTCTGTCGTGCTTTCGAACTAGCTGAAATCTGTACCCTTCACAAATGAGGTATTAGTGCCAAACCATTAATGTTATATTTAATTAGCTGAAAAGCAGGGACAGCGTTTTTACGAGAGGGTCTTTTCGCTGTTCTTAGAGCAGTCACACGGACGGTGTGACTGCTTTTCCTATTTGCTGTTGAGTTGCTCGTAGTCGTGAACTGCAAGAACCTCGGCAACATTAGTGTCAGCACCTTTTGTTGTAATCAATTTCGAAATTGTGTGTGCTTTCATTCGGGATGCCTCGATAGGCTGGCATAGGGCGAGCACATCGTCCTTAGTCAGATTTGGATTCAGCCAATCCTTTTCATACTCCCGTGGCACAATCACTGGCATTCGATGTTTCGAATTGTGGATTTCATCCATCAAGGTATTTGCCCTGGTTGTTAGAACTGTATAGGAGTAGTAATATTGGTCTGTATCTTTATTCTTCCATCGTGAATACAGTCCCGCCAGCGAAAACAGAGGTTGGTCTGCCAGCGCGATGTAATGTGGGATCTTGTTTTTTCCTTTTTCATCCAGCCACTTCCACTCCATAAACCCGGTGCATGGAATCAGGCATCGCTTCCCTTCCTTCACCGCGTCTTTGAACGCAGGCTTTTCATACATCTCTTCACTAATGCAATTGAGTGTAGAGATTCGTAATTTCTGCGCAGATGCTAGATCCTTGACCCAGAAAGGAACCAGGCCCCAGTGAAACATCTGAAGTTCATTTGGGCGACCTGCCGTGACGATGGGTGTAGGGAAGAAGTCAAAACCATTCTCGTGGAATCTTGGCGTATAGGCTTCCGCCACTAGATCGGAGTATGCGGCCGAATAATATTCAGCCAGCTGCTCATATTTTGTTGTGAGCGATTTGTGATAGCACATTTGTTTGGTGGAACGGTGGTGGTTAAAGATAGTAGACTGTAGCCAATTGCCCGTAACAAATCCGGAAATGTTGGCTGCTACACCAGATGAAGCAGGTGAACTGAGAGCCACGTGCGTGCTTGTAATTACACGCTCTGGTAGGTCGCTTGATTGCCTGCGGTCACAAGGCCTACCTAAAAATGCAAAAGAGCTCAGCGTCCCTGAGCTCTTTTGTTACCTAAACCTAAACCTATGAGAAGAATTACTCTACTCGGTTATATTAACGGAAGGTCGTGATTATAGGTTTCACAATTTTTTAAGATTTCCTTGAAAATTTGTATTGCTTATAGTGATTTCTTTGTCTTTTCTTTAAAGACTTTACGAAATTTCTCCAATTTCGGCTGAATGACAAATGAACAGTAAGGCTGATCCTGATTTAGATTATAATAATTTTGATGATAGTCTTCAGCCTTATAAAACACGCTTGCCGGACTAATTTCGGTAACGATCGGACCATTGAATACTTTTTCCTCATCCAATTTCTTTTTGTAGGATTCAGCCAGGCGCTTCTGCTCATCGTTGTGATAGAAGATCACGGACCGGTATTGCGTTCCTTCATCAGCTCCCTGCTTGTTGAGGGTGGTAGGATCGTGGGTTTTCCAAAAGATCTCGAGAAGTTCGTCATACGAGATTTTTTTTGGATCGTAATGGAGCTGGATCACTTCTGCATGGCCAGTTAATCCGCTGCATACTTCGCGATAGGTGGGGTTTTTTACCTTACCCCCGGTGTACCCTGACTGAACGTTGTAGACACCGTCTACGTCCAGGAAGATCGCTTCCGTACACCAGAAGCAACCGGATCCAAAAGTTGCCAGCTCCAGGCCGGCCGTATTCACTACCTGATTTGCCATGCTTTTATCTGCTTGTTTTTCTTTTGCTTTTTGACCGCAGGATGTTCCCGCGACCACAATGGTAAGGAGAAGGGAAAAAAGTCCAATCCTCATGTTATTGTTGTTTGTTTGTGTATAAGCTATTTACGAATAAAATAGTTCGGATGGATTGGAGGGTTTGTCTTCCAAAGGACAAACGCTTCAGGCTGCAAGCTTCAGTCTACAAGCAATTTCTGGCTCTGCTGCCGTTTTGTTCTTCGGTGTACCGTCTTTTTGGGGCCGCGCGTTAAGTTGTAGCGTGCAGCTTGAAGCCTGTCAATACGCGCTATAGAACGACTTAATAGCCGGAGTCAGCTGATTAAAGATCGGTTTGGTGAATTCGAGGAAAAGATCCTGGTTCTGAGGTGGCTGCATTTCCTTCTGTTTACACTGGTTCAATTGCGCATCGGTCAACGCGCGTTCGTCACCATTGAAGCGCGCCCACGTGTTAACCCAAACATAATCGCCTTCGAATTTTTTATGGGTCAATACTCCGTTTGTCTTGGCGTCAAGGATGAGCATGCTCACGAGGCCTGTGGATTTCACTTCCTTGCGATAAGTTGTCAATTTTGCTTTGACTGTGTTATAGACAGGAACGGTTTTCCCCTCGATCTTTGTTTCACCTACCCGAACGCTGTCCTTTGTTACGGTTTCTTCTTTTTCCTTGAGAGAGATGTTCCCCACCGAAAAATCATCAAATTGAATTCGCATGATCTGATCCATCGGGTAGTTTACATTCTTGGCTGCTTCTGGAGTGAAAAATTTCACAAAGCCTTCTTCGCGATAATTCGAGTGAACGTATTCTTCAACCTTATCCTGGAAGAAACCTCCGCTCAGGTTATATCGGGCCGGCACCGGAATTTGCTCCAGGTAAACTTTAACAGTAGCTTCGAACTTTGACTTATCCAGGTATTCGAGAACATCTTTGTAACCCGGGACAAAGGCTTGCGCGTCTGCGAAGTTGAAATAAGCCCTTTTTGCATCCGCCCGCGTGCCCTTCATCAAATCGTTTATTCCGGCATTGTAGCTTTCCTCAGCCGCCTTCTCTTTAAGTGGTCCGAGTTCGGCATAATAGTTCTTAGGACTTTTGATCACCTTCATGCAGCCGGGGCACTGGCGGATCTGCTCATACATGCTGTTGATTGTATTGTAAGACTGAATGGCATTCTTCCACTTGAAAGGAGAGTTCGAAGCAATTTCGTTATTAGCCTGGGTCTCATAAAACTCAAGTGCCAGCGGGTAGGCACTTCGCAACGTTTCTGCAGACTTCGAGTGATCTGGTTTCTGGCGCAGGCGAGTGATTGACTTCGTCACAGCATCGTAGTAATCTCCACGTTCAAATGCTTTTTTTCCGGAACTGCAGGATGCCAGGAGGGCAATAAGGGACCAGTACAGTAAACGTTGTTTCATAGCAATAGGGGTTACGAAAAGCTAGTTCTCAAATTGAATGCCCAATTTAAGTCAGAATCATCATTTGAAAAACAGGATGTATGGAAAACGGAATATTAGCCGGGAATTCAAAACCCCGTGAAAATTTGTCCACAGGCTATCCGGCAGGAAAGAAATAGATCAGAATGTCGTCCAGGGTATCTTTCCAGTTACCCCAGGAATGACTCTGGCTCACCTCCATGTATTTATAGTTGCAGGTATTCTTATCCAGGATGCTTTTCATTTTCTGGGCTCCTTCGGCCGCATCGAATATATTTCCTGTGGTCATGAAAGTCTTGACCGGAGGGTTTTCGGGATTGTCGCAAACCTTGTAAATCTCTGGCCGGAAATAAAAGGATGGTGACTGTATTCCGGCAAGACCGAAAACATCGGGTTTTGAGAATGCAAAGAATGCCGCAGACAGTCCCCCCAGCGATGATCCAATCACGGCACGTTTTGCAGGCTCTCCCGCTATAGAGTAGCCTTTTTCGACAAGGGGAACAAACTCGTCCGTCATAAAGCTCAGGTATTTTTGATTGAGCGCGAGTTCCGTCATTCTTCGGTTGTTTGAGCGATTGATCGGCTCGCGATGATCAATGAAAACTGCCACAACCGGATTGATCTTTTTTAAGTGAATGAGGTTGTCCAGGATTGTGATCATGTTGCCCAAACGCTCATGCATATACTCGTATCCATCCGTTACATAAATGACAGGATATTTGTTGGCCGGATCATAGTCTGTTGGCAGGTAAACGCTGTAAGTAACCTGGTAGCCGAGCGTCTTGCTGTTTAGAAGCTTGTCTTTGATGAGCTTGCCGTGTTTTGCCCCTTCTAATACACTGCTCGTGATGGGATCAGCGTGCCACCCGGGCATGCGGAGCTCGGAGTTAGGACTGCCTCCGCCAACGCCTGACCACTGCTGATTTTCGTTATGGGGATCGAGAATCCATTCACTTCCGTCAAGCAGTATGCGGTAGTCTAGTCGTGCATCTTTAGGGAAAGATGTTTTGTAAATCCACAGGTCAGTTCCCGGTACCTGTGTTCCTTTGGAAGTAAGTTCCTTGCGATAACCCCACTCGTTAAAATCGCCAACCCACGTTACAGTCTTTGCGGGCCCGCGATAAAGAAATGCCACGGAGTCTTCTTGCACGAGCGGAATTTTTCTTTCTGTAACTAATGTATTCCAGGTATCATCGAGTGTTTGTGGGTTGATCAATGACTGCAGTGTGCCCGAAAATTCAGCGTAATTCTGGGCAACACAGTTACCAATCATGCAACACGAAAGCCAAAATGCCAGGAGAAGACGTTTCATATTTCCTTAAACGTTTACTTCCTCCGAATCGTTAACACGCAGGCTTAACACTCCGGCAAGAATCATTGAGCTGCCACCCACCACGAGAATATAAATGGATTGGCCGCCCAATATATTATTCAACAGGAACCCGAGAATGGTAGCTGCAACAATTTGCGGAATTACTATAAAGAAATTGAATACTCCCATGTAGTACCCCATCTTTTCAGCAGGCAACGAACCGGAGAGCATCGCATAAGGTATTGAGAGGATACTCGCCCATGCTATACCAACGCCAATCATCGGAAGCCAGAGTAGCGAAGAGTCCTGAATGAAATAGATGGAGATTAGTCCCAGTCCACCGCAGGTAAGGGCAATCAGGTGGGTGATCCTGCGGCTTGTATAGCGCGCCAGGAATGGAAGTGCAATGGCTGCGAGTGCTGCAATACCATTATAGTCTCCAAAAAGCTTTGATACAAGGTCAGCTCCATCGTTGTAGGCGTCTGAATTCGGATCTGTGGTATGGAAGATGTGGCTTGTTACGGCCGAGGTTGTGTAGATCCACATGGCGAACAAAGCAAACCACGAAAAAAACTGGACATACGCCAGCTGCACCATCGTCTTTGGCATTGTGTTCAGGTCTTTCACGATGTGAACAAGACCGAGGTAGCCTTTCTTTTGGCCGATCAACGTTGCAGCGATCCAGTGGATCAGCGAAAAAATCAGCAGTCCAACCGCGAGCACGTAAAGTTCTTTTTCGAGCTTGAGAACAAACACAACGACCAGGATGACGAGACCCAGCCCTGCGAGCATGGAACCAATTTTTTGAAAAACACTTTTGAAATGTTCGGGGTTTTCAATTACTTTTTTTTCATCTGGCTTTTTTTTCTGCACTGATTCATCGGGGGGATATTCCCTGGTTGACACGACCGTCCACATTACCGTAATGAATAGCATGATTGCCCCCGCGTAGAAGGAGTATTTGACGTTGTCGCTTACAACACCCGGAGCGGAGTCATTGGAGATATTGAAGAAATTGGTAAAGATCCACGGGAGGTAGGAGGCAACGATTGCGCCAATACCGATAAAAAAACTTTGCATGGCGAATCCGAGGGTTCGTTGTGATGGCGGCAATAAATCTCCCACGAACGCGCGGAAGGGTTCCATGCTTACGTTGATCGATGCATCCATGATCCACAGTGTTCCTGCGGCCATGAACAGGAAAGATGAGTTCGGCATCACGAACAGTGAGAGCGATGCAAGCAGTGCACCGATAGCGAAATAGGGGCGTCTGCGTCCCCAGCGTTTATGCCATGTTCTGTCGCTATAATATCCGATAACGGGCTGGACTAGCAAGCCTGTCACGGGCGCTGCCAACCATAGTATGGCAAGCTCGTCAGGATTGGCTCCCAATGTTGAAAAAATCCGGCTGGTGTTTGCATTCTGCAGGGCAAATCCAAATTGAATTCCTAAAAAACCAAAGCTCATGTTCCAGATCTGCCAGAACGAGAGTCGTGGTTTAACGGCTGAAATCGTTGTGCTGCTCATGGTAGTAGGGTAGGCTGAAGCGTAGTTTACCAGTGAATAATAATCTCTTTCGTCTGATATTCAAACTCGGCAGAAAGAACATTTTCCTCCGGTGCAGGTTCAGGATCTTTAATCGGGTCATACTTTTCAAGGCCTGCAAAGAAACTGTTGATCTCTGGAATCAACAGGGTGTTCTTTCCATTCACTGAAACGGATTTTAATGTCGAATCGAAACCGTGAAGCACAAGTTTAACTTTTTTGTAATTCGTTTTGAAATTCCCCTCCGCGGCTTGCAGTGCAATTTTCTTCTCGGCAGGAACAAACTCGAATGTACGCTTTAAAAATGCATCTTTCTGGTAATCGAAGGAGCTTCCGTCATCTTCATAGAAAGTGAAGGATGACCTGGTTAGGCCGGAGTAGACATGAAGGATCAACACATCATTTGATTCGCCCGTGTGCGACTTCACGGGCTGCATCGGAATGATTGCTCCACCCTTAATGTAAACCGGAAGCCGGTGCAGTGGGCACTCAACAATCAACTCCTGGTTCGCCACATGCTTATGGCCATGGTAGACCGAATACCAAAGGTCGCCTTCCGGCAACAGCACCTTCGCAAAGTCCTTGTTACTTTCAACTGGTGCTACAAGAATGAAAGGGCCGAACAAATATTGGTGTTGATAATGTCCATCGTAAACACGCGCGTCATGCGGATGGTCGATGGCCAACGAACGCTGGATCGGCATACCATTGACGCTGGCTTCGTAAAACAATGAGTACAGGTAGGGCAGAAGCTTGTAGCGGAACTTGATATAGTTGCGCGAAATCTGTTCAACTTCCTCTCCGTATGACCACGGCTCGGAATCGCGGCTGTTGATCATCGAGTGGCCACGAAAGAAAGGCGAGAATGCCCCGATGGAAACCCAACGCGCAAAAAGTTTTGAGTCCGCATTACCCACAAATCCGCCCACATCATATCCCGCAAAGGCAATTCCGGAAAGCCCCATGCTGTTTACAATTCGCACACCCAGCATCATATGTTCGTCATAGGCAACGTTGTCGCCAGTCCAGACGGCAGCATAGCGTTGGATGCCTGAAAATCCGGAGCGTGTCAGGTTGAATGGCCTTCTGTTTTTCAACAGCGCTTTTGTACCTTCATATGTGCTGCGTGCCATTTGGAAACCGTAGATGTTTCTTCCTCTACGCATGGTCGCTTTATTGCCCTCAAAATCCATCTCGATATTCTCAGGAAGCATGTTTCCCCAGGTGGCAATTTCGTTCATGTCATTCCAGAATCCCTGCACGCCAAGGCTAACGTATTCCTGGAAATGCTCCTTCCACCACACGCGCGCTTTCGGGTTGGTGAAATCGGGAAAGTGGCACCACCCGGGCCATACCTGGCCAGTGTAGTATTGCCCGTCCGGATATTTAATAAAGACGTCCTTTTTCACACCATCGTCATAGGCTTCATATCCGGGCTCTACCTTTATTCCCGGGTCACACATCAAAACAACATTGAAGCCTTTTTCTTTCAGCTGTTTTAACAAACCTTTTGGATCAGGGAAATCCCGCTTGCTCCACGTGAAGATCTTGTACTTCTCCATGTAGTGGATGTCAAAAACGATCGTGTCGGCCGGAATATCTTTTTCACGGAACGTATCTGCTACGGTCAACACTTCCTTATCGGGATAATAGCTGTATCGACATTGCTGATAGCCAATGCTCCAAAGCGGAGGTAATTCCATCCGCCCGGTGAGGTGCGTGTATTCGGTGATGATGTCCCTAACCGTTTCGCCATGGATAAAGTAATAATTCATTTCACCGGCATCGGCTGCAAAGCTGGAGAAGCGATCGTTGGAGGCTCCAAAATTGAAGAATGTTTTAAAGGTGTTGTCGAAGAAAATTCCATACACCAGCTTTTGATGGACACCAATATAGAATGGCACGCTGCTATAAAGTGGATCAGCCCCTGAGCCATATCCAAAATTATCAGTGTTCCAGTTTGTATAACCGTGTCCCCTGCGGTCAAGCGATCCGGTTTTTTCTCCAAGGCCAATAAACCGCTCGCCTTCCTGGAGTTTTTTGTAGGTAGTCACCTGCTCTCCGTTCCAGCTCGTGCCCAGTCCCTTGTCGTCTTCATTGATTACAACTCCATCATTGGTGAGAAAAGAAAAGCGTAGCGGATTCTTATAAATGATGGTCTGAAAGTTTTCGGTGGTGAGTGCTAAATGATCATTGCTCTCGGTGACTTCCAGCGAGGAGGCGTTAGGTTGAGCAACCACCGCATAGGAGAAGTCTTCGAATTCTGCATTGCGTGTCAGGCTAATGCGTACTACGTTATCAGAATATACCAGCACACGAAATTTCCCGGCATCAGTTTCACCGGTGATTCCATTTGCTTCCTTTTTCCATTGTTTGAGTTTGCCAAGATCGTGGCTTCGCGTTGAATTAAATTTACCGGCCATGCACGTTGCTGAATTAGTCGTTTCTATTTCAGTCAAAGTTAACCAAGGCCGCGAATCTCACGGCATCAGCAGTCGAAAACTTGGCCGTGTATAAAAATAATTAGTCCACAGCCGTGAGTCCTCCGCCCACCGTTTGGACTGACGACTGCTGACCGTGGACTGTTTAACGCTGTGTGGCTTATTTAAGCTTTTTTCCTTTCTTTAATGAAGAGTCGCGAACAACCAGACGCGTCTTCAACACTTTTGTCTCAGGCTGAACGTCAACATCGCTGTTCTTCGACTTGAGTTCAATCTGGCGAATCAGAAGCTTGGCGGCTTCCTGGCCCATTTCAAAACCAGGCTGATCAACCGAAGTCAATGGTGGATCGAGTAACGCGCTAAAGAACCAGTTGCTGAATCCGACAACGGCAATGTCTTTCGGTATTTTCAGACCTGCTTCCTTAATGGCCTGCATCGCGCCCATGGCTGCCGGGTCGTTCGTGGCAAAGATTGCGTCAGGTGGCTCCGACATGGCGAGTAGCTTCTCCGTTGCCTTTTTTCCTTCTTCAATCGTGCCCAGCGGACAAGCCATAATCAGCTCTTTTTTTACCGTGATCTTATGTTCCTTCAGTGCTTCAAGGTATCCTTCGAGGCGCTGTTTTGTGATCTCGAGATTCGGAGGACCCTCCAGGTGGGCAATGCGCTTGCAACCCTGTTCAATGAGGTGGAGGGTAGCCTCTTTGGCACCACTCAAATCGTCTACAATTATTTTACTCGAGTTAGCATTCTCATAAACCCGGTCAAAAAAGACCATCGGAACACCTTTCGCGAGAATGCCTTCAATGTGATCGAAGGTATTGGTTTCGCGTGACACAGAGATCAGCATGCCGTCAACGCGGCTGTTAAAGAGCGCTTTGATGTCGGTTTTTTCGCGCTGGAGCGATTCGTTTGATTGGGTGATGATGACGTTATAGCCAGCACTGTACGCCACGTCTTCAATTCCGCTTATCACAGTAGAAAAGAAGAAGTGTACAAGTTCGGGGATAATGACTCCGATCGTGTTTGTTTTGCTCTGGCGAAGACTTAACGCAACGATGTTGGGCTGGTAGTTGAGTTTCTCAGCCAGTTCGTTCACGGCCTTCTTCGTTTCGGGACTGATATCAGGGTGGTCTTTAAGCGCGCGTGAAACGGTGGAAGGGGAAATCCCCAATTCACGGGCAATGTCTTTGATGGTTACTTGGTTGTATTTCATACCTGCAAGATAGACTTTCCGCAACAATCTCCGCAACGAGTTGTGCAAATAAAATGCAGAATCATCGCAATCGATTGTTGAAGTTTACTATGGCCGTTTTTCTGCTGGCTGGGTGCACCGGGTTTTGCCAACGTTTCCATGAATGTTTTCATTGACGATGCGGATTACGTTTTTACTAAAATCAGACAAACCTGACGCCTTGAAACTGAATTAAATTTAATCGGAAACGTTTGCGGATTCGATTCCTAAAAAAATAATCTCAAATTTTGCGTAGTTAATCACCTGCTTCTTCCTATATTTTAATTGGAATTGTAGGATGTGTGATTTGACCCACGCCTTTCTACCATCTCCACTTATTTTTTAACAGTTAACCCAAACCAAAAAAACCGTATGACAAAATTTTACTTGTCTCTAAGCAGGTATCTTACGGTTCTACTCATGTTAATTACGACCATAGCGTGGTCGCAGAGTAGGACTGTGACCGGGAAGGTGACGTCAGCAGACGATGGCACTGGCCTCCCAGGTGTCAATGTAATTGAAAAAGGTACTAACAATGGTACCGCCACAGATGCAGAAGGAAATTACTCCATTAATGTTGGCAACAACGCTACTTTGGTATTCTCTTTTGTAGGCTACACTTCACAAGAAGTGGTAGTAGGCACCCAAAGTACAATCAACTCAAGCCTGGCCTCCGATGTAACTTCACTTTCAGAAGTTGTTGTGGTAGGTTACGGAACTCAGGAAAAGAAGGAAATCACCAGTGCCGTGTCGAGCGTGAAGGCTGAAGACTTTAACAAGGGTACTGTGAACGATCCGGTTCAGCTCCTCCAGGGTAAGGTAGCAGGTCTTAACATTACCCGCCCAGGTGGTGACCCCAACGCAGGTTTCAACATCCGCCTCCGCGGTGTTTCGACATTCGGTGCTAACTCATCTCCACTTGTTGTAATCGATGGAGTGATCGGTGGCTCCCTCAGCACGGTTGACCCTAACGACATTGCTTCAATCGATGTTTTGAAGGATGCATCTGCCGCTGCGATCTATGGATCTCGCGGTGGTAGCGGGGTTATTCTTGTTACTACAAAGAGCGGAAAGTCTGGTAAAGTGACGGTGGAATACAATGGTTCAATTGCCGCAGAAAATGTGGCAAGAACAATTGAAACCATGTCTGCAGATGAGTATCGCCAGGTACCGGGTGCACGCGACCTCGGTGCGGATACAGACTGGTTGGACCTGGTGACACGCACCGGTATCAGCCATGTTCATAACCTCTCATTGGGTGGTGGAACACCAAGCACTACATACAGGGCTTCTGTTAACGTGCGTGATGCAAACGGTGTTGGTCTGAAGTCAGGCTTCCAGCAAATCAACGCTCGTCTTAATCTGAGCCAGAAGGCTTTGAAGGACAGAGCAACTTTCGCATTAAACTTGTCTACAACTACACGGGAATCGCAGTATGGCTTCGCAGAATCATTCAACTATGCGATCATCGCCAACCCGACAATGCCTGTGTATGACAATACAACCACAAGCGCGACCGCTGGTGGTAACTACGGTGGCTATGCAGAACGCGATATTTTCGACTTCTTCAACCCACTTTCTATCGTTGAACAAAACGAACGCGATGGCCAGGACTTGCGCCTTCTTGCAAGCTTGCGCGGTGAATACGATTTCAGCGATTTCATCAACGGTCTTCGTTTCTCATTGTTCTACTCACAGCAGAACGAGACGGATCTCAGAGGTAGCTACAATAGAAAAACTGCAAAATTCGGTGGTAGAAACGGACTCGGTGGTGCCGGTCGCAGAACCGACAGAAGATTTAATGAGCTGTTCGAAGCCACGTTGAATTATGATAAAACGTTCAGTGATCTTAACGTAACCTTATTGGGTGGTTATTCATACCAGGACTTCTTCAACGAAGGCTTCGGTGCCTCAGGGGGTAACTTCCTGACGGATGCTTTCACCTACAATAACCTTGGCGCTGCTCTTGAGTTTGACAATGGACTTGGAAATGTTTTCAGCTACGCTGATGCAAACAAGCTGATCGCCTTCTTCGGTCGTGCGAACTTCAATTTCAAAGAGACCTATTTCTTGTCTGCAGCCTTGCGTTACGAAGGTTCAAGCCGTTTTGGTGCAAACAACAAGTGGGGTGCATTCCCTGCCGTAAGCGCTGGTGCTACACTAAGCAACTTGTTTGACCTTCCGGCAATCAACAGTTTGAAATTGAGAGCCAGTTACGGTGTAACCGGAAACCAGCCAAACGCATCGTACATTTCATTGCAGCGCTTCGGTCGCACGGGAAGTTTCTTCATCAATGGCGCTTATGTTGATAGCTACGGTCCGATCAGTAACCCGAACCCTGACCTTCAGTGGGAAACCAAAGAAGAGATCGACTTCGGAGTTGACTTTGCGTTGCTTGACAACAAGTTGACCGGTACGATCGACTACTACACCAGAAATACCCGCGATCTGCTTCTCGAAGTAAACGTGCCTCAGCCTCCAAACCTGAACCGCACAACTATCCTCAACATCGGTGAGATTCAGAACTCCGGTATCGAGCTTGCCCTGAACTATCAGGCAGTTAACAATGGCGATTTTATTTGGACCGTTGGTGGTAACATCTCCACGTTCGATACGAAGATCGTGAGCTTGTCGTCAGGTGACGGAGCGTTGAGCTTCGGTGGCGAAGGTGGAGTACTTTACCAGGCTGGTATGGGTTCTCCTGGCCAGAACGAAACTGAGCTGGTTCGCGTGAAAGAAGGCGGTCCTCTTGGTGAAATCTGGGGCCCAGTCCAGGTAGGAGTTAACGCTAACGGAACACCTGCATTCCAGGATCTCAATGGAGACGGAAGCTACTGCGATTGTGATGATGACAGAACCGTAATCGGCCAGGGTCTTCCTGACTTTACCGTTGGTTTCAACAACTCAATCACCTGGAAAAATTTTGATGTGAATATCTTCTTCCGTGGCGCATTCGGTCACGACCTTGTGAACAGCTACCGCGGTTTCTATGAAAATAACGAGGTTACAACAGTTGGTAACTACAACGTTGTAAAGACCAAGTACTACGATCCTTCTATTACCAAGGCAGTTGTTAACAGCACACACGTGGAAGACGCAGATTTTATCCGTCTGGACAACATGACAATTGGTTACAATTTCCCAATGAAGGGTAATGTCAATAAGCTTAGATTCTTCGTTTCTGGTCAGAACTTGTTTACCATTACCGGTTATACTGGTATTGACCCTGAAGTTCGTTACGTTGACTCGGAGCCAGATCCTGATAATCCATTGGCGCCTGGTATCGAAAGACGTTCAACGTATTTTACTACCAGAGTCTTTACGTTCGGTGTTAATCTTGGTTTTTGATTTAAATAGAACTTAAAATGAAAAAATCGATATTTAAAAAAGTTCTTATGCTAGGCGCAGGACTGACGTTCTTTACGCAGTCGTGTACAGACCTTGAGGAAGAATTATATAGTGATGTGACGGCAGATAACTTCTTTAAGACAGACCAGGAATTTATCGCTGCACTTGGGCAAGCATATTCAGCTTTCGGAGGACTTGGTAACCACTCGAACCTGTGGTCGATCCAGGAGCTTGCTTCTGATGAACTGGTAATTGCCACAAAGGGTGGTGACTGGTATGACGGTGGTATTCTCCTTCAGCTACACGAACATCAATGGACGAAAGACAACGGTTTCTTTAACAACGCCTGGGGTTTCATGTATGGCGGAGTTAACACTTGTAACCGCTTGATTTTCCAATTCCAGCAACTCGCTGAGACTAGTCCCGCTGCGGCTGAGCAGTCGAAAAAATTCATATCCGAGTTGAGAGCGATCCGCGCCCTGTGGTATTATTGGTTGCTTGACTCCTTCGGAAATGTTCCGCTGGCGACAGACTTTACTGCGACAGATGCACCAGCTACCTCTCCAAGAGCAACGGTTTACGCGTTCGTTGAAAGCGAGCTTAATGCGGTGATGAACGATCTTCCGACAGCTAAGGATGCTTCTACCTATGGTCGTATGACGAAATGGGCTGCTCTTGCTATTAAGACAAAACTGTACCTCAATGCCGGTGTCTATACAGGCACCCCTCAGTGGCAAAAGGCTATTGATGCAGCAACTGATCTAATTAACAATGGCCCTTACTCTCTGGAGGGAACCTATTCAAACAACTTTGGAACACGTAATAACACGTCAAACGAGAACATCTTCGTTTATCCTTACGACAAAGTTTTTGCACAAGGTTTCAACTGGCCAATGATGACACTGCACTATGCATCGCAGGGTGTATATAAGCTTACTGACCAGCCTTGGAACGGTTACGCAGTTGTAGAAGAGTTCTATAACTCATATGTCGATCCTGCTAAGAACCCTGGTCCTCAAGGTCCTGTTTGGAAAGGCAAAGCACTTGCTCCTTCAGTAGGTACCCAAGATGAGCGTTTGAGCAACTTCGTTGTTGGTCCTCAGTTCAATCCTGATGGAACCCGCGCAACTGACCCAGGTTTCGACTCAAGCGATCCTGATGGCGCTCCACTTACATTCACTCCAGAGATCAACGAGATCTATCCGAACTCATGGCGCCAGGGTGGTGCTCGTATCGGAAAATATGAGTACGAGCAAGGTGGAACCGCTAACTTGAGCAACGACTTCGTTGTGTTCCGTCTTGCGGACATCATCTTGTCACTCGCTGAAGCAAAATGGAGACTTAACGCTGCCGATGCGCAAGCATTGACATTGGTTAATCAAATCAGAACCCGCGCGGGTGTTGATCCATACGTTACACTGGATGCTGACAAACTTCTGGCTGAGCGTGGTCGCGAAATGTTCGCTGAAATGACCAGACGCCAGGATTTGATCCGCTTCGACAAGTTTGACGATGCATGGTGGGAAAAGGACGCGAGTGCAGCACACTTCAAGCTGTTCCCGATTCCAAAGCCACAGCTTGATGCTAATAATAAGCTTGTGCAGAACCCTGGTTACAACTAGGTTTTAGATAAGTTTTCAAAAAGCAAACATCGCAAGGTGTTTGCTTTTTTTTTGCCCATATTTTCTAACAATTCACCTGAGTTTTGCTGACGCACAATGTGTTTTTCGTTCACGCTTGTTTATTTTTGAAGATGAAATCATTGGGGAAAGTCAAGTGAAAAGCCGTGTTCAGCTCCTGGCAGGTTTCATCTTGTTTGTTGCTGCCTGTTCGACAAAGAATGCGGAAACGGACCGATCAAACCTCCGCTTTAAGCTTTTATCCAAGGAAGAGTGCGGCATCGACTTCGTAAACAAGCTTGATTACACCGAAGAGTTGAATACCTACACATTCCGTAATTTTTATAATGGTGGAGGAGTAGGTATCGGTGATTTTAATTTAGATGGCCTCCAGGATATATTTTTTTCCGGAAATCTCACTTCCAATAAATTATACCTGAACAAAGGCAACCTTACATTCGAAGATATTTCTGAGAAGGCGGGTGTGAGCCCCAAAGGCGTCTGGACTACGGGCGTAAGCATTGCCGATGTAAATGCCGATGGCTACCCCGACATTTACATCTGCAAATCGGGGCCGCCAGACACACCCAACCGATTCAATCAATTATTTATTAACAATAAGGATCTGACATTCACCGATCGCGCAAAAGAGTTCGGGTTGGATTTTAAAGGGCTCTCAACTCATGCTGCTTTCTTCGACTATGATAAGGATGGCGACCTCGATTGTTACCTGCTCAATAATTCGATCCGCTCAGTCGGAAACTATGACCTGCGGAAAGATCAGCGGTCAATCCCTGACACATTAGGCGGAAATAAGCTACTTCGAAACGATGGCGATCTATTTGTTGACGTGAGTCAGAAAGCCGGGATCTACACAAGCCAGATCGGTTTTGGGCTTGGTGTTACCATTGGCGATCTGAATAAAGACAGCTGGCCAGACATTTATGTCTCCAACGACTTCTTTGAAAAGGATTACCTCTACTTCAACAATGGTGACGGAACATTTACTGAAAGCATCGATGATTACATGCAGGAAATCAGCATGGGCTCGATGGGAGCGGACATGGCCGACATTAACAATGATGGCCTTCCCGAGATTTTCGTTACGGAAATGCTGCCTGAATCAGACGCGCGTTTGAAAACAACAAGCCAGTTTGAGTCGTGGGATAAATACCTGATGAATCTTGAGAATGGATAC
>DASWTP010000189.1:0-28738 GCA_036402075.1 Chryseosolibacter sp. | reverse complement strand
GCGAAAAAAATATGCCATGATCGACCGATAAAAGCATTCATGGAAAATTCGCGTGTTTTACAGGACTATTGTGGGAGAAAGGAAGACGGGTCCACACAGCAGCCGAGGTGTGATGGTGAATTGTTGAAACAAGCGGGAAGCTGTAACGGTATGGCTACTTGCAGATTCTGCACGGACGGCTGCAAGCTCTATAAGCAGTATGGACTGGGTAAAGTTCAGCCCTGAGCGGTCATTGTGTAAGACTTGAAGCTTGAGGCTTGTACCATGCAGCGATTCTTACCCCACGGCTTAACGAGCAGCGACTTTCTTCCGCTGCTCCATCTTCTCGTAATTCTCAATAAAGTCATCAATCTGCTCAACATCAATTCTACGTGCGATGACCTTTTTTCTTTCATCGAGCACGTAAACGGTGGGCGTCAGCTCAGCGTAATAAAGTTTTGAGAAGTGTTCCTTGATGTAGCTGCGAGGCCCGTTTACCGTGATCCACGGAGTCTTGAAATCCCTGATAAAGTCTTTCATCTCCTTCATGGCCGTGTCGGTGGAGACGGCAAAAACTTCGAAGTTCAGCGTCTTCTTCTTTTGGTTGTAAAGCGTCACGAGCTTGGGCGTCTCCTCCCGGCAGTGGCTGCAACTTGGTTTGAAGAAGAACACAACGGTATATTTGCTTTTGATATCGTACATCGACTTAGCCTGGAGCTGTGCATCCTGCATAATGAGGTTTGGTGCGGTAGATCCGATCGGGGCACGTCTCAGCTTATCAGCATAGTCGCGCATGTTTGACACAGTCTTTTTGTCAAGCCAGTAATCCATCTCACCTGATGTAATGTATTTATCGACCAGCTTCACGTACACCTGGTCGAGGCCCATGATGGAGTGATTCTGATAGTACACTATCGCGTTCCAGACTAAATACTTATAGGTGTCCTGATTGGACTTTGCCACCGCGATCAGCCGGTCAACGCGATTGAATAAGGTATCCGGATGTTGGATGAAAAGCTTATCGAGGTAATATTGAACTTTGTCCCAATAGACCACTTTATGAACACGGAGCATCACCTCATCACCCAGTCCAAAGTTGTCGAAGTAGTGTTGTGTATAATAACGGAGCTGGAACGTTGAGTCAATAGAACCGTCAGCCTTCTTGGGTGGCTCTGGAATTGAGACTTGCTTGTTCATCTTCAGTATGCGGGCCGTCACGCTTTTCGGATTTGCCTGAATTAGTTTCTCCTGTTGGGCGGTAACGTTTTTGCCGGTCTCTTCATAAATCTTATTCGCCTCCTTCTTCAACGCTGGGTCAGCCGTGCTGTCGCGCAGAATCTTAATCTGCGGCTCAATGGATTTTGTGGCAGACCTTAACAGTTTAAGGTTCTCAAGGAATAAAGCATTGTCCTCGTCCCCTTTCACTACCATGTTTGTCACGTAATCATCGGTTGAGGTTTCAATGCTGAACTCCTGGTCGGCACCGATGACAAAATCGAAAATCACGCTCGCATCGCGAAGCAGAAAATATATTCCTTCGTTAAGCTTTTTGTTTCCTTGAAAGGAAAATCTTCCGTTTGCATCCACCTCCGCAGTGTCGCGCGAGAACGTTTTGTCTTGTTGATAGAATCCAAGATACACGGGTCCCGGTTTGAGTCCACGAACTACGAAGGAAAGTTTGTACTGGTCCTGGCCCAACGCGAACGAGCTAGCAAACAATAGAATAACGGAGAGGTATCTCATCATAAAAAATTTCAAGTCAAATCTACTGTTTTTCAATCAGTAAAAAGGCATGGCAACCTGTTAATCGGTTGTTAACATCTGGCAATAACGACTCGCGTTTATACCGTTATCTGGCCAAAAGGTATCCGCTGGAGTTCATACTTCACCTCATTGCAACCACATTCGCTTAATTCCGAATCATTAGTTTTCAAGTGTTCCGCGAGGTTCAGTATAGCCATTCTTGTTCCTTGGCGCTGGTAAGTTTTCGCTTTTACGAGCATTACCAAATGGTCAAATCAAAATTTTCACGGCCTCTGCCAGCAACGGAAACTGATCGGATGATGGCCAGCTTTATACAGACCCATCTGAATTAGGGGTTCAATGACCGCTGCATGGAACGATGCTTACATACAGCATGCAGTGCAGCTCAATTATGGCAAGCCGTACGATCAACCTCCTCCAGGCGTGCATGAGTTTTTCTGGTGCAGTCAGGCTGCGGTTGTTTCTAAAAGTCGATCCATACAATGGCTCACGAAAGTAACATCAGCGAAGCAGACGATTTGCTTTCCGAGCACATGGTTCTGGGGTCTGCAACTATGCAGCCTTTCACAACACACTGCCGAAAGAATGCCTAACTATTCTCCCGAAGTTGCGAAGAAATAAAAAAGCTCTCGGGGGAGAGCTTTTTTGTATGAATTCGATTAGCAGTATTCGTCAAAAACTTCGACCAGGTGTGCACCGATCATTTGCGCATTTCTACCTTCGATATGGTGGCGTTCAACAAAATGCATTAATTCTCCATCCTTGAATAATGCAATGGCGGGGGAGGACGGAGGGTATGGAAGCGTATATTCACGCGCCTTCGAAACGGCTTCTTTATCTACACCGGCAAAAACAGTTGTCAGGTGATCTGGTTTCTTCGGTGAGTTCTGCAATGCCCATTTCACGCCTGGACGGGCTGCACCGGCAGCACAACCACAAACTGAGTTGATGACCAAAAGCGTAGTACCTTTGTTCTTCAGCTGGTTTTCCACCTCTTGCGGTGTTTTTAGCTCTGTAAACCCAGCGCTGGTAAGTTCACCGCGCATCGGGGCTACTAATTGTTCGGGATACATATTGTTATTAAATGTTGTGTTCTCTTTTTGAAACGTTGATCCGTTGATTCGTTTATTGGTTGATTCGTTTCGGTGCCACTTTAGACAGCAGCTTGATGAATTCGGTTAATACAAAACAAATCAACTAATTATCGTATAAACTAATCAACGTTTTTACATAAACCCTAGTTCCAGCTTTGCTGCTTCACTCATCATATCCTGCGAATAAGGCGGATCAAAGGTAATCTCTACCTTAACATCATTTATCCCCTCGATCGCCTTTATTTTCTGCTCGATTTCCCCGGGAATTACCTCGGCAGAGGGGCAGGAGGGTGAGGTCAATGTCATTAGTACGTAAACGTTGTTCACCGGGTAGACATTAATCTCGTAAATCAGCCCTAACTCAAAAACATCCACTGGGATTTCCGGGTCATAGACTGTTTTTATCGCGGCAATCACTTTATCCTTCAGTTCCGGAACTGAGGCTTCCGATATTTTCTGTTCAATATTTTCTACTGGTTCGCTCATGATTTTACTTCCATTTGCGTTTTGTAAGCCAATGCGTAAAGTTTCATTTGCTTGATCATGGCTGCAAAGCCATTCGAACGCTGGGTGCCGATAAATCGTTCCATCCCAATGCGTTTCATGAAGTAAAGGTCGGCATTCAAAATATCTTCTGGTGCCTGACCGTTGAATATTCTAATAAGCAGGCTTACAAGGCCTTTTGTAATAGCGGTATTGCTGTCGGCAGCGAATAAAATTTTACCATCTTGTAGTTTTGCCGTTAACCATACTTTCGACTGACAGCCCTTCACCACGTTGTCTTCTGTCTTATCGGCTTCGGGCATGTCCGGCAGCTTTTGGCCTAACTCCATGATGTAGAAGACGGTCATTTCCTGATCTCCATCGAGAAGGGAGAATTCGTTGATGATTTCGTCCTGTGTTTGATTGATTGTCATTTAAAAACCGCTTTTTCCAGGTTGTCAATTCTCTTCTCGTGTTCGAAAGCACGTTGAAGTTCATCGCCCAAGCGCATGATTGCTCGCGTATTTTGTGCTGTTTGAAGATTTAATTTATGGATCTCACCTTCCACACCGCCCAAACGTTTTTCTACCCCACCTAATCGATCGTCCATGCTTGATAGACGATCGTCCATGCTTGATAGGCGATCATCCATGCTTGATAGGCGATCATCCATGCTTGACAATTGTTTTTCAATGCTGCCAAGCCTGACATTTGTCTCATCGTGATTCTTGATGATCCTGTCATGTTTCTCTAGCATTTGATCATACTTTCTTAACGCATCTGCTAGAAGCTCTTCAATTCTACTCTGGTTTTCCATGTTTTTTGTTCTTGTTATCATGTTACGCAGAGCTTTGGTGAATAATCTTTATCTCTCAATGTGTCGGGCATCAACCGACAAGCAATTTACTTCATGAAGTTAATAATTCTCTCTAAACCTTCCACGAGCTGGTCTACCTCCTTCTTTGTATTGTAAACGGAGAACGAAGCTCTCACAGTTCCTTCAATTCCGTAGCACTCCATCAGCGGCTGTGTGCAATGATGGCCTGTGCGAACAGCAATTCCACGGGCATCCAGCATTTGGCCAATGTCAAAGTGATGAATCCCCTGGACGGTGAATGCCAGCACGCCAACCTTGCTCTTAGCTTGTCCTATAATTTTAACGCCTTTCAGTTTCGAAACCCTCTCAGTGGCGTAAACCAACAGTTCATGTTCGTGTGCTGCTATGTTGTCGCGACCGAGATCAAGGATAAAGTCCATCGCGTGACGAAACGCAACTACATCGGCAATATTGGGGGTCCCGGCTTCAAACTTATAAGGAAGGTCATTGTAAGTGGTTTTCTCGAACGTCACCTCTTTGATCATCTCGCCACCGCCATGGTAAGGGGGCATCTTTTCGAGAAGCTCACGTTTGCCGTACAGGATTCCAACTCCTGTTGGGCCATACATTTTATGCGATGACAAACAATAAAAATCACAATCAAGATCCTGAACGTCAATGTTCAAGTGCGCTCCGGCCTGCGCGCCATCGATCAATACCACAGCTCCAACACTGTGAGCAAGACGGATGATCTCCTTTACGGGGTTAATTGTTCCAAGGCTGTTTGAAGCATGGTTCACAGCAACAATCTTTGTTTTCGGGTTGAGCTGAGATTGGTAAACATCCATTTTCAGCTCACCTGAGTCGGAAACCGGGATCACGACAAGCTTTGCTTTCTTTTGCTCACAGATCAGCTGCCAGGGAACGATGTTCGAATGGTGCTCAATAGTTGAAATAATTACTTCATCACCCTCGTTGAGAAAAGCCCTTCCATACGTTGCCGCCACCAGGTTGATTCCTTCAGTGACGCCTCGGGTGAAAATGATTTCCTCGGTTGAAGAAGCGTTGATAAAACCTTTTGCAGTTTCGCGGGTGGCCTCGTAAGCCTTTGTTGCCTTTTCCGCCAGCGTGTGAATGCCGCGGTGAATGTTTGCGTTGTAACCTGTGTAATATTCAATAAGCGCATCGATTACGCGCTTCGGCTTCTGATTCGTTGCTGCGTTATCGAAATACACCAGGTCCTTCCCGTTTATTTTTTGGTGAAGGATCGGGAATTCCTTCCGAATCTCCTCGGTATCGATGGGTTTTGTTTTTACAGCAACGTTTGTTTCAGCCATATCTAAAAATCTTTATGAAGTCGGTCGCTGATCAGCGCATCGATATACTCTCTCATTTTTTCGTTTGGAACGTGCTCAACCACATCTCCAGCAAACGCGTAGAGCATCATTGCGCGAGCCGTGTCCTTATTGATTCCACGCGACTGCAGGTAGAAGAGTGCTTCTTCATCGATTTGGCCGGTAGTGCAACCGTGGGAGCACTTTACGTCATCGGCCCAAATCTCGAGCTGTGGCTTCGTATTGATCGAAGCGGTGTCTGTCAGCAGCACAGTCCGGTTGTTCTGGTAAGCGTTCGTCTTCTGGGCGTTCGGTCGCACGTAGATCTTTCCGTTGAAGACGCCTTTTGAGCTGTCGTCCAGGATTCCTTTATACAACTCATTACTGAAGGAGTTTGGCTTCATGTGATCCACAACGGTATGATTATCTGCGAGCGTGTCATTGTTCAGCAGATATAAGCCATACATGTGCGACTCGATACCTTCACCATCGAGAATGAGATTGAGGTTATTCCGATAGAATTTTCCATTCAGCGTAAACGTGTAGGTATTCACGCGGCTCGAATTCTTCTGATAGATCTGTGTGAGGTTGCGCTGAAAACGGTTGTTCTGGTCGTTTTGAACCGAGTAGTGCTCAAAGGCTGCATTTTCGTTCACCACAACTTCTGTAACGAAGTTTGAGAAATGGTTTGCATTGCCTTTAGAATCGTATTTCTCAATAACCGTAACCTGGGCGCTTTTTCC
Organism: Chryseosolibacter sp.; assembly: GCA_036402075.1. Classification (GTDB taxonomy): domain Bacteria; phylum Bacteroidota; class Bacteroidia; order Cytophagales; family Cyclobacteriaceae; genus Chryseosolibacter. The sequence continues at coordinate 22,524 of DASWTP010000189.1, read as the reverse complement.
AATAATAAATAAATTTCTGTTGAACGCAGTTATGTCGCCAGCAGTAGCATTTGAAATGTGGTGGATGATGACCGGTTTTTCAACCGAAACATTGTCAGCAACGTGTATGAAAACTCCGTCCGACCACGCTGCGCGGTTCCAGGCACTCAGGGCGTCATTCTTGAAGTCTGCATATCTTCCAAAGTGCAGCAGCGCGGCTTCGTTCCTTGCCTCAAGGGCTTCCCTCAGGTTGAGGATCGTCACATCAGTCGATGAAATTCTTGAATGATCCTTTGAAAACACCCCGTCAATGAAAACAACGATGTCGGCCTGCATGCCCTTGATCAGGAACTCATCAATCGTTCCAATGGGTCCTGAGGCCGCACTTGGTGTGAAGTTGAAATTTTTCTCCAGCAACCGCGCTATCGGAGTGTACTTGTACTCTTCATGCTTAGCGTGAGGAATACCCAGCCGCTGAAAGTCGTCAAAGGCTTCTTTGCGGATTGGGTCTGAGTCAATGTTCGTCTTTTGCTTTACGAAGGCTGCGATCTGCGCTGTAATATTTTTATCTGTGGTAAGGACGCTCATCGTTTCTGTGATTACCCAACTGACACTTCATCTTTAATCCAATCGTAGCCTTTTGCTTCGAGTTCGAGCGCCAGCTCTTTCGTTCCGGACTTCACAATTCTACCCTTGTAAAGCACGTGCACGAAGTCTGGTACGATGTAATCAAGCAGACGCTGATAGTGCGTTACTACAATTACAGCATTGTTTTTTGAACGGAGTTTATTTACACCGTTAGACACGATCTTCAACGCATCGATGTCAAGGCCAGAATCGGTTTCATCCAGGATCGCCAGCTTTGGTTCTAACATCGCCATCTGGAAAATTTCGTTACGCTTCTTTTCACCGCCCGAAAAACCCTCGTTCAAGGCCCGGTTCAACAGTGACTGATCGATCTCCACAAGCTTCATTTTCTCTTTCATCAGTTGTAGAAATGAAACAGCATCAAGTGGCTGTTGTCCGCGGTGTGTTCTGATCTGGTTGAGCGCAGTCTTCATAAAGTTGATGGTGCTCACACCGGGGATCTCGACCGGGTACTGAAATGCGAGGAATATGCCTTCACGGGCACGTTCGTCAGGCGACAACTCCAGAAGGTCTTTTCCCTGGAACTTCACTTCACCCCCAAGAACTTCATACTCCTCACGGCCAGCCAATACAGATGCCAGTGTGCTCTTCCCGGAACCATTCGGTCCCATGATAGCGTGAACTTCACCAGCCTTTACTTCGAGGTTGATTCCGTTCAATATTTGTTTGTCGTCTATTTTCGCTTGTAAGTTCTTAATGGTCAGCATCTCGATTCGGTTTCCGTGTATTGTTTATAGTTTGTTGTTTGTAGTCTTTGGTTTCTGACTCAAGCGTTTTGCGCTCAGGATTTCAGTTTGTATTTAATTCCTTTTATATCTAAGTTTTTTAAGTATGCCATTAAACCTCCAATCATATTTTCAAGAATGTCAGCTTCATTGTACAATGCCTGAAATTCAGTTTCAGAAATATGATTTCTATCAGAGGCTCGATACAACTGCGATCTGACTTCTGTGGCGGACGATTTCGCGACCGACAAAAAATTGAACAAACTCTTGCTTCCCATTGCGTCCAAAACCTTCTGCGATATTGTCCATGATGGATCCTGTCGCTCGATTGATCTGATCTTTGAGCGAATAGTCTTTTGCAAACGATCCACTCAATGTCTTACGATAAATGTCATTTGCGAGCTTTCTAGCCTTCTGCCAGATCACTAAATCTTCAAACCTTTTAATGGTTGCCATAGCTTAATGTTATTGTTCAACATGGCATCCTTGGTAAATTATTTGAATCGGCTAAGTCAGAGTTAATAATTTGCAGAATGAACTACAAACTAAAAACAACAAACTACAAACTTAACCTACACTACCCTCCAATGTCAACGCCAATAGTTTCTGCGCTTCCACCGCAAACTCCATTGGCAACTGGTTCAGCACTTCCTTTGCGTAGCCGTTAACGATCAACGCCACTGCGGATTCTTCATCAATACCACGCTGCAGGCAGTAGAAGATCTGGTCTTCACCAATCTTTGATGTTGTAGCCTCGTGCTCGATTTTCGCAGTGGGGTTTTCGACATCGATGTAAGGGAATGTATGCGCCCCACACTTATCGCCCATCAGCAATGAATCACACTGTGAAAAGTTTCTTGCTCCGGTAGCACGTTTCATAATGTGTACCTGGCCGCGGTAGCTGTTCTGCGAATGACCTGCCGAAATACCCTTCGAAACAATTCTCGACTTCGTATTCCTTCCGATATGAATCATTTTTGTTCCCGTATCGGCTTGCTGATAGTTGTTCGTTACCGCCACGGAGTAGAATTCGCCAGAGGAATTATCGCCTTTCAAAACGCAAGACGGATACTTCCATGTGATGGCAGAGCCGGTTTCGACCTGCGTCCAGCTGATCTTCGAATTATCACCAAAACAGAGTCCACGCTTCGTTACGAAGTTGTAGATTCCGCCCTTGCCCTCTTTGTCACCGGGATACCAGTTCTGCACCGTGGAATATTTTACGGTGGCATCCTTCATCGCGTAGATCTCAACTACCGCTGCATGTAATTGATTTTCGTCACGCTGAGGCGCTGTACAGCCTTCCAGGTAACTTACATAGGAACCCTCGTCTGCAACGATGAGCGTTCGTTCAAACTGACCTGTATTGGCCGCGTTGATGCGGAAGTAGGTAGAAAGCTCCATCGGGCAACGAACACCTTTTGGTATGTAACAAAAAGATCCATCCGTAAACACCGCGGAGTTAAGAGCTGCAAAATAGTTATCGTTAACGGGTACTACCGAACCCATGTATTTCTTGATGAGGTCAGGGTGCTTTTGAACTGCTTCGCTAAAGGAGCAGAAAATGATTCCAAGTTCACCGAGCGTTTCCTTAAAGGTGGTGGCGACAGAAACGCTGTCAATCACGGCATCCACGGCAACACCGGTAAGGCGCTTTTGCTCGGTAAGACTGATTCCGAGTTTCTCAAACGTCTTGATCAATTCAGGATCAACATCTTCAAGTTTCTTCGCCTTCGCGCTTTGTTTTGGAGCTGAGTAATAGATGACATCCTGGTAATTGATTTCGGGATAGGTGACATTAGGCCATTTCGGCTCTTTCATTTTGGTCCACTGGCGGTAGGCTTTTAAACGCCAGTCCAGCAGCCATTCAGGTTCATTCTTCTTGGATGAAATGAACCGGATAATGTCCTCGTTGAGGCCTTTAGGAGCAGAATCTGTCTCAAAGTTGGTGGTCCAACCGTGTTCGTATTCCTTGGATGTTAATTCCTCTAAAACCTGATTGTCTTTACTCATTCGTAGTCTATTTAGACTAATTTTAAATTAACCTACAAATCTATAACAAAAACCTGATTTTTAGGTTCTTTTCGGTGTTTAAATAGTCCCGGAAGTTTCCGAAAACGGTGTAGATCAGTCTATGATGTCAGGTTCAGGCTTCTGTCAAGGCTTTCTTCCAACGAAATCATGGTTTCCGTCCGCTCGATCCCTTCAACTTGCTGGATTTTATCGTGCAACACAATTTTCAAGTGATTGGTGTCTTTGCAGTGAATTTTTACAAACATGCTGTAATTACCTGTGGTATAATGGATGTTGGTGATCTCAGGGATGGTTTTCAAGGTGGCCATTACCTGGTCATAAAGCGCGCTTTTCTGCAAGAAGATTCCGATGAAAGCGGTGATGTCATAACCCAGCTTGGCATAGTTCACCTTTAACGTTGTCTTCTCAACAATACCCGCTTCTTCGAGCTTGTTCATCCTTACATGTACTGTCCCTCCGGATACGAAAGCCTTTTTTGCCACTTCTGTGTAGGGTTTTTTGGCGTCCTGCATCAGAATCTCAAGAATCTTCAAGTCGACATTGTCAACTTTTAAATTTTCGGCCATAGTGTAATCTGGTTTTTGTTTAGTATTCAAAAATAGCAACAAATTTTAAAAATTGTACAATTAATATGATGTTTTATTGCATGGACGTATAGCGTTTTTGTTACTTTGTTAAAGAATTTACAACAGACCACCAAACGGGTGTTCGGAGACATAATTTGAAATTTGACATTTGAAATTTTGAAGTCTAAGGGCTTTTCCAGCTGGGAAATCGCCTGGTCCCTTTAAGACCGAATTTGTTTTTTGGTTATTGATTATTGGAATTTTAACACTGTAGGGTGGTGTCCCTCGAAAACTCGGGATGACGGGCAGACAAGGGAAGGAACACTACAACGGGGCACTTCCAGCTGGGAAATCGCCTGGTCACTTTAAGACCGAATTTGTTTTTTGGTTATTGAGTATTGGAATTTTAACACTGTAGGGTGGTGAAATTGGCAGACATACCCTCCTGTCTCGGGGGTGAGGAGCAAAGGATAAACGCAGGATAACGGATTGACCACTAAATGTTCTTTTTCTGTCCTGTAGCTAACTTCCTCGTGGAGGTTCGACCCCTCCCTCTACAGCTGAGATCACAGCATAGCTTGATCTCATCCCGATCGAAATCCGAAGGATTGAGCATCGGGATCATTGAATGGCAGACGGCCATCTTAGATAACAACAACATATTGTAGGATGATGAAACTGGCAGACATGCCCACCGGTCTCGTGGGTGGAGGTCACGGAAAAAAGTCTCCTGTTCCTGATAAACTAAACTACCAGGATCAGGTTCACCTAACCGCTCCATGAAGGTTCGACCCCTTCTCCTACAGCTAAAGCTCAGTTTAGGTTAATGAGTTATTTAGAGCTACCCACCTTGTTGCGATAGGGATCGACTTCAAGGTGGGTTTTACATTCAGGGGACTCCTCCGGAGTCTGACGAAATGCCCTGCGGGCAGGCCGGGAGAGACATCGTCACTACATTTCTCATCTCCAAAGCAATTCTAATTCAATTCTAACCTGCAAACTTTGATCTGTGCACCAACGGATCAACTAATCAACGGATTAACGGATCAACTTTTTCTTGGTTGAATGCCAAACAATCGTTTGCTTTGGAGTGAGCTTTTAATTCACTGCATATGCAAGATTTTCCATGGTTCAAACACTATCCACAGGGTACGCCACACGAAGTTAAATTGTACGAATACAATTCCGTCACCGAAATCTTCGATGAAAGCTGCAAGAAATACAAAGACAAAGTAGCGTTTGAGAACATGGGGGCACGGTTAACCTATGCGCAGGTTGACGACCTCGCCAGAAATTTTGCCGCCTACCTGCAGCAGGAGCTGAAACTGCAAAAAGGTGATCGTATCGCTATTCAGATGCCTAATCTTCTCCAGTTTCCGATTGCTTTTTTAGGTGCGCTTCGGGCTGGGTTGATTGTTGTAAACACAAATCCACTCTACACGCCTCGTGAGATGGAGCATCAATTCAAAGATTCAGGCGCAGTTGCGATCGTGATTGTGGCAAACTTTGCTTCTAATCTTGAGAAGATCTTAGCAAGCACGAAGATCAAACATGTCATCATCACGCAATTGGGTGACATGCTTGGTGGATTGAAGGCCCCGCTCGTAAATTTCGTTGTGAAGAACGTGAAGAAAATGGTGCCGGCATACAATCTGCCGAATGCCATTCCGTTCAACAAAGCGTTGAAGAAGGGCTCAACGCTTCCATTTAAAAAACCGGACGTTGATATCGAGGATCTTGCCGTTCTTCAATACACTGGCGGTACCACTGGCGTTTCAAAAGGAGCTCAGCTTTCACACGCGAATCTTGTAGCGCACAACGCGATGATCCGTCATTGGTTTAAGCCGTACATGAGTGCAACAGGTGACGACCTGATCATCACCGCAATCCCAATGTATCATATTTTCGCTTTGACCGTAAATGGTCTTCTCATGTTTAGCACAGGTGTGAAAAACGTGATGATAACCAATCCCCGTGACATGCCGGCCTTCTGCAAGGAATTGCGAAAGCATAAATTCTCAATTATCACCGGGGTGAATACATTATTTAATGGACTGTTGAACAGACCAGAATTTCATAAACTGGATTTTAGTCATTTGCGTGGTGCGGTGGCCGGTGCGATGGCCGTACAGGATGTGGTGGCAAAGAAGTGGAAAGAAGTTACCGGAACACCTCTGATTGAAGGCTACGGATTGAGTGAAACTTCTCCCGTACTCTGTTGCAATCCGCTTGACGGCCAGCATAAACAAGGAACGATCGGTATTCCAATGCCGAGCACGGAAGTTGCAATTTTCGATGATAATGGAAATCAACTCGCACAAGGCGAGACGGGCGAGATTTGTGCACGAGGTCCTCAGGTGATGCGAGGATACTGGAATTCTGACAACGCAGGCGTATTTTTTGAAGGGGGCTGGTTCCGCACAGGCGATATTGGCCTCATGGACAAAGATGGATTCTTCAAGATTGTCGATCGGAAGAAAGATATGATCAAGGTGTCAGGCTTCAACGTGTTTCCAAATGAAGTTGAGAATGTCGTTGCTGCCCATCCTAAGGTTTTGGAAGTTGCTGCGATCGGTGTACCGGATTCACGCTCGGGAGAGGTGATAAAAATATTCGTGGTGAAGAAAGACCAAAGCCTCACCGAACAGGAGCTATTGAAATATTGTCATGAAAATTTGACGAACTACAAAGTTCCCAAGCATGTCGAATTCAGAACGGAGCTTCCCAAAACAAACGTTGGTAAAATCCTGAGACGCGCGCTCAAGGAACAGGAAGCTGCTACGAAATCTGTAGCAGCATAATTAGACCGAAACCCCACACACTAATGGCCAGACTATTTTGTTTGATTTTTGCTTTTTTTCTTTTTGAAATTTCTGTAGCTCAAGACCAATCGCCTGCCTACCCGCAGGAAAAACACCTGGCTAATGTAAAGCAGTTAACCTTTGGTGGCGATAACGCAGAAGCCTACTGGAGTTTCGACAGCAAGAAGCTTGTCTTCCAGTCAAACAACCCCGCATGGGGATTGAAGTGTGATCAGATTTTCTATACACCCATCGATGCTGATCTGAAAAACAAGAAACCTCAACTGCTGAGCACAGGGGAGGGCAGAACAACCTGTTCATACTTTCTTCCCGGTGATAAGACAATTGTTTACGCTTCAACGCATCTTGGTGGACCGGAATGTCCGAAAGAGCCTGAGCGTGTGCCGGGCGGAAAATATCTCTGGTCTGTGTTTGATAGCTACGACATTTTCGTTGCTGACCTCAAAGGAAAAATAAGGAAGCAGCTCACAAATGTGAAAGGCTATGATGCAGAGGCTACCGTTTCACCCAAGGGCGATAAAATTGTGTTTACATCTACGCGCAATGGAGACCTCGACCTTTATACCATGAATATCGATGGTTCGAATGTGAAGCAGATCACGAACGAACTTGGCTACGATGGTGGCGCATTCTTTTCACCAGACGGATCGAAAATTGTTTTCAGAGCTTCCCGTCCTAAAACTGATGAGGAGAAGAAAGAATACCAGGATTACCTTGAAAAAGGCCTCGTGGCACCAACGGCAATGGAAATTTTTACCTGCAATGCTGACGGATCGGACCTCAAACAAATCACCAACCTGGGCAAAGCAAACTGGGCACCGTTCTACCATCCTTCTGGAAAGAAAATTTTATTCTCGTCTAACCACAAGGCAGCCCGCGGTTTTCAATTCAACATTTTCATGATGAACCAAGACGGCTCCGGCCTCGAACAGGTTACTTACGATGGCGTCTTCGACTCCTTCCCGATGTTTTCACCTGACGGAAAGAAACTTGTATTCTCATCCAACCGCAACAACGGTGGCACCCGGAATACCAACCTATTCATCGCTGATTGGGTAGAGTAGGGGGAAGGGTTGGCAATAGGCAACGGCCAGTAGGCAAAGCCCTGTAGATATATTCTTCAAGCCATTGGCAATTTGTTCATGGCTAACCAGCTGTGCAATTTACCTGGCTGCATTGCCTACTGAATTTTTGCCTACTGCCTGCTTCTTCCCCAGGTTTGGTTACTAGACGAATTGTTCGTTTATTTAGTATCCGAATACGAAATCCCCCAGATTATGATCGGTTTTTTTGAACATCAGTATTTGTCATACAAGAAGAACCACATCAAAAATCTTCTGGCCCTCTCGAAGATCGATGGCACCGTGCATGATAAAGAAATCAAATTGCTGTACAAGATCGGCAAGCGCTATGGCCTGAAAGAACGCCAGGTCAAAGAAATAATCGAAAGCAAGGAGAAGCATAAAGTCAACGTGCCCGACAATCATAACGACAAGATGAATGTTTTGTATGATCTGCTTCTGATGATTTATGCCGATGATGTGGTCGATAAACAGGAAATTGAGTTCCTGGAGGAAACCGTTAAGAAATTCGGTTTCAAAAAAGATATGGTAAAATGGCTTTTTAAAGTATTTGAGAAAGGCACACCACCGCCATCAGATGAATGGCGCGAAATAAAAGAAGAAGCGCAGCAGAAGTTTGTGGCGAAGTAGTTATGTGTTAATGTGTTAATGTGTTAATGTTTACGTCTCAGAGGTATGGTTCGCATCCTTAGTCCTGCATGTCATCGGTCCGACACCTAACACCTTAACACCTTCCTCACAGTCCCCAGAACTTATCAATGATGATCAATATCGACATGATTCCGAGTAGGATTGGGCAAACGTATTTGATCGTAACGTTCAGATAGCCTTTTAAGAATGAACTCGTAAAACTAGAATTACCCAGGGCCAGTTCGGCATTGAAATTCTCGATTCTCCATCGATAGCCGATAAAGTAACACATCAGGCAGCCTCCAACGGTGAGACTTATATCCGACAGGTCGGCAATCAAAGTGAGGAAGTCGCGCCCCTGGTAGAATGAAATTTGATTTAGTGCAGGAACCATTCCCTGGCTCATCATGCTGGGTAGGCCGAGAATAAAAACGGCAATTGCTAAAAACCACACAGCCTTTTTGCGTGAGAACCGTTTTTGATCCACCAGGTACGCCACCGGAACTTCAAGAAGAGAAATAGTGGAAGTTAATGCGGCAAAGCAAAGAAGCAGAAAAAAAGACCCTCCCACCAACCTCCCCAGTATTGGCCCCATCTCCTGGAACACGCTTGGTAAGACCATGAACACAAGGGGAGGACCTTGGGCTGGCGAAAGATTTTGCGAGAATACCAATGGGAAAACCATGAGCCCTGCCAGAAACGCAACGGAGGTGTCTGCGAGTGCGATCACGCCAGCAGCGGCCGGAATGTTTTCATTTTTCTTTAAGTACGATCCGTAGGTGATCAAGCCGCCTAAGCCGAGTGATAGCGAAAAAAACGCCTGCCGCAAGCCGTCAAAAACCGTTTGTGCGTTCATTTCCGAAAAATCCGGTAATAGATAAAAGCGGACTCCAGCCATGGCGTTGGGTAATGTGAGACTATAGCCAATCAACAATATGAGAATGATGTATAGTGATGGCATCATAATCTTATTTGCTGACTCTATTCCCTTTTGAATTCCTCGCGACACGATGAACGCAGTTGCTACCATGAACAAAAGAGAGAAGATCAAATTAGAATTCGCCAGACCTTTCGCGCTCGATAGATTTATAATATCGTTTACAAAGTAGCCGAAAAAGCTACCGAAGTCTTTCTCGAGTAATAAGTCACCAAATGAGATGTTCAAAAAATATCCAAACGCCCACCCCGCTACTACATTGTAGAATGAAAGAATAAAGATGGCGACAAAAATTCCAAACATTCCCAATATACTCCAGCGTTTCCCACCTAATTTCAGATACGCTCCAAAAGCATTTGTTCCACTGGCGCGACCGATAGCAATTTCACCGACCAGCACCGGATAACACAATAAAAAAACGCAGATGAGATAAAAAAACAGAAACGCAGCACCCCCATTTTGTCCCGCCAGGTAAGGAAATCGCCAAATATTACCAAGGCCTACGGCCGACCCGGCTGCAGCAAGGATAAAACCTACTCTGCCGGAAAAATTTCCTCTGTTGCTCATAAAATTGCGTTCACAAAGTAGTCGTTAAACCATTATCATCAAAAACGAGTTTAATAGGTATGGTTCTGCGCGTATGTATGCTGGAACCCTTTTTTTCACAAAAGTCAGGCGGCTAAATACGCCCAAATTCATAACTTAACAGCAATTATCAGGGGTAGGGTCTATGGACGAATTCAGGAAATTAACGACTCAGGAAAAAGCGCTTCGGATCAATTTAAGTAAAGCTATTTACGGGTCGTTCGCAGAAATCGGAGCAGGCCAGGAGGTAGCGGCTAACTTCTTTAAAGTCGGAGGGGCATCAGGAACGGTTGCAAAAACGATCTCCGCGTATGATATGAAGTTCAGTGACGCCATCTACGGTGTTTGCGACCGCTATGTTTGCGAAGACCGCCTGACCGGCATGCTCGACCACGAATATGTATTGCTTCCAGAGCGTCTGCCGCACCGCATTGAAACAACCCGGTTTTTTGCTTTCGCAGACACGGTCGAAATTCTCAACTACGAACGCACAAATCAGGGGCACGGATGGCTCGGACTTCGTTTCCAGCTTAACCCTAAGACGGAACCGAATGAGTGTGTTATTCACGTGAAGATGCACGACAACGATCCGCTTCAACAACAGGTCGCACTAGGTGTGGTGGGCGTGAATATGATTTATGGTTGTATGTTCGTGAGCGACCCGGAAGAACTGCTGATGTCTCTGCTTGATGGATTGACCCAACGCAGGATCGAGATCGACATGTTCCGGATCTCGGGTCCCGATTTTAAACATGTCGATAATCGCCTGATGGCACTCAAGCTTGTGAAGAATGGATTGACCAAAGCCGCAATGTTTGGTCCAGCAGGAAATGTCATGCAGCCATCCGATGAGCTTTACAAAAAGAACGTTCTTGTTCTGCGTGGAAGATTCAGACCGGTTACCCACGTAAATGTTGATATGCTGCTTACATCACGCAGACATTTCAAACACGAAACCGATGTGGATCGCTCGAAGATCGTACTGGTTTCTGAACTTACCTTAAACGATTTGAGCCCTGACGGGAAGATTGACGAAAAGGATTTTCTCCACCGCGCGGACATTATCTGCTCACTCGGACAAAACGTGCTCATCTCGAACTACTTCGAACACTATCGCCTGGTGGACTATCTTTCGCGGATCACGCGTGGAAAAAAGATCGGTATCACAATGGGAATTTATGCCTTGCAAAAGGTATTTGAAGAAAAGACGTATGAGAACCTCCGTGGAGGAATCCTGGAATGCTTCGCCTCACTTTTCGGCAGCAATGTAAAGCTCTACATCTATCCGGCTATTCGCAAGGACGGCTCGTTGTTTACCTTGAAGCATTTCGAAGAAGAACTGCCGAAGCATTTAAAAAGCCTGTTCCGCTACCTGATGGAGAACAATAAGTTGGAAGACATCAGCGATGCAAACGTGAAGAACTTGCATATCATTTCCGACAACGTGCTCGCCATGATCCGCAAAGGCGAGGCTGGCTGGGAAAAGTTTGTTCCGCACAAGGTAGAGGAGGCAATCAAAGAGCATGGACTGTTTGACTATCCATTAAAAGAGGAAAAGCAAACTGCAGCCTGATGGCAAAATTCCACAACGAGGACCTTGCAAAACTTATCGTTCGTGTAACGTGTGCTGGCTTACTCATCATGCATGGTTCGAATAGCCTTATTCACGGCATTCAGCACATTAAGGATATGGTTCGAAATGCAGGCTTGCCCGAATTCATTTCGTACGGAAACCTGGTGGGGGAGGTTGTTGCGCCTCTGTTCATGATCGTGGGATATAAAACACGAATTGCAGCCCTGATCGTAGCGTTCAACATGCTCCTTTCCATCCTGATTGCCCACACCGACATTATGTTTATGCGAAACGACTTCGGTGGCTGGATGATCGAACTCAATATTTTTTATATGATGACAGCTGTCGCAGTTTTCTTTGCAGGAGCGGGAAAGTATAGTCTTTCAAAAGGGGTGGGTCGTTGGGATTGAATCCAGTTAACGGCAACGGACGCAAGTCGCAGATCCCGAGCGTCTCGCATCGGGAGAAGGCGCAACGGTCGCGAAGAAATAATCAAGGAAGCATTCGTTGCGTGCTTGGCGGCTCCTTGGCGCCCTTAGCGGTTTGCCTTTAATTTCGCGAAGTACGCTCTCGCCTCCTGCATGACTTTAGGAGCGAGCTTCAATCCCGATAGCATTGTTGGAATGGCCATCAGCGCAAAAGCAATGTCGATCAGATTTAAAACAAGGTCCATGGAAGCGATCGCTCCGAGGATGATGGTCGACAGATAAAAGTAATCGTACCAAACACTTCGTTTATATCCGATCAGGAATGTGAGTGCCTTGCGTCCATAATAGGAATAAGAGAACAAGGCGCTGATGGCAAAAATGAACGTACATAAGAGAAGCACATAGTCTCCACCCACCGGCAATGCGGCCTTATAGGCAAGAGACGTTAATGTGATTCCAGTTGCTTTAGGAACAAGCCATGCATCGGTCACAAGAATGGCAAAGGCGGTCATGGAGCATGAGATAATGGTGTCGATCACAGGACTCAGCATCGACAGCAATCCTTCCTGGATGGGCTCATTACTCTTCGCAGCGCCCATTGCCATCGGGGCTGTACCGATTCCGGCCTCGTTTGAAAATGTGGCTCTTCTCACGCCCAGCATGATGATTCCTCCAACAACACCACCCATAAACGGATCACCATGGTAATGACTTGCCGAAAACGCATCGGTGAACACCAGCTTGATGTAATAGGGGATCCGGTCCGCGAACATTACGAGAATCACCACCACCGATACAAAATGCAGAACGATCATCAGCGGCACCATCGCACCGGCCCAGGTTCCAATACGTTTAATTCCGCCAACAATTACAAGAGAGGACAGTACGGCAATGCCAAAGCCAATAAGCACTTTCGTGATACTGATCGATGTGCTACCGATCGTGATAAAGGATTCTTCAATTCCGTTCGGCTTGAGGCCGATGTCAACAAGGGCCTGAGTCAACTGGTTGGCCTGGAAGATTGGAAGTGATCCCACCATCGTGCAAACACAAAACAGGACTGCCAAGGGTTGCCAGCTTTTTCCGAGCACTTCACGAATCACGTACATTGGGCCGCCCTGAACTTCTCCTTCAGAGTCTTTGCCTCTGTACATACTTGAAAGCGCGCTGGTGAAAAAATTTGTTGACATCCCGATGATTGAAGTAACCCACATCCAGAAGAGCGCGCCCGGGCCGCCCATCGCGATCGCAGCGGCAACGCCCGAGAGATTGCCGATCCCCACGGTTGAAGCAAGTGCAGTTGACAGCGCACGGTAGGAGGATATCTGGCCTGGGGCATTCGGATCATCATACTTTCCCCGCAGAACATTAACCGCGTGGCCGAAGTATTTGTATTGGATAAAGCCTGAATAAAAGAGGAAGTATAATCCACCACCGATTATTAGAAAAAGGACTGGCCACCAAATCAAGGATGCTGTGTCCGAAAGAAATGCGTTTAGGGCTTCCAAAGAATTTTTGTAAGCTGCTAAAATAGGAATATTATTCTAAAGCGCACTATTGAGTTACAGCACCGATCATCCTGCGGTGATAGTTGATTTGCCCAAGGTGGTACCCGAAATGCCCGAACAGGTGATTTAAGAAGAACACTGTGGTCATTGGGTATCCTAACACATCTTCAGGGTAGGGCTTGTGAAGAGCAGCATCGTCCAGTTGCTTTAACGTAGAAACTACAGATGTCTTTGTTCGCGCGATTTCTTCAAGCAGTTCGTTGCGCGAGAGACCCCGGGCGGAGAATTCATATGGCCTGTTGCGAACGTAGCCGGTGTTGCCGAGAATTGTCCCTATGTAATTCTGGAGGTTACCGCACAGGTGCAGGCAAAGATTACCGGGCGGATTTGCGATCTGCCCGGCAGTCTGCCATAAAAGTTTGTCGTCACGATATTGCTCGATCTCCTTTCGAAGTTTTTCAAGATCGCGCTCGAAGAGAAATATGAACGAATGGACGAGAACGTTTTCCATATCACGCGTTCAGGAGGTACGATTCAATAGCTTTCACCTTCTGATCAAGCTCAGCGTTTACTTTTTCGAAGTCTTTTGCAGAAGCCAGCTTCGTATTCACGCTGATGTAAAACTTGATCTTTGGCTCCGTGCCCGATGGCCGCACGGAAACCTTTGTTCCGTTTTCGAGGTAGAACTGCAGCACATCCGACTTCGGGAAATCCAGTGTTGATTCTTTTCCTGTTAGGAGATTTTTCTCTTTCAGCGATTTGTAGTCCAGAAGCCTTACCACGCGCGAACCTGTAATCTCGGCTGGTGGATTGTTTCTGAATTTTTCCATCATTGCCTTTATTTCCTGTTCACCCTGCTGCCCTTTCCGCACCAGGTTCAACAACCCTTCTTTGTAGAATCCGAATTCCACATACATGTCGATCAGCCAATCGTACATCGATTTTTTCTGCTCGGTAGCTTCTGCGGCCATCGCAGCAAAAAATGCACATGCTGATACAGCGTCTTTGTCGCGTACAAAATCGCCAACCATGTAGCCGTAGCTTTCTTCACCAGCCGCCACAAATGTCTTCTTACCTTCAAGCTTACCCATCAATTCCGCAATGTATTTGAAGCCGGTCAATGTATTGTAACATTCAACGCCCAGTCTATCGGCCATGACGTCAACAAGCTCAGATGTGACAATCGTCTTTGCAATGTATGCGTTATTGGTTGCTCTTAAATTCTTCATGATGAAGTACATCATCAGGCTGAACGCCTGGTTTCCATTCAGGAGAATGAACTCGCCATTTGATTTTTTAACACCAATGCCAACGCGGTCAGTGTCAGGATCGGTAGCCATCACCATGGTGGCGCCCACTTCCTTTCCTTTTTTGATCACAAGTTCCATTGCGGACTGTTCCTCCGGGTTTGGCGAATGAACGGTCGGGAAATTTCCGTCAGGTTTTCGTTGTTCCTCAACCACCTGCACGTTGGTGAACCCTATTTGCTTCAAACATTCTGGTACCATGGTGATGCCCGCGCCATGTATGCTCGAATAGACCAACGGTATGTTCTTATGTTTGGCGATGGTTTCTTTATTCGGAATAAGTTTTTTCACTTCTTCATAGTACGCAGCTTCCACCTCCGGGCCGATCGTGTGGATCAGCTCCGGCTTCGGTGTGAACTTCACCTGTTCGAATGACGTGATCTTGTTTACTTCTGCGATCACATTCTTATCATGCGGAGGAACCACCTGCGCACCATCGTTCCAGTACGCCTTGTAGCCGTTGTACTCTTTTGGATTGTGCGATGCGGTAATGACAACGCCCGACTGACACTTCAGATACCGGATGGCAAAAGACAGCAGGGGAGTCGGTCTGAGTTCAGAAAACAAATGAACATGAATTCCGTTGGCGGAAAATACGTTGGCGGTAACTTCCGCGAAGAATCTGCTGTTGTTGCGGCTGTCATGCGCAATGGCAACCTGAATTTTTTTTCCGGGGAACGTCTGCAACAAATAATTCGCCATGCCCTGCGTTGCAACACCCACGGTGTATTGGTTCATGCAGTTAGAGCCTGCGCCCATGACACCACGCAGGCCACCCGTTCCAAATTCCAGGTCCTTGTAGAAGCTGTCAATCAGGTCTTTTGAATCCTGTTTTGCGAGGAGAGACTTTACCAGGTCTTTCGTTTTGTCATCGATCACAGGACTGCTAAGCCACGAGTTTGCTTTGGTTTGCACCTGTTCCAGTAATTCAGCCATTGCTTTAAATGTTATTAGATTGCAAAAATAAAAAAAGCCAGGTCAACCTGACCCGGCTTAGTTAAAAGTTATAGATCACTACAAGTTGCCGCGAAGCGCTTGTTCGCGTTCAATTGATTCAAACAACGCTTTGAAATTCCCTTTTCCAAATGATTTTGCTCCATTGCGCTCGATAATCTCGAAAAATACGGTTGGCCTGTCCTGTACAGGCTTTGTGAATATTTGCAGGAGATAACCTTCTTCATCGCGGTCGATCAGGATATTCAGTTTTTTCAGTTCCTTGAGGTCTTCGTCAATCTTGCCAACACGTTCAAGGATATCTTCATAATAGGTGTCTGGTACATATAAAAATTCCATGCCACGCCTTCGCAGTTCACTTACAGTTCTTACAATGTCATCTGTGGCGATTGCGATGTGCTGAACGCCCGGGCCGTGGTAGAAGTCGAGGTACTCTTCGATCTGCGACTTTTTCTTCCCTTCTGCAGGCTCATTGATCGGAAATTTGATGTACCCGTTTCCATTCGATACTACTTTCGACATCAGGGCGCTGTATTCTGTTGAGATGTCGTTGTCATCAAACGTGACGAGCAAACTGAAGCCCATAACTTTTTCGTAAAAGCTTACCCACTCGTTCATCTTTCCAAGCTCTACGTTGCCAACACAGTGGTCTACGTGCTTCAGGCCGATTGGCTCCACTTTGAGCCCGTTCTTGCGAGGCTGATATCCGGGAAGGAAAATGCCTTTATAGTTTTTTCTTTCCACGAACGTGTGAATTGTCTCACCGTAGGTTTTGATCGAGGCTACCACCACTTCTCCAAATTCATCCTTAATAACCTGTGGCTCACCGGCAGACTCCGCGCCACGTGACGTAGTTTCGTAAAAAGATTTCCGGGCATCGTCAACCCAGAGCGCGAGCACTTTCACTCCGTCACCGTGTTTTGCCACATGCGCTGCGATTGGCGTATCCTTCTGAATAGACGTGGTCAAAACAAAACGGATTTTGTTCTGCTGAAGGACATACGAAGCACGATCGCGAACGCCTGTCTCCGGTCCGGCATAAGCCACGAGTTCGAAACCCATGCAGTGCTGATAGAAAAGAGCTGACTGTTTTGCGTTACCTACATAAAATTCGATATGATCGGTGCCATTGATCGGCAGAAAATCTTCTTTCATAAGCATTAATTATGTTTCAAAATTAACGTTTGCCTTCCAATGTTTGTAGCGTTAGGTAGGAAGTTCTGCGAATCATGGTTTGATGAATTTAAATTTTTCGCATCCTCAATTTTCAAGGCTGGAACAAAATTTTATACCTGCCGCTTTAGCCGTCAGGGGCGCCTTTGGTGATTTTTTTCCGGAATGGCGAAAACTCCTGTTTTGTAATTCATTGAATTCTGTAATATTTACAAAAAAATGCACATATGGACGTAAAAGCACTCGACAAAGCTCTTTTAGAAATCCTTAAAAAGCGTGAAGAACTAAGCAAGATCGACTACAATAACCCAAAGTATGATGATCTTGAGGAGGCCCTTCATGACCTTGAAGACGATTTTCAGGAGGAGTATGGCGAGTACCTCGAGGAAGCTCTGCAAAGCGTTCATGACAATGTGTGCCCTGACAACGATGTGCTCATGCCAATTGCCTATCTGGGCAAAGGCGTGCCTGTGGAAGTGGACAAACTTGCAGGAAAAGATACCAAGCTGATTCTTGCTCCAGCCCCAACCCGTATCGTGCTGGCGGTGGGGAAGGATAAGCAGGAAGTTATGTGGACAGCGAAATAGCCGCACTCTTTCTAATGCACCGTGACAGGTTACAAGTTACATGTAGCATGTACCATGATTTGATTATTTCATCTTTGTGAGATGAATTTAACCTGAGACTGGTGCCATGAAACTTGCCTCTTGCAGCTTGTAACCTGGAACTTGCGGACCGACTACCGGTAACCGATTTTCTTCCGCACTCTTCCCAACACTTCATTCGCAATCACCCTCGCTTTTGCTTCGCCTTGCTCAAGTTTTTTGTCAAGCTCTGTGGGATTGCCATAATAGAAACTAAAGGCTTCGCGTTCCGCTTTGAATTTTGCTAAGATGAGTTCGTACAGCTCCTGCTTAGCGTGGCCATAACCAAAATTGCCAGCCAGGTACTTATTTCGAAGTTGGGTCTTCTGCTCGTCAGTTGCGAGCAAGCTGTAAATGGCGTAAACGTTATCCTTGTCTGGATCTTTCGGTGCCTCCATGGGTGTGCTGTCGGTCACGATCGACATCACTTGTTTCCGGAGCTCTTTCTCAGGAAGGAAAATATCGATGATGTTGCCATATGACTTGCTCATTTTTTGCCCATCTGTGCCCGGAATGGTCATCACATCCTCGGAAATTTTTGGCTCTGGTATGACAAACGTTTCTCCATACTGATTGTTGAACGCTGTGGCAATGTCGCGCGCAATCTCCAGGTGCTGCCGCTGGTCTTTTCCTACGGGCACGAAGTTCGCATCGTATAAGATAATATCGGCAGTCATTAAAACCGGGTAAGTGAAGAGTCCTGCATTGACATCCGCGAGTTTTTCTGACTTATCTTTAAACGAGTGGGCATTCGCCAGCATCGGGAATGGAGTAAAGCAGTTCAGATACCAGGTGAGTTCGCACACCTCTGGAATCCTCGATTGACGGTACAAATAGTTTTTGTCAATGTCGAACCCAAAAGCCAGCCAGGCTGCTGCTACCGCCCGAACATTGTCTTCGCGGGTCTTCGCATCTTTGATCGTGGTGAGTGAGTGCAGATCTGCAATAAAGAAAAACGAATCGTTGCCGGGTTGTTTCGACAGCCGAATCGCAGGAATGATCGCCCCTAAAAGGTTGCCGAGGTGCGGTTTGCCACTACTCTGTATTCCGGTTAAAATTCTTGCCATAGAACCACAAAGAAAACAAAATGACGTGATTTGCCCGCCACCATGAAATTAATTGCGGCAAGTTTTCGTTAATTTTGTAACTCAAATTTTTTACCAAATCCATGAACAAGGCGCTTGTATTCCTGTTTTTCATAGTTTCTACGTGGACGTTTGCCCAGCAGCCTAAGGCGCTTCTGTTTAAAGAAGAGTCGTTCGACTTTGGAACTGTAGCGGAAGAGGGGGGACCGGTCACCCACGAGTTTGTTTTTACTAACAGCAGCAACCGGCCAATTAAGATCCTCACGGTGCAGGCTTCCTGTGGCTGTACCACACCTGATTGGACGAAGGATATTGTTCAGCCCGGGAAAACCGGCTTTATCCAGGCAAGCTATAACCCGAAAGGACGCCCTGGCTATTTTAACAAGTCTTTAACTGTTACCACTGATTTTGAACCGAACCCGATCATCCTTCAGATCAAGGGTCAGGTGAGCACGGATGCAAAACCAAATGAGACTGATTTTGGAATTGTGAATGGAAACCTTCGTTTAAAGAGTTCTTCATTCAACATGGGCAAAGTGCTGATTAAAGACGAATATATCGTTCGTGATTTTGCGATCATGAATGCAGGTACAAAACCGTTGACATTCACCGGTACATTTGTTTCTCCAAAATACATTAAGGTAGAGGCCGAGCCCAAGACCATTGCACCTGGCGGCAAAGGCAAAGTTCGCATCAGCTATAATGGCAAGCTGAAAAACCAATACGGATTCCAGTCAGACAATGTTGAAATTCATACAGACGATGAAACCAATCCGGTCAAATCATTTTCCGTTTATGCTACGCTTGAAGATTACTTTGGCGACATGTCTGCTGATGATCTCGCGAAAGCTCCTCAAATGCGCATCGCTGACTATTCATTTGACTTTGGCAGACTGAAACCCAACGCCATGGTTGTGAAAGAAGTAACTGTTACAAATACTGGAAAAAAGGAGTTGAGTTTAAAGTCAATCCAGGGTAATTGTACCTGCATTACGGCTTCAGCAGCAAAGAAAACATTAAAACCTGGTGACAACACTACGGTGAAAATTGCGTTTGCTGCTCAGGATCGCAGCGGAACGCAACAAAAAGCGGTTACCATCTATTCCAACGACCCGAAAAACCCCGTGCAGCGCGTTACGTTTACTGCGTATGTTGATTAGGTACTAGTCATTAGTCACTGGTCATTAGTCACTGGTCATTAGTTGAGGTGCTTCCCAGGTAAGTATGAAATGAGCACACGAGGCCGAAACATGCGCTTGCTGCGTGACGGTCTTTTTGTTCCTCTGATCGAGGGGACCCTTCGCTCGCAAGTCCCACGCATCGGCCTTGCTCAGGAAGACGCTAATCAAAAAAGTCCACTAAGAAAATGCTGGAATTCCGGTAATGTGGTTTCCCAAGATCAACAAGTGGATATCATGTGTTCCCTCATAGGTGACCACAGATTCCAGATTCATCATGTGGCGCATGATCGGATATTCACCCGTGATCCCCATACCACCGTGAATCTGCCGCGCCTCGCGGGCAATTTCAAGGGCAACCTGAACGCTGTTGCGCTTGGCCATTGAGATCTGCTGGGTAGTGCCTTTACCTTCGTTCATCAATACACCGAGTCGCCAGTTTACCAGCTGTGCTTTGGTGATTTCGGTCAGCATCTCTGCAAGTTTCTTTTGCACGAGTTGGAACGATGCAATGGGCTTGCTGAACTGAATACGTTCCATAGCATAACGCCTTGCCGAATCATAACAATCCATGGCTGCACCGATCGCGCCCCACGCAATGCCATAGCGTGCCGAGTCAAGGCACATCAGCGGTGCACCTAAGCCATCTTTCCCGGGAAGCAGGTTTTCCTTAGGAACTTTTACATTGTCGAAAACCAATTCACCGGTAGTGCTTGCTCTCAGCGACCATTTTCCATGCGTTTCAGGAGTTGAGAATCCTTCCATGCCGCGCTCCACAATAAGGCCGTGAATGCGACCTTTTTCGTTCTTCGCCCACACCACCGCCACTTGCGCTTTCGGTGAGTTTGAGATCCACATTTTGGCACCATTCAACAGGTAATGGTCGCCCATATCTTTGAAGTTCGTCACCATGCCTGAAGGATTAGATCCATGATCAGGCTCGGTCAGGCCAAAGCAGCCCAGCCACTCCCCGGAAGCGAGCTTTGGAAGGTATTTTTTGCGTTGCTCTTCATTACCGAATTTGTAGATCGGGTACATTACGAGCGATCCTTGAACCGATGCCGTAGAACGCATGCCTGAATCCCCGCGCTCAATCTCCTGCATGATAAGGCCGTATGAAATATAATCCAGGCCACCGCCACCATATTGCGCAGGGATGGTAGGACCAAACGCCCCGATATCGCCAAACTTCTTCACCATTTCGAACGGAAAATGTGCCCGCTGCGCCCAATCTTCAATGTTTGGTGAAATTTCGCGCTTAACGAAATCCCGAATACTGCTGCGAATCAGCTTGTGTTCCTCCGTCAATAGATCGTCAATTGCATAGAAATCAGGATGTTCGAAACTATCCTGCTTCATTGACTTTCTGGACTTGGTTTCGGGTGTTCCGTTGTGATTCGGCATAGTATTTTGATTATTCGATTATCTTCGGGCAAATTTACACAAACAAATCATTTCAAACGATGGCGGACGGTCCTGTAGACGAAAATCTCATCAATCAGCTGAAGAAGCTTCAGGCAAAATATGACTACATGGGCCAGGACCTTTCCTCGTACCTGGACGGGCTTTTGTATTCCGATTACATCACCTATTGGGATTACATTCACCTGGACACGCTGCTAAGTCTTCAAAATCCGGAAACGAGTTTTCCTGACGAAAAGGTTTTTATCATTTATCATCAGATCACCGAACTGTACTTTAAATTGGTGTTACTGGAAATCGAACAGATCACCACACGGCCGAACATTGACGAGAAATTTTTCATTGAACGTCTCGATCGGATGATTCGCTACTTCCGTAACCTGGAAAATTCTTTTGAGATCATGGTGAATGGGATGGAGAAAGAGCAGTTCCTGAAATTCAGGATGGCTTTGCTTCCGGCAAGCGGATTTCAGTCGGCTCAATACCGTTTCATCGAGTTCGCCTCTACCGACCTGATCAATCTTGTTTCTCAAGACGAACGAGAAAAGCTACGAGGTGGAACGCTCGATCAAATGCTCGACCAGATCTATTGGAAGTTTGGAGCAACCGATTTTGCCACAGGAAAAAAAACGCTTACGCTCATTCAATTCGAGAACAAGTACATGAATGCTTTTCGCGAAGCGGCCATAAAGTATAAAGACAACAATCTTCACCAGATCTTTCTGAAGAATTTTTCAAACAGCGCGCGTAAGAATGAAATTGTTGAGAAGCTGAAAGAATATGACACGCTTGTAAATGTTTTTTGGCCTCTCGCTCACATGAAATCTGCAGGGACGTATCTGAAAAAAGATCCTGAAGACATTAAAGCTACAGGCGGTACAAACTGGCAAAAATACCTGCCACCGCGTTTTCAGCGTAGAATGTTCTTTCCTGAGTTATGGACGGCCAAAGAAAAAGAGGAGTGGGGATCTGCCGCTATAAAGAAACAATTGCAGGCACAATCTAACGCTCAGCCCTGAAATTCCAACCGTTTGCGTAACTTTGGTGTATGCCAGCCTGGAGGAGAACATACCCAACTGTTGCCACGACTTTGCTCTTCGCATTTGTCGCTTGCTCGCAGGCGCTTAGCCAGAGTTTCACCCGCCAAACCTTTCACGACAAGGCGAAAAAAAATATTAAAGAAGTCTACCAGGTTAAAGACACCGTGAAAAACATTCTTCACGGACGATATATTTCCTACTACG
>DASWTP010000188.1:0-36913 GCA_036402075.1 Chryseosolibacter sp. | reverse complement strand
CGGATACATCGGTTACACCTGTTTGAATTGCCTTCGTCCTTCCAGAACTAATCTCGTTTGGTGTGCTGGAGGTCAGGCTAACGGAAACGCCCTGAACAGGTACACCGTTTTCTCTTACCATCAGGGTTACGGCCATAAGGTCTCCGGATTCGTTTGTTGCAGCTATCCATTCCTGTACTGCTTCTTTGCTGAGCGTATCAAGCAATGCCTTATCCCGTCTGCGGTTAACAGAGTCTTGGCGCAATTTCAGGTCAGCCTGCTTTTGCAAAAAATCTTCTTCGTTAAAATCGTCTTTACATGAGAGTATGGCCAGCGAGGTAATCGCGGCCATCAATCCAAAAATTAGTAATCGTTTCATTGTTGTGAGTTGGTTTTAGAAATTCATAATTGACATTGAGAAATTGAGCGAGAGGCTCGAGGAATAAAGGTTTCCACCGGTGCCGGGTACCCCTGAGTAACCTCCTCCTGCGTAATCATAGGTTTGCGGTGATACAAAGCGAAGGCGGTTGAGGTTGTTGAGCCCATGGCGGTAGCGCACATCGAAACCGAATGTGCGGTCACCGGTTCTTACCTTCATACCCATGCCAAACCACAAGCTCCACTGGTTGCGGGAGTAGTTGTCGATCACGTTTTCGCGCAGGTAAGCAACATCCACGATCAATTCATCATCGTAATCTGATGCGTTGAAAAAGTTGTAGCGTTTGGTGTGCTGCTCAAAGGTTGACAAGGCCATCGCATAGCTCGCTCCAACAATTAGTGTTGGCACGATGGTTTGATCTGTCAGTTCCGGCAACGTAACCTCGACCAGGAGTGGAATTTGCAGATTGTGAAAACGGACGCTCGGGTTGATAAAATGAACCGAATGAAGATTGTCCGAGATCTCGTTATAATATCGAGTGTAGTCCGGCCTTCCTCCTCCTTCCTGTGAATAGTGGGGTTCTAGTTTGACAGTGAGGAAAGGGTTGACCTGGTACGATCCATAAATTCCGAAATTGACTCCCATGGTTGTTCCGGGTTGGCGAAAGTCGTTGAGGTTTACTCCGGTCTTCGCTCCCAATGAAATTTGCCCGTGCGTGCTATGCGCAAACATGCACACCACAACAAGGGCAGAAAAATTTGTAAGGAGTTTTTTCATTATAAATAGTTTTAAAAGAATTGAATGTTGATTGTAAGTCTGCACCATAGAATTTTAAGAAGAGTCGATGTGTCGTGTTCGATTCATGCGTTTGTTGTATTTTAATAGGATTGAGGGGTGGTTGCTGAACTATTGCGATAGGATTGTGCGGCTAGAACGAGCGCCAGGTGTTCGAATAGGTTATCTCATTGGTCGTTTTAGATTTTAACGTATAGCCTAACCGTTGTATTTTTGCATCACGTTTACCCACTTTCCAGCAAGCGGTATCTACAACAGTTTAATGAGGCGCAAATTGGATATTGATGAAATTGAAAAGTGTTGGTTCAGGTCCAATCACTGTCGTATGAGGCGCAGCAGTTTTGCTAACGCTGCAAGCATGGGGTATTGGAATGGATCGCACCGCCTATTTCAAGCCCTTGCTTTTACAGGAAATCTTCTATTTTTGTGCTTCAATAAATCGATTCCCCATGAGTGTACTCGTAAATAAGAATTCACGCGTTATTGTTCAAGGTTTTACTGGGTCGGAAGGATCTTTCCATGCCGGCCAAATGATTGAGTATGGAACCAACGTAGTAGGCGGTGTAACTCCTGGCAAAGGCGGAACTGAGCACCTGGGGCGTCCGGTTTTCAACTCTGTAAAAGAGGCAGTTACGAAAACAGGAGCAGACGTTTCAATCATTTTCGTACCTCCCGCATTTGCGGCTGATGCAATAATGGAGGCTGCCGAAGCTGGAATCAAGGTTATCGTGGCCATCACCGAGGGCATCCCCGTTAAGGATATGATGGTGGCCAAGAAGTACATCCAGAATAAAGGCATTGTGCTGATTGGCCCTAACTGTCCGGGCGTAATCACACCAGGCGAAGCAAAAGTGGGCATCATGCCAGGATTTGTTTTCAAAAAAGGTAGGATAGGTATAGTTTCTAAGTCTGGTACCCTGACTTATGAAGCTGCCGACCAGATCGTAAAGGCAGGGCTCGGAATTTCAACGGCAATCGGAATCGGTGGAGATCCAATCATCGGCACCCCAACAAAAGAAGCTGTAGAAATGCTGATGAATGACCCGGAAACAGATGCTGTTGTAATGATCGGTGAAATTGGCGGCAGCTATGAGCCTGTTGCTGCACGCTGGATCAAAGAGCAGGGTAACAAGAAACCTGTAGTTGGTTTCATTGCTGGACAAACAGCTCCTCCAGGCCGAAGAATGGGTCACGCAGGCGCGATCATCGGTGGAGCAGAAGATACGGCAGCTGCAAAGATGAAGATCATGCGCGAGTGTGGGATTCACGTGGTTGAGTCGCCAGCTGAAATTGGCGAAACCATGCTCAAAGTTTTGAAGAAGTAACACCTATATCCCCTAAAGGGGACTTTTGGTGCTGTGTAATATTAATAATGAAACCCTCGATCAGAGGGTTTTGTTTTTAGTCCAGGGATGCAATACGATGATCGACTGCACCTTTATAAAGCCGTAAACTTTCTTTCCGCCTTTAGGTGGCCAGGGGGTCTAATCTCCTCTTCCAACCTTTTGTTGAATTCTTCGATGCCCGAAATAATAGTTACTGTTTCTGGAGCATTTTCGATTTTATCACCGATAAACATAATCTCAACGAACAGGCTTCGGAACATGTACATATAAATATACCTCCCGTCCTTCCATCGCGAGCCGAGGCTTATACCCCGCTTTTTCATGAACGATGCCTGCGATTCTAAACTTAACCGCTTAAAGAAAAATTTTGTTATCATACCCTTCTTGCTATGGTATGGAATATCATCCACAAAGCGGACCAAATGAAAAAAGCCCCAAATTCATGTGAATTTGAGGCATATAATAGTTGTTAAAATCCTTTTTTGGGAATAAATCTCATTTAGAGTAAATGATTCGCCAGATTAGCAAGCTCTGAACGCTCGCCTTTTTCGAGCGTGATGTGGGCATAGAGCTCGTTATTTTTCAACCGATCTATCAGCGTTGACAAGCCATTACTTTGAGAATCAAGATAAGGTGTGTCGATCTGATAAATGTCCCCTGTAAAAATGATCTTCGTATTCTCACCTGCACGGGTGATGATGGTTTTCACTTCATGTGGCGTGAGGTTCTGGGCTTCATCAACGATAAAGCAAATGTTCGACAAGCTTCGTCCGCGAATGTACGCGAGTGGTGTGATGACAAGTTTTTCCTGGTTCACCATCTCCGTGATCTTTGAATATTCTTTATCTGTCTCGGAGTATTGATTCTGGATGAATTTGAGGTTATCCCAAAGCGGTTCCATATACGGATTCACTTTCGATTTGATATCACCCGGTAAATACCCAATGTCTTTATTACTTAACGGGACGATCGGACGCGCAAGGTAAATTTGTTTGTACTCGCGTTTTTGTTCCAACGCAGCTGCAAGAGCCAGCAGTGTCTTTCCGGTTCCGGCTACACCTTGTATGGATACCAATTTTATCTCAGGTTTGAGTGCTGCATGAATTGCGAAAGTCTGTTCAGCGTTGCGGGGTTTCACACCATACACCGAACGCTTCTCAACATGCTCAAGCATCTCGTTGAGTGGGTTGTAAAACGCGAGGGCGGATTTTTTTCCGCTGCGCAGAATGTAGTAATGATTTTTAATTACATCATTCTTTCCGAGGACATCGGTTGGAAGGCAATAACCTTTTTCATATAACAGGTTGATTACATCCGAATCCACATCCTCAATGATCGTTTTGCCCGTGTAGAGTGAAGAGATGTTCTGAACTTTACCGGTCGTATAATCTTCTGCCTGCAGTCCAAGAGATTTTGCCTTAAGGCGCAGGTTCACATCTTTCGATACAATGATGACCCGCTTGTTCTTCTCCTCCTTTTGAAGCTGGAGCGCGCTGTTGAGGATGCGATGGTCGGCTTTTACTTCGTTAAATACTTTGTTTGCATCTACCGTGCTGTTAGTATCCATCAGCACTTTGAAATTTCCTTTGCCCTTTCCGTTGATGGGATTCCACTGATGCAGGAGCTGGTCTTTGGCAAGTTTGTCGATGAGCCGGATGAATTCCCTCGCCTCAAAGTTTTTTGTGTCGTTACCCTTTTTGAAGTTATCCAGCTCCTCCAGAACTGTTATCGGAATGCCGACATCATGTTCATCAAAATTGAGGATGGAGTTGTGTTCATAAATAATTACCGATGTGTCGAGTACGAAGATCTTCTTTTCCTTCTTGGTGGTTTTAGACATGCTTCACAAAGAACTTGGTTTACGAAATGTAATGAAACGGAAGGAAAGCTTTACGTATTTCGCCCATTTTTTTTGTGTTACGATTTCCCGAAGGCGAGCGAATAGAGATCACCTTTCTCATGGGGAGTAATCGTTAAGACATCAGCCAGTACCAGCAACACTAATTTTTTGGAAGCGTAAAATTTTTTCAATCCACTTAATTCAATAAATCGCCTGAGGGTGATAGTTGGGTTAGAATCAAGGTATTGCATCAGGAGCTTTTCATGTTCTCCGTAATGAAAACGGATGTCTTTTTTCTTTCTCGCGCGCTTTACGATCTCCCGCATCTCACGGCTTGCCTTAATGCTTTGATCATTCACCCGCACATACGATTCTTTTTGCTCGCCAACTAATACATAATGAGGCTTGCGATCACTTTCTTGTATGTCGTAGCGAATGATTGTCCGTCCGTTGCCGATGGGAATGAATTGTTCTTCGACCGGTAATCTTGGTTTGCATTTTTTCAATGCCTCTTGAACCACGTGCGACTCATCTTCGGGGAACTTTAAGCCGGGCAGCGTTTTGTCATCGCCAACACCAAGCAACAGAATGCCACCGCCCGTGTTTGCAAACGCGATCATCTCACGAACAATCTTTTCAGGATAAGCTGCCTTTCGCTTGAATTCAAGATGGCTTCCTTCGCCCTGCGCCACAAGCTTGCGAAGCTCCTGCACCTGGCGGGGATTGAGAGGGGTGGATTCTTGAAGTCTGCGGTGAATCAAAGGCGCTTTCGTTTACATTGACGGTCCAAGGCTTCAAGCTTCAAGCTACAAGCTTCAAGCAAATTTTTTAAATTGAAGATTGGTCAAGGAAAAAATTTTAGAGTTTTTCTACACCTCCCTTTGAGCTTTCAAGCGTTCGCTTGCCTCAAGCTCCAAGCCAACTGTGAACGATAAGTTGATTCAATGCCGCAATCTACTTGCAGCTTGCGACTTGAAGCTTGCAACTTTATTTAAACCGTCCCCTGATCTCATCATCCTCGTCCTCGTCCTCATCCGCACCGGGTCGCGGCAGCGTAAACATGCTGCTGAGCAAATCTTTGAATTGCAAGCCTGCGGAAAGATTGTGTTTGCTGATCAAGCTGTATTCGGCTAGGCCGTGAAGGGCGAATTCCATGAGGAACAATTTGGTTGCGGCATCCTGCCCTTTGTGAAATTCCTGGATCAACTCCTGCAGCCCTGGCACGCTCCTTATTTTTTTCTCGAACTCCGACTGGGGCATGTCGTGCAGCAGGTCGATGCTGTTGCCTTCGCCAAACCAGTCCGTAATTTTTTTATAAGGACTTTTCTCTTTTTGCTTGCGGAATTTGTCTGGATCCTGGAAGTAATTGACAAACTGCGTGCGGATGGCTTTGCCTACCAGGTTTTGTGCAATAATGTTCGGGCCTTCCTGCTCGCCTTCGTAAACAAGCTCAACTTTCCCAGTGATAGCTGGAATCACGCCAATGAAATCGGAGATTCTGATGGCCGCACCTTTTTCGCCATTGATTATGCTTCTGCGCTCGGCAGCGGCCACGAGGTTTTCAAAGGCCGAAATAGTGAGTCGGGCAGAGACGCCACTCTTGGCATCGACATATTCGCTCTTGCGCGCTTCAAATGCAATCTGCTCAATCAGGTCTTTTGCGATTTCATTTACTGCGATGGCTTGCTGTTCCTCTTTCAGCCGCGCCTCCTGTTGCGTGATACGTTTACCAATCTCGAGCGTCTTCGGATAGTGTGTGATAATCTGGCTGTCGATGCGATCTTTCAATGGAGTGACGATGCTACCGCGGTTTGTGTAATCTTCCGGATTTGCGGTGAACACAAACTGGATGTCGAGCGGCAACCGAATTTTAAAGCCGCGGATTTGAATATCGCCTTCCTGCAAAATATTGAAGAGGGCAACCTGGATTCTCGCTTGCAGATCGGGCAATTCATTGATCACGAAAATGCAGCGATTGGAACGAGGAATCAATCCAAAGTGTATTACGCGCTCGTCTGAATAAGGAAGCTTGAGTGACGCAGCCTTGATCGGATCCACATCGCCCACCAGATCGGCTACTGAAACATCGGGTGTTGCCAGTTTTTCGGTGTAGCGATCGTTGCGATGAAGCCACGCGATTGGTGTCTGGTCACCGAGTTCTTTGATTTTATCTTCACCATATCGCGACAGCGGTTGTAAGGGATCATCGTTAAGCTCAGATCCTTCAATGACGGGAACGTACTCATCCAGGAGCTGAACCATCAAACGGGCGAGGCGCGTCTTGGCCTGGCCACGCAGACCAAGCAGGTTAACGTCATGACCTGCGAGGATGGCCCGCTCGAGGTCTGGAATTACAGTTTCCTCGTATCCCCATATTCCCGCGAAGACGGTTTCCTTGTTTCGTAATTTCTTGATGAGATTTTCTCTCAGCTCTTCTTTGATTGTGCGGGATTTATATCCTGACTTTTTGAGTTCGCCTAATGTTTTGATGCTTGTCATTCCACTAATTTGACTAAAGATTTTTTCGTCTGTTTTTTTTGAAGTCTTCGAAAACAAGATTGCCGAGTCCTTGAAGACTGCTGTAGTAAGCGTTTCCGTTGTTGGCTTTTGTAAATTCTCTCACGAACGTTTTTAAATAGGGGTCTGTGGCGATCATGAAGGTTGTGACCGGGATCTTCAGTTTCTTAAGCTGACCAGCCAGGTTCAACGTTTTGCTTAGAATTTTTTCGTCAAGGCCGAATGCATTTTTGTAATATTTAATGCCTTGCTTGATGCAGGTGGGCTTTCCATCGGTGATCATAAAAACCTGCTTGTTCGAATTTTTTCTTCTTCGCAGAATGTCCATGGCAAGTTCCAGTCCGGCAACCGTGTTGGTATGATAAGGGCCTACCTGGAGGTAGGGAAGGTCCTTGATTTCGATCTGCCAGGCGTCATCGCCAAACACAAGGATGTCGAGTGTGTCTTTTGGATATTTCTTCGTAATGAGTTCTGCCAGCGCCATCGCGACTTTTTTTGCAGGGGTGATGCGATCTTCCCCATACAAGATCATGGAGTGGGAAATGTCGATCATTAAAACGGTGGAGGTTTGCGTCTTAAATTCGCTCTCCATCACTTCCAGGTCGTCTTCAGCCAGGAAGAAATTATCCAGTCCGTGATTAATCTGCGCGTTTCGCAGTGAGTCGGTAACGGATATTTGTTCCAGCGTGTCGCCAAACTCATAGTCGCGCCTGTCAGTGGTTTGTTCATCGCCTCGTCCACTCTGCCGCGTATTGTGATCGCCTGATTTCGTTTTCTTAAGCCTACCGAAAATTTCCTCAAGAGCAGACTGCCTGAGGTTCTGCTCGCTTTTGGCATTTAGCTTGAATTCACCTTTTGGACCATCTTCCGTGATATAACCTTTCCGCTTCAGGTCTTCAATAAAATCACCAATTCCATAATCCGGTGAGGTGAGTTTGTGCTGGCGGTCCACTTCGGTTAACCACTGTAAAGCTTCTTGAACATTTCCGGATGTAATTAAAACCAGCTGCATGAAGATTTTCAGCAGCTTGTCGAAATCACTTTGGGATTTTTCAGGTGGCGGGGAATATTTTGAGAATCGGTATCCTAACATGCTTTTCGACTATATCGTTATAAACCAATTATTTCCCGGTTCTGTTCTCGTTGCCGCTCTTTTTCCGGAATATTTAACCAGCGTGTAATAATTGGCGGCTGAGAACACGATTTAGGGAAAACGGACGTTATATTTTTGTCCATTCAATTTATAATAATATTAGTGGCAATGAGAAAGTCTACAGCAGTTTTAATATTAGGGGTCATCGCGGTGTCGGTGAGCGCGTGTTCCGTATATACCTGCCCAACGTACGCCAAGTCGGTGAAGGAGCAGCCGAAAGCTGAGCGAAAGATCTGAACAATGATAGAGAGAAAAAAAGCCGCACTAAGCGGCTTTTTTGTTGTGATGATGTGTATGGATTAAATCCCTACCCTGCTTGTCTCGCATTGTGCCATACACATAATCCCAAAATGGTGACGATACTCCGAAAACGTATTCGCCATGTTTATAGTGATGAACACTGTGGTTGATCCACAGGGCCTTAAAGAAATTTTTTGGCGGCTGATAGACGTGCACAATGTAGTGCACCGATAAATAGAAGGCGTAACCTACCAGGAAGCCCGGCAAAAACGAAAACACCAGGTCGCCTAAAATCACCCGAAAACCTAGTAACAATAGCGTAGCGATGGTAATGCTTAATAGCGGAGGCATGGCCAGGCGCTCTTTGTCTTTAGGAAATTCGTGGTGAACACCGTGAATTGTGTACTGCAGCTTTTCTCTCCACTTGGTGTAAGTGTCCATATGGAAGATGTAGCGGTGCGTCATGTACTCGATCCAGGTGAATAGCACGAAACCGAAGGCGAACATTGCCACAGTTGTCCAGGCGCTGAGCGAAGTATGGGTGACACTCCAGTATAGCAGTGCAGCCGCATAGCTGAAGAACACCGTTAGCGGAACAGCGATGTGTGTCCGTGAAAGTTTTTCTAAAATCGGATTCTTAAAAAGTTGCTTCGTGCCTTTGTTTTTCGGCACCTGTGGTCTGGATGCGGATCCAAATACGTTCTCAGTCATAACCTCAGTAAATTTTGTGTAAACCGTTTAATACACAAAGAGGGTATGATCGACTTATGAAAGTGCTTTTGCTGCTGTTTTTTCCATCACCTGCTGATAGTAAGCTTCATACAACGGCAGGATTCTGGTGATATCGAACTGTTTCGCCCTTTCGAGCGCGTTCTGCTTAAAGCGCGGAAGATTATTCTTATCCAGCACAAAAAGCGCATTCTTCGTCATATCCTCAATGTCACCAATGTTGCTTAAAAAACCCGTACCACCGTGGATATTCAACTCCGGTAAACCTCCGGTATTCGTTGAAATAACCGGAACCTCGCATGCCATCGCTTCAAGAGCCGCCAGGCCGAAACTTTCTTTCTCGCTCGGCATCAGGAATAAATCCGCAACGGAAAGAACTTCTTCCACAGCTTCGAGTTTTCCCAAAAACCTGACGTCATCACAAATTCCCAGTTCACGGCATTGTGCCTCTGCCTTAACACGTTCCGGCCCGTCACCAATCATGAGGAGCTTCGATGGAATCTCCTTGTGAATGTTGGCGAAGACAGCAATAACATCCTGCACACGTTTTACTTTCCGGAAGTTTGACGTATGCACGATCAGCGATTCGCCAGCCGGACAAATCGCTTTCTTGAAATGATCTTTTTTCTGCTTCTTAAATTTTTCAAGATCAATGAAGTTCGGAATAACCTCAATGTCGTTGGTGATCTTGAACGATTTGTACGTTTCCTTTCTCAGGTCCTCCGACACTGCGGTAACCCCATCCGATTGATTGATACTGAATGTAACAACAGGTTCGTAGGATGCGTCACGGCCTACCAACGTGATGTCGGTGCCATGGAGGGTGGTCACGAAGGGAATGGTGATGCCCTGCGTTTTAAGAATCTGCTTAGCCATATAGGCAGCCGAAGCATGCGGTATGGCGTAATGCACGTGCAGCAAGTCCAGTTTTTCATTCTTCACTACATCAACCATTTTGCTTGCCAGCGCCAGTTCATACGGGGCGAATTCAAACAGCGGATACGACCGGATATTGACCTCGTGGTAAAACAAGTTTTCATTGAGAAAATCGAGGCGGGAAGGTTGCGAATAGGTAATAAAGTGCACCTTATGGCCTTCTTTCGCCAGCGCTTTTCCAAGTTCCGTGGCCACAACACCGCTACCACCGAAGGTCGGATAGCAGACAATCCCAATCTTAAATTGCTCCATTTACAAAGGTTTAGAAAATCCGGCTTTGCTACTTAGTCGTACCACCAGAAAAATTATTGTGACTGACCAAGAGCTTCCATCGGGGGACTAACCGGGGCCACAGGTTCTCCGCCTGCGGTTTTACAATAATTGAATATTGCCTCGTATATCACGTCCTGTATGCGAGAACGTATATTGGCGCTTAAAAGTTTATTGTTGGTCATATCCGGATGAACCCGGTTTGATAGAAAGATGTACACCAGGTTAAACTCGGGATCCACCCAGATGCAGGTACCCGTAAAGCCTGTGTGGCCAAAGGTCCTTCCCGAGGAATAATAGGAAGTGGGCCCGTTCCAATCACCTGGTGTGGCCTTATCCCAGCCTAATCCTCTCCGGCTGTTATCGAATTGTTTAGCGGTAAAAAGCCTCACGACCTCCGGCCTATAATATTGAATGCCTCCATACTGACCTTCTTGCAAAAGCATCTGGCCAAGTTTTGCCAGGTCGTTTGCGTTGCTGAACAGTCCGGCATGGCCCGCCACACCGCCAAGCATGGCCGCGCCCTGATCATGTACCGTTCCAATCAGCAGCGATCTCCTGAACAACTTGTCGTTTTCGGTAGGGGCAATCTGCTGCAACGGAAACCGCAGCAACGGCAGGTATCCTGTGGAACCTGCTCCCAGCGGTTCGTAAAGATTTTGCTCGAGGAAATCTTCCATGGGTTGATTCAATACCCTTTCGGCCAGCTGCTGCAAAATGTAAAAACCCATATCGCTGTATCGATAATCATAAGGTGTGCGTGCTGGTTTTTCACGCACGCGGGCTTTGATGATCCAGCTCCACAGGCTGTCTTTCATAGCAACGTTGGCAAATAGCCTGTCAGATACCACGTAGGGATATTCTTTTGAAAGCTTGCTGCTGTAGTACTCCGGCAGGTATACCGTGTCTTTCATGGTTTGCGCCCAGAACGGAAGCCCTGGCCAAAGCCCGGCCTGGTGGGTGAGAATATCTTTTAACGTGTAGTCTTTCTTGTTCGAGTTCTTAAGTTCCGGCAAGTAAAACGATGCTTTTTTGTTAATATCGATCAGCCCTTTGTCGTACATAAACATCACGGCTTGCAGTGTTGCCGTTACTTTCGTGACGGAAGCCAGGTCGTAAATCGTTTGATCCGACACGACCTGCTGATTTTCGTACGTATGATACCCAAATGACTTTTCATAGATCACCTTGCCATCTTTGGCAACCAGCACATGGCAGCCGGGTGTTGCTTTGATGTCAATGGCTTCTTTTGCAATGGCCTCTATTTTCCTGAGCGTCCTGGAGTCGACACCAGCTTCTTCGGGAAACGAATATGCTAACCGGTTGATTGTTTCCGTGTTCACTGATGTTCCCGCAGGAATCTGGCCGTAGGTCACCGGCAGAATGCCTGAGGCACCCCTTGCACCGAACAATACTTCAGGCAGTGTTTCCAGCATCTCGCGGTCGCTGGAATAGCCAGAGATTATCGTTGGAAAGAATTGGGCGAAATTTCGGAACAGCGCAGACCCAAAATCGCAAATCACAATCTCGCGGTCCGGATCAGGCGTGCTCAATGTTGAGAGCATGGCCTGGAGCGTTTCTTCTTTGCTATCAGGGAATACACCAACAACTACAAGGTGTTTTCGTTGTAACGGATTCGCCAGTGCAGGCAGCTCTTTTTTCTCGTTGACATGAACAACTTTAAAGGACACATACTTCGAAAGTTTCCGGGCAACCTGCTCGCCCCGTATGCTGTCATCAGCTGCAATGAAGACGAACCGTTTTTCATCGAGTGCGCGGATCGGAATGGTAGCGCTTTCGTTTTTGACAACAGTGACAGCTGAGCGGTAAAGGTTTTTCCGGAGCAATTTTATTTCTGTCGTTCCGAATTCGGCAAACGCTTTTCTCTCGTCAACAACCGTCCTCCTCCAAAGTCCAGCGTCATACTTTAGTGCGAGAATACGCCTTACGGTCTGGTCGAGCTGCGCGCGGTACTCCTTCTCCTTCTTGAAGAACTTTTTCATCTTTCGAAGAGCGGGGTCCAGATCCTGACGAACTACTTGTATATCATTGCCAGCCTGGAATGCGAAGATCTCCCCTTCACCGTTTCCTAACTTGTCTGAACCTTTTTTCAGTTCGTTCACGTCAATGAAAATGACGCCATTGTAGTTCATGTTCGACTTGATCCAGTTGCCAGCAAACGAGGCGGAAAGGGCGCTGCCTGAAAAAAGATTCTTGATGGCCGTTTTTCGTTCGGTGTAGAAAAGCGGTAGGTCTGTTCCTGCAGCCATGATCGCAGGCAACCCGGATTTAAAGAGTATGCGGAATGGATACGTTTCAAGCGAATCAACACTGAGCTGCACATCAGGAAGTCCCTTCTGAACCTGCGTAACTTTCACAGCATGCACTGGAAAATCCCTGGCACATGCCAGAATCCCTTGTGCCTGAATCGCTTCCACATAGGTTGAAGCCTTATCGGCAACCGTAAAACGATTGTCGGCATAAAACCTGTCGATGTCAGTCGCATCCGGTTGTGCGGTGTTTGCATTCACAAAGTTGATGGAGATGCCGAGTGCCTTGTAAGCTTTGCCTAATTCGGTTGCCATCGCTGATAACAAGCTGTCATTCGCGATGGCGCCTTGTGCAAGCATCACGGGAAATTTAAGGTTCAGGGAATCGGTTTCCCTGCCAATGCCAGATGTACCTTCAATGCCAATCAACAATGGAGTTCTTGCAGCCTCATGAAACTGGCGCGTGTATTCAACCTGGTTCTTTAAACTGCCATGAGTAAAGAGCACACCACCGAGGTTATCAGCCTTGACCTTTCGTTCGATTTTTTCGAGTTCAGCTTTTTCGGCATCAGGAGATACGGCTACCATAAAAAGTTGGCCAATTTTATCCGCATCAGAGAGTGTTTGAAATACACTGTCGACCCACTTTTCGCGGGTTGGCTGTGCGTGAGAGGCCGAAAAAATGACGCTAAACCCCAGTAAAAAACCCAATACTCGCTTAATCATGCCCAATGCTGGAAATTGTTGTAATAGAACGGTATAAAAATAAGAAGAGTATGCAGTTCATAGCGACAGTATCAGCAAGAATCGCACCTGCATTGATCACATAGCAGGCTGACCCGTAGGGAGGACCGAAACGAATTCATGCTTTTTTGCCTTGAACCGAAAAAAGATGTGGACTGTTGGCGCTTGAATGGAATACTTTAATTTGCAGGTCAATTTTGTGTTCACTTTTCAATGGCAGATATAATCCAGCTCTTGCCCGACTCCATCGCAAACCAGATCGCAGCTGGTGAGGTCGTTCAACGCCCTGCTTCTGCAGTTAAGGAATTGATGGAGAACTCCATTGATGCGGATGCAAAAAACATCAAGCTCATCATCAAAGATGCCGGGAAGGCACTGATCCAGGTGATCGATGACGGCAAGGGCATGAGTGAAACTGATGCCCGGATGAGCCTTGAGCGTCACGCCACATCAAAAATCCGCAAAGCTGAAGATCTTTTTACCCTTACCACGATGGGTTTCCGTGGTGAAGCGCTTGCGTCCATTGCTGCGGTAGCGCAGGTGGAGATAAAGACCCGGCTTGCAACGGACGAGCTGGGTACACTGATCATTGTGGAGGCTTCAGAAGTAAAAAAGCAACAGCCGGTTGCGGCCGAGGGGGGAACGAGCATCAGCGTGAAGAATCTTTTTTACAATATTCCGGCCCGCAGAAATTTCCTCAAATCAAATCCGGTCGAGCTCCGCCACATCATTGACGAATTCCAGCGGCTGGCTTTGGCAAATTCGGAGCTGGGGTTTATGTTCATCCAGGGTGATGAGGTAATCTACGATCTTACGCCCGGCAAACTCAGCCAGCGCATAGTTGGTCTTTTTGGAAAAGGTTACCAGGAACAATTGGCGCCATGCCAGGAAGAAACGAGCATGGCGAGTGTGAAAGGTTACGTTGGAAAACCGGAGTTCGCACGAAAAACGCGGGGCGAACAATTTCTTTTCGTCAATCGCAGGTTTATTCGCAGCAACTACATTCACCACGCGGTGATGAGCGCCTTTGAAGGTTTGCTGCCTGAAAACAGTTTCCCGTTCTATGTTTTGTTCATCGAGATTGATCCGAAGCACATCGATGTCAATGTTCACCCGACAAAAACTGAAATCAAGTTTGACGATGAGCGGGCGGTCTATGCTGTAGTTCGGTCAGCCGTGAGGCAGGCGATCGGTACACATAATCTTACCCCTGCAATAGATTTCGATGCTGACGTGAATATTATTTCGAAGTTAAGCCAGTCGGCAGCGGAGTCAAAGGATGTGTATTTTGAAGAGCGATTTTCCACCGCCCTTCACAAATCAAATCTTCAAAACTGGGACAAGCTTTTTGACGAACCGGATCGAATCACGCCACCACGCCAGGAATTTCCTGAGGCCCAAACGATGCGATTCGAAAGTTCGCTGAACAAGCCGGAACAAGACCCATCACTGCAGGAGGAAAAGTTCTTATTTCAGCTGCACAACCGGTACCTGGTTCGCCCCGTCAAAAATGGTTTGATGATCATCGACCAGCAACTGGCGCACGAGCGTATTTTATTCGAACGTTTTATCAATCAATTGAAAAATAAGGCGTCTGAAAGTCAGCAGAGTTTATTTCCGCAAACCGTTACGCTGAGTGCATCCGATTTTGCCTTGGTGATGGAGATGGAACAGGAGATCAGTGCCCTTGGTTTCCGGTTTGAGGTGTTCGGCAAGAACGCGTTGCTAATCAATGGGGTGCCACCAAACCTGACTGGGTCTCGTGAAAAAGCATTGCTGGAAGGGCTGATTGAGCAATTTAAGATTAACCAGTCTGAGCTTGCGTTGCCGATCAAAGAAAACCTGGCCCGGGCGCTAGCCAAAAAGGCCTGTATCAAAAGCGGACAAAAGCTTGTTAAAGAAGAGATGCAGTCGTTAATTGAAGGCCTGTTTGCCTGCCCGACACCCAATTATTCCCCGGATGGAAAGCCAACATTTTTTATTTTTGATGATCTTAAAATTGAAAGCTATTTCAACCGTCAATAGATAAGAACCGAACTCCTTTATAATACGCCCATTTACGATGTTACGATTAACCCCAGTTGTCCGGAACCTGATCATGATCAATACGATCGTGTATTTGCTGCAAATGATCATGAGCGACCTTCATGTGACCGAATATTTGTCGCTATGGAACATTCGTTCAGAGAATTTCCGGCCCTATCAGTTGTTCACCTACATGTTCGTGCACAGCCCTTCGAGCTTTACGCACATCTTCTTTAACATGCTGACGTTGGTATTTGTGGGGCCGATCCTTGAAAACTATTGGGGACCTAAAAGATTTTTGCTATTTTATGTAGTATGTGGAATCGGGGCGGGGGTGTTTAATGTTATTGTAGACCTTTTCTTCGGTGTGGGCACCTTCGGAATCATGCTGGGTGCATCGGGTGCGATCTATGGAGTTTTGATGGGTTTTGGAATGATGTTTCCGAATATGGAAATCATGCTGCTGATCCCACCGATCCCGATCAAAGCCAAGTACCTTGTGTTTGTTTTAGGTGGAATGACATTTTTATTGGACAGAAGCGGCAACGTTGCCCACTTTACGCACCTGGGAGGAATTATTTTTGCATTCATCATGATCCGAATCTGGCGGACGCAGGGTGGAAATTATTAGGAAGGAACACGCATGTTTGACGAATTCAAAAGCGCATTTAGCAGGTACAACAACGCACACGTTCAGCTGATCATCATCAACGTGATGATGTTCGTGCTGTTTGGCGTGGTAAAAGTTATTTTGGAAGTTTCGCAGTTCGACACCTTGTGGATGTCCATTCACGAGCAGATCGCTATCCCTGCGCGCTTTTCGGAATACATCGTTCGGCCCTGGACGCTGTTCACCTACATGTTCATGCACGACCTGTCGGGCATCCTGCACATTCTCGTTAACATGCTCGTGCTTTACTGGTTCGGACGGCTATTTGTTGAGTACCTGGGGAGCGACAAACTGATTGCCGTGTATCTGCTGGGCGGGATTGCTGGCGCGCTTCTTTACCTGCTTCTTTACAACACCATTCCATTTTATATGGCGCGACCAAGTGTGATGGTCGGTGCTTCTGCGGCCGTGTTTGCAGTGGTGGTTGCGGTTGCCACCTTGTTGCCCAACTATACTTTCTTTCTCTTATTCCTGGGTCCTGTCCGAATTAAGTATATCGCAGCGTTTTATGTGTTTGTTTCCTTCCTCTATTCGGTTGGGCCGAACGCAGGAGGAAATGTTGCTCACCTGGGAGGCGCGCTGCTCGGCTATGTCTACATGAAACAGTTGCAATCAGGCGTCAATTGGGGCGGATGGATCACCATGACCATTGATTGGTTCAAAGATCTTTTCAAAGAAAAGCCGCGTGTAAAAGTTTCTTATCGCAAAGAGTCGGGCTCTTCATCATCATTCTCTAACATCAAATCACAACCGGGCGGCAAACCCTCACAGGATGAACTCGATGCTATCCTGGACAAGATCTCGGCTGGCGGCTACGAGAGCCTGACCAAAGAGGAAAAGGAGAAGTTGTTCAACGCAAGCAAGAAGTAATTGGCCGGACGTGTTCAGGGTGATCGATCGTGCGCGTGCTCACGTGGCCCGATGCGGTTAATTACTGCTCTTTTTTTGCGTACAACCCTTCGATCGTGATCAGATAATACAGAAATGCCAGGACACCTGGAAGGATGAATGTGGTGGGGCGATCAATTGCTACAAGCAGGTTGTTACCCGTCACGAGCGGCACGATCACAAAAAGATAAAGAGATGAGACCGCCAGATACGCGAGTCGGACTTTTCGCAACCGCTGTTCCAATACCGCTCGCACCACTGCACTTAACAATTGCCAAGGGCCGAGAATTAGACCCAAAAAGAAGACGTAAGCATCTGGATCGCGCTGATGGATCAGGTACATTATGGTGATTAGAGATGTTTGAACGACAAAATCGAAATATTTCATTTGCCTGATGCGTGATACAGAACGCAACATGCGAAAACACAGATTCCAAAAGTGTGATGTGAAGTCCAACCCGTAGGTCATGGCGTTCATTCGAACGACAGTTATGATAGTAAGCACCGCGAGATGCGTTCGCGGCCGATAATACAAAAGAAAGTTTATCGCACTAAAAGAGAGTCAATCGCGCGCGACATTTCTTCCGGTTTTTCTTCCTGTACAAAATGTCCCGCGTCACTAAAAGTGACCACTTTCGCATCCGGAAATTTTGCTTTCCACTTCTCAAGTTCTTTTGTCGGGATGAATTTGTCTTTCATGCCCCAGAAGAACAGCATTTTTTTACTTTTAAGTACGTCAGCTTTCTCCCAAAGCGATTGCCACCAGTCAGAGGCGTTCATTAATTCCTTGGCAAACGCGTATGCGGCAATTCGTTCGCCCTTTGGCAATGCGTTTTTATAGTGCGCATGGATGTGTGGCGTAAGAAGTTTCTTGTTTCCATATGCCGATGGCATAATGATGTTTACCGGAGCGTTGAACGTCAGGTACAACACTCGGCCGAGCCATGAGTTCAGGGTGGTAGCCGGTTTTGAGTAGTGGGGATCATCCTTTAGAGACCACATCCAGGTGTTAAACAATACAATGTTGTTCACGTTTTGCGGATGGTCAATGGCATACGCCAGGCTGATCGCGCCTCCAAAATCATTCGCCACGATTGTGATATTCCGAAGCCCTAATTTTTCGATCACTATCGAAAGCCTTCGCGCATGTGCTTGGCATGTGTAGTCTGACGAAGGATTTTTGTCCGACAAGCCGAAGCCGAGCATGTCGATGGCAACGCACCGGTAGTGTGACCTCAGCCTCCTGATCATATCGCGATAGCCGAATGACCACTCGGGTGTTCCATGTGCAAATAGAATAATTTCACCTTTACCTTCATCGACAAAGTGAAGAGTTTCGCCATCAGCATCAATCCATTTTGATTCAAACGGAAAGAGCTTTTCGTCTAGCCAGTCGGGAACGGTGCGGGTCATAGCGTTAGCGTGTTAATGTGTTAAAGATGTTATTGTTAATGGTGTCGGTCTGCGAGCTGTGACAGAATGATTTAGCTTCAGTTGTTTTTTGTATATCGGTTGATCAGTTGCTTGCCAAGCTGCCGGATGGGAAATTTTTCGTTTTGCAGGTACATGATTACCATTCCGTCAATTTGGGTCAGAAAGAGTTGGGCTTCCAGCTTCGGGTTCTTGATGCCCATGTCGCGAAATACTTTTTCAAAAACCATGGTAACCGTGGATACAATCTCTTTGAATAGATCTTCTACATCTTCAAGCACGCTTCCTTGTAAGCGGAGGGCGTGGAGCAGTCTCCAGAATTCTTTTTTCTTTTTGATGATCCGGATCGTTTCCGTGACGTGCACTTCGATGGCCTGGCTGGCATCTTCCATGGCCGCGTATGCTTTCATCGACTCCTCGATGTCTTTCGCGCCTTCCACGATCATGGCACGAAGCAGCTCCTTTTTCCCTGCGAAGAAGTTATACATCAGCCCTTGCGACACGCCTGCTACTTTTGCGATTCTGCTGATCGGGGTGGCATCGTAGCCATGTTTGGCAAACAACCTGAGGGCGACATCCAGGATGACTTGTCTTTTATTGTCTGTTTTGGGCATATTTATATGAATGAACGTTCATTTATAAAAAAGGTTACAGAAAATGTGCTCAGGATGTCGGGTGCTCATGTACTCATGTTTCCACCTGAACATTTGCACATTTGATTGCGTTGGTGCAGCTGCAATGATGAAATACCAATTGCCCTACGGTGTGGGTCAGTAACATGAGCACTTGACCACACCCGAGCACATTTCTTCACTTCTTCACATTCTCCAGGAAATACAAAAAGATAAGCCTGACCACCTCGGTATCATCAAGCTGATAGATGAAGTCTTTGTTCTTTTGGTTGAACCTCGCCAGGTGGTCGTAGTATTGGGTTTCGGTGAGTGAATACTCTTTCATGAGTTTATCTTTCACTTCCGGGTCGTTCACGAGCGCAACGTATCCTTTTGCATGCTCATTTTCTTTCTTCACTCGTTCGAGCTTTTTTTCTTCTTTGGATGGTTTCAGTTCTCCAAACCGGGATACGTAACCGGGACCAAACGTTTGAAACCCCTGAAATCCCAAAACCTCAGGCCTTTCTGTGCGCGGATTTGTGGGATTCCGGTAGGCGCTCTCTTCGTCAAGTTTGGGCAAAACTGAGGAAATATTGATAGTTCCGGTGAATTCGATGGCCGGCAGCAGACTCATGGACTGGGAGAGGTACACAACGGAAGTTTTAATAATTTCCTGCGCAGAAACTTTTCTCGGATTGTACCCGACAATCGAAAACGTCAGCGAGTCATTTTCGGAGGCATCCATGGCAAAGTAGCCCTGCTCATTAGAAATAGTTCCCCGGTACGTATTATTCAGGCGTACAGCAACATACGGAATGGGTTTTAATGTGGCGGAGTCTGCCACGAGCGCGCGAACAGTCACCTGGCCCCACGAGAACACGGGTGCCAGCAGAAGAAGACAGACAAGAATAGGTTTCGCTCTTCTGATCATTCGAGGGCCGACAACTAGTGATGATCAGTGGAGGGAAAAAGTTTTAATGTGCTCAGGTTCGCATGTGCTCAGGTGCTCATGTTCGAAGCCGAAACGAACCTAACATGAGCACATGACCACGCGAGCACATGAGCACCTTTCAACTCTTGTTCGCCAATTGGCCACACGCGGCATCGATGTCTTTGCCGCGTGATTTTCTCACCCGGGTGGTAATGCCGTGGCTTTCGAGGAGGTGCATGTACATGTTGATGGCTTCCTGCGAGGCTTGCTGGAATTCGCCATCATCAATAGGATTATATTCGATCAGGTTTACTTTGCAGGGAACAAGCTTGCAGAACTTCAAAAGGGCCTGCGCATGTTCTTCGGTATCGTTAATGTCTTTCCAAACAACGTATTCATACGTGACCTTCTTCTTCGTCTTCTTGTACCAGTATTTCAATGCCTCGCCAAGCTCTTCCAGCGAGTTGGTGTCGTTTATCGGCATGATCGAAGAACGGACGTGGTTGAGTGCTGAGTGAAGCGAGACCGCGAGGTTAAACTTTACACCATCATCCGCCATTTTAACGATCATTTTCGCAACACCCACCGTGGAAACCGTCAGTCGCTTTGACGCCATGTTCAGTCCTTGTTGCGATGTAATCTTTTCAATGGCCGTCATTACGTTATTGTAGTTCAGCAGCGGTTCGCCCATTCCCATAAAGACAATGTTGGTAAGGGGCCTGCCAAAATATAGTTCGCTTTGCTGCTTGATGGCCACGACCTGATCGTATATTTCGTCAGGATTGAGATTACGCATTCTTTTCAGTCGGGCGGTAGCGCAGAATTTGCACGCCAGGCTACAGCCGACTTGCGAGGACACGCAAGCGGTGATCCGTTTTTCGGTTGGTATCAATACCGATTCCACGATCAGTCCGTCATGCAGCTTTACGGCATTTTTGATGGTGCCATCAGCGCTGCGCTGCATGTTATCTACTTTGATGAAATTGATAGTAAAGTGTGCCTTCAGCATTTCGCGGACGTCAAGCGACAGGTTAGTCATCTCGTCAAAATCCTTGACAGACTTTTTCCAAAGCCACTCATGCACCTGCTGGGCACGGAAGGGCTTCTGACCGTGCTGGACAAAAAACTCCTTCAGTTCGTCAAGTTTCAGTTTGCGAATATCTCGTTTTACAGACGCTTCTACCATAGTGCAAAGGTAGAACAAAGGCGTGATATGTTTAATTCAAATGACGAATGACAAATGACGAGTGACGAATGAATGTCAGAACTCTTAATAAATTCGTCACTCGTCATTCGTATTTCGTCATTTAGCACGGTTCATTTCTTACCGATTTTCAGGAATATTTTAGTTTCGCACGGCCGGGAGGCATTTGCGAGGATCAGCGAATCTGCCGAAAATTTTTCAACGATGTAATTGTCGGTAATCGTGCGGGACCGCTTGTCGAGCACCATCAGCATCTCGCCATCGAACTTGTAGAGGAAGTTTTTGCTGTAGCCGCTTTTTCGGCTGTTCAGGATGCGGGTGGATTCTTCACCGGCCATGTTATCTTTAAACGTGACGGTGCTTGCCGTTGCGGAGCCGCGACTTTTCATGTCATTCACCAACTGCTGCGTGGAATCGGCCAGCGGTTTCATCTTCTCTTCCATGCAGGTGCTCTGCTTTACCAGTTGCCACTCTCCCACGATTGATTGGCTGAATGCTGAAGCGACAGAAAAAACGCAAAGAATGGTAAGAAGCGATTTCATAATGTTAAAAAATAAGGTGGCTGAACGAACTCCGCTGATAACGATTGCTTGATCTAATTTAGCCAAAATTGGGCCAGTTGCCCCGTATTCCAGCTGAAATATCCCTGTCAGCAATTGCGCAAACCACTGAAAACCGGTATTT
Source organism: Chryseosolibacter sp. (assembly GCA_036402075.1). Taxonomy (GTDB): domain Bacteria; phylum Bacteroidota; class Bacteroidia; order Cytophagales; family Cyclobacteriaceae; genus Chryseosolibacter. Next base: position 15,271 of record DASWTP010000188.1, on the reverse strand, counting down.
GAAAACTGCCTTGTTTGTCCGATTTTGGCCCTTTACATTTTCAACCTATGTCTGATAACGCAATTGTAATCACCGGTGGACTACTGGATACCATAAGTGCAAAAACTGCGCACGGCCTGATTCGAGGCACGGAACGCTTTACGATCAAGGGAATTATCGATCCGAAGCATGCTGGTAAAGATGCTGGTGAGGTTCTGGATGGAAAGAAACGCGACCTGCCTATCTACGGCACCATTGCAGATTTCCTTGCAACTGGCATCAAAGCGAAATACTGCATCGTGGGCGTGGCCACCAAGGGCGGGGTAATTCCAGAGTCCCTGAAGGTGATCTTGAAAGAGGCGCTCGAAAACGGTCTTTCCCTTGTAAACGGCCTTCACGAGTATGTGTCTGACAACCCGGAGCTGGCAGCGCTGGCCCAGAAAAAAGGCGTTGAGATTATTGACGTGCGCAAGCCGAAAAAGGTAAAAGATCTTCATTTCTGGTCGGGCAAGATCAAGGAAGTAAAATGTCCGAAGATTGCCGTGCTCGGAACAGACTGTTCGATGGGAAAACGTACTACCACGCGATTCCTGGTACAGGCTATGCGTAAGGCGGGTTATAAAGCTGAGATGATCTACACCGGCCAAACCGGCTGGATGCAAGGCGCAAAATATGGTTTTGTCTTTGATTCAACGCTGAACGACTTTATCTCCGGTGAAATGGAGCATGCTGTTGTGACCTGCTACCACGAAGCAAAGCCTGACATAATATTTATCGAAGGGCAATCGTCACTACGGAATCCGAGTGGCCCTGCGGGAGCGGAATGGATCGTCTCGGCCGATGCTGATGGTGTGGTGTTGCAGCATAATCCTCCCCGCAAGCAATACAAGGACATGGAGTTCTATCCAGCTTACTTGCCTGATCCAAAAGATGAAATTGCCCTGATCAAGATATATGGTGCTCCAACTGTTGCGCTGACGGTTAACACGGCAAAGATGAAGGAAGAGGAGGCGAGAGCATACGCGAAAAAATATTCAGCAGAGTTAGGAATCCCAACGATTCTTCCGCTCGAGGATGGTGTTGATTCGCTCGTGCCGGTTTTTGAAAAAATGATCCAGGCTAAAAAGTAATCTATGTCACGCATCAAAAACATTGAAGTCTGGAGCGCAGACCTCGCAAATACCAAGCCCTATACTATTGCGTTCAAAACCGTTGACCAGGTACGGAATGCATTTATTCAGATCACGCTTGAGAATGGAGTGACAGGAATGGGTTCTGGCAATCCGAGTGAATACGTGGTGGGCGAAAACCTGACGCAAACACTGGAGGCGCTCCAGGAAAAGAATTTGGAATTCCTGGTCGGACGCGATATCCGCGAGTTCCATCAGCTTGTTTTTGATACGCAGGCAAAATTTCCGAAAAATCCGGCTGCCAGAGCTGCCGTTGACATCGCCTTGCATGATGTCTTCACTAAATTTCTCGGTGTACCACTGGTGAAGTTTCTCGGCCAGAAGATGAAATCCCTTCCCACTTCGAATACGATCGGCATTAAAAACGTGGCCGAAACACTGAAGGAAGCAGGCGAATATCTTAAGGCTGGCTTTAGTGTGCTGAAGGTAAAGCTTGGAAAAGATCTTGAAGAGGATATTGAACGGCTAATAAAGATCCGCGAAAATTTTGGAAAGGACGTTGTGATCCGGATTGATGCAAACCAGGGCTATACGGTTCAACAGACACTTGATTTTTATAAACGCACTTTGCCATTAAATATCGAGCTCATAGAGCAACCCCTTCCCGCTAAAGCGGTGGCCGAAATGAAAAACCTGCCGGACGAGATCAAGAAGGTAATTGCGGCAGACGAATCATTAATTTCACCAAAGGACGCGATCGACCTCATCAAGCCGCCAAAAGCTTCCGGAATTTTCAACATCAAGCTTATGAAGTGCGGAGGGGTAAGCCAGGGATTGAAGATCGCTGACATTGCTCGCCTCGAGAATGTAGACCTGTTCTGGGGCTGTAATGACGAAAGCCTCGTCAGCATTACCGCAGCGCTACATGCCGCGTTTGCCTGCGACAATACAAAATATATCGACCTCGATGGAAGCCTTGACCTTGGCCGCGATGAAGCGAAGGGTGGATTTATCCTGAAGAATGGCGTGATGATGTGTTCCGACAAACCTGGTCTCGGTATTGAACGGATTTAAACCCCGCTGAGGGCGCTCATTAAACTCGGTATTTTGCCGAACCCTCAGCAAGTGATTGTAGCCAGGCCGTAATTTTCAAATGAGATCGAAGGCTCTGGCATACAGCGAGAGATCGAAGTTTGACGCGATCTTCAACTTCCGTTTGATATTTTTCCGATGCGTTTCCGCGGTCGCAACCGAGATGTGAAGCTCCTTGCCAATTTCGTTTGAAGTTTTCCCAAATGCCATGCATGCAAGCACCTGCCGTTCGCGTTTGGTAAGCTGGCTGAATTTCTCGTAGTTCTTTCTGAGAAAGTTATTCTCATCGAGGAGGCGTGCCACCTTGTTGGTAATGTGGTGCTTCGGGTCGATAGGGATGGCAACCGCGATGGTCAGCAGCGGGTTGCCGTCATCATCCCGCATGAAGATTTTCACCGTGGTGGAATACCAAGTCCATTCTTTTGATGCTTCACTCTTCACCTGCTGAAACAGCGAGATACTTTCCTCATTGTTGTTTTTCTGAAGAAGGGAGATCATGGTAGGCACATGTTCCTGTGCTTCATCCGGATTAAAAAACCGGTGGTAATACTCCGGCCCCATACGCACCAGCTCGTCATTGTTCACGCCCAGAATGCGCTGGCCGCGCGGAGACATATACACTACGGAAAGGTCTTTGATGTTGTGGATAATGATCACACCTGGTATTTCCTCTGCCACCGAGGCAATTTCACGAATCTTCGCTGCGATCCGCTCCTCAATCCGGTTCTTATTCATCTTCTGGTTTAGGCTTCCTGAAAGCCTAAAGTATCAAAACTACTGTCATTGGCCAATCCGTTTTGCCTTGACAGGGAATCAAAAAGTCATTTTGACAGAAATTTGTTAGCCGGATGTCAGCGCGCAATGCCATACTTTCACCAGGGGTGTGCTTGTAAGCGTTTGGCAATCAGTTTGATTAAGCGTTTTGAAAACCGTGACTATCTAAACCCTTCAACTTTTCATAAACCCCAGCTTATGGAAACTTTCAGCGTTTATTTATCTCAACTGCCGCAGGTTTTTAGGAAAATTCAGAACAACAAGATCCCAGTTAAGATTTACAATCACTCCGGCCAATGGTCAGACCATTTTTTCCAGGTGCTGGAGATCAAAGAAATCAAAGACAAAGGATATGATGTGACCGTGTTGATCCTGTTCGATCCGGAGACATCAGATGCCACGGCTCTGGATATGAAGTCGATCAGCGGTGTTGAGCTAATGTCGGAGTTGGAATTTGAGAGGCAGCGTACAAAAAAGTTCACCGTGGTTCGACCGAAATAAAAAAGCCGTCACCAGGACGGCTTGATACAGGCTGAGAAAAAAAACTATTCAATTCTCGGAACATGAAAACGACTTTCGAAGAGTTTTTCATGTTTCTCGTGGTATCTTTTTGCGTCTGAGTCTTTAATTTTCTTTCCATTTACTTCGATCACATCATCGCTCCAGCGAATTGAGTTGATCTTTTCGTCCTTCTTGAGGTATCCGTCTTTCACCAGCATCTCTTTCAACTCTGCTTCAAAGATCTCAACGTTTCCGTGCAGGGCGTTGAAGCTTTCGTCCAGGTGAGCAAGGTCGGAAGAAAGCTCTTCCAGCCCGGCAATCATTGGAGCCTGATGATCAGCAAGGTTTGCAAGCACCTCGGCTTCTATCATCTGGAGCTCCGCCAGGCCGCGGTGCTCATCGGCAGCAAAAGCTTCCAGTTGTGCCAGCTCGTGAAGGCGTTCCGCCTCCATTAACTGGCCATGAAATGCACCGTGCTCAAACTCTTCTTTGAACTTCAGTTCCATTTCCTTCATCATCTGGTCGAAATCTTTCTCATGCGTTTTATAAAAGTCGCTGAATTCCTCGCTGAACTTTTTTTCGAATTCTTTGCTGAACTTTTCCCAGCTCTGGCCGCGCTTCATCCATCCACCAGGGATGGTATCGGCAAAACCGGGTGAAATTCTCCAGACATCTGCTGGCGGAGCAGCGAATGCGGGGAAAGTTGGAAATGATGGAAACCCGGGCACAGCAGGCACCGCTGGAATCGCAGGAATTTCAACATGGGGGGGTAGAGGAGTTGTCGGGGCCCACGCGAAACCGTCTCCATCGATTTCTTCGAACACTTGTTCATGCGCGTCACCGTTCTCATCGAATGTGATGATGGTTGTTCGGGATGACTTTGATTTCTTGATTGAGGTATCCTGCGCGATGGAAATGTTTTCCTCCACTGATTTGTCATGTTTTTTCTGAACGGTTAGCCAGGAAGCACAGACCAATCCTACGATGAGCAATGCGGCAGGCAGAAACCTGTCTTTGACGGAATACTTTTGTCCGGTCTTTTCCATAATACGTTTGATTCGGTTTAACAACTGATTTTTATTGGCGGCCAGTGATAATGCAAAAGTTGATTTTGCCAGTTTCCATTCCTCGAGCTGCGCAAGAGCATGTGCGTAGGTGTGCGAGCTTCCTGTGATGCGGATTACTTCATCATCGCAGCAGTACTCGCGCTCCCGCCTGACAATGTTCGAGATGATCCATATGAAGGGGTTAAAAAAGAAAATGGTTTCAACGAAAACCTGCACCAGGTTGATGAGGTAATCATGCCTGCGAATGTGAGCGAGCTCATGCAGGAAGATGGTCTCAATCTCGGCAGTGCTTAGCCCCGAAAGCATTCCGGCAGGCACCAGAACGATTGGCTTAAAAAAACCCAGCACCATGGGTGAAGTAATTCGCGCAGATTCTGCCAGCGTAATCGCCTTTTGGATTCCAAGTGTATGCGCCATGCGTTGCAGCTCATCTTTCCAGCCGCTTTGCAGCGTGATAGATTCCGCCCGCAATCGGGAAATGAACCACCAGCCTCCAAGTAATCTAAACGAGAAGGCAATCGAACCGAGACACCACACCAAAATTATTACCGGCATGTTGCGATCAAGAACCTGAATCGTGCTGCTAAGCGTGTCTGCAAGCCAGGATGAACTTGTCGGCTGTGCTGGCGCAATCGTCAAGTAAGGATCGGAGGAAAGGCTGTTCTCTGAGTATAGAGAAAGGTCTTGCGCTGAATTTCGAAGCACAATGAATGTTACCACGCTCATACACGAAACGAGGGCAAGCGCTAGGCACGCGATTGTATACCGCGTCTGCGATGAACGAAGCGGCACGAGCTTCAAAATCACTATGAGTATGATTGCAGCAGCGGCTCCCTGCCAAAGCGTGTTCAACAAAGTCCAGCCGAGCGTATCAATCCAGTTTGGCAACAGTTGGGATGCGAGAATCATTTTTCACCTCCTTCTAGTTTTTCAAGGTATTGTCTGATCTGTTGCAATTCCTCTTTAGAAGACTTTGTATTTCCAAGCGCGCTCAAAACCAGTTGTGTGGCAGACCCCTGGAAAATTGTATTGATCATCTTGTCGAGCATCTGCTTGCGCGTATTTTCCTGGGTCGGAACTGCCTTGTAGAGATGCAGCTTTCCATTCTTTTGGCGTGTCACGAGGCCTTTTTCATGCATAATCTGCATCAGTTTCAGGATCGTGGTATAGCCGTTGGTTTCTTCGCCACCCATAGCATCGTGCACTTCTTTTACCGCCACCGGACCTTTTTCCCACAAAATTTGAAGGATTTCAAGTTCTTTTTCGGTCGGTTTGACTGTGATTTTTGACATATACGAAAGCGTTCGTAATACAATCTTAACCGTTGAACGGAAGGAAAGCAAGATTTGTTACGAATTTTTTCGTAGGATGAGCAATTTCACCCGGTCGTCAGATCGAGTCCATTTCTTCTTTCAATCCAGCGACAATCTTTTCACTTAATTGTCTGAAGGTGGCCAGCATCGCTTCAAGCCCATTGATAACTGGGTCAGACGAAACCTTTTCTTTCAATGATTCCACCAATGCAGCGTAGTCGGCATCGCCCAGCATGCCAAGGGTTGTTTTCACCTTATGGCAGGCTGCGCGAAAGATCTCGGAATCGCGTGTTTCGAAGGTATGACTTAAGGCGTCCTGCAATTCGTAAATGTTCCTGATGAGCAGGCTCGCAAGTTCGCGTTTAAATTCCGGGTCGCCTTCGGTATACAAATCGAGATCGATCCTGTTTCGGGGCACTGCAACCGGCTGGAAGTGTACGTACTTAGAAATCGTTTCTTCAAGTTCAGCAGGCTGAAAGGGTTTGCTCACATAGTCGTTCATACCTGCGGCTAAAACCTTGTTATTGATTTCACCCATTGCTGAAGCCGTCAGTGCAATGATGGGGACATTTTTAAAGTACGGATCATGCGTCCAGGAGCGAATTTCGTGAGTGGCCTGGTAGCCATCAATCTCCGGCATCTGAAGATCCATCAGTACGAGGTTGTATGATTTCGATTGGATCATCCCTATGGCCTCGGCACCGTTATTTGCGCAATCGTAGGTGATTCCCCACCTCTTTAAAAAGTTTCCGGCTACCACCTGGTTCACGCGATTATCTTCCACCAGCAGCACATGAATCTTGCGCTGAGAGAAGTTGAAGAGTTCTCTTTTTTCATCCACCGTTTCGGTCACTGCACTTTCTTCCAACGTGAGTTCAAATGCAAACGTAGATCCTTGCCCAGCAACGCTTGCCACTTCGATGTCTGTTCCCATCAGTTCAAGCAATTTTTTGGTGATAGACAGCCCAAGGCCCGTGCCTCCGAACTTGCGGGTCGTGTCGGTGTTTGCTTGTGAAAAGCTTTCAAAGATCCGTTTGATCTTGTCTTCTTCAATTCCGATACCCGAGTCCTTCACAGCAAACCGGATTCGCTTTTTGCCCTCGGTTTGCTGCACAGGCTTTACGGAGAAATCAACGAATCCGCGTTCGGTGAACTTAATTGCGTTTCCGACCAGGTTTGTAATCACCTGCGAAATTCTTGTCGGGTCGCCTTTCCAAAAACGAGGCAGGGAAGCATCGTACGTGAAGCGCAAAACAATATTTTTTTCGTTGGCCCGCTGTTCCAGGAGTTTCGTGATGTTGAGCAGCTGTTCATAAAGATTGAAGTCAATACTTTCGATAACGATCTTGCCGGCCTCAATCTTGCTAAAGTCCAGGATGTCGTTGATAATGGTGAGCAGATTTTCCCCTGAGAATTTTAATAGCCTGAGACTCTCATGCTGATCGCTTCGCGGGTTCTCCATCAGCAGGAGGTTGGTGAGTCCAATGATCGCATTCATCGGAGTGCGGATCTCATGGCTCATCATCGAAAGGAATTGACTCTTTGCCCTGGTGGCAGCCTCAGCAACTTGTTTCGCCTCAACCACAGGGGTGATATCACTTAAGGTGCCGATAAATCCGTTGAAATTTCCATCCGGTGTTTTCAACGGATGCAGTTGGTTGGTGACCCAGGTCGTTCCCTTTGCGGTCAGGTAGCGAAACTCCATTGACACAGGAGCATGTGACTTCACAGCATTATCCCACTGCTCCACAACCCATGGTCGATCATCCGGGTGGACTGCTTCGCGCCTGATCTTCTGATCAGCGAAACGATCAATGCCAACAATCTCAAAAAACTTGCTGTTGATAAAGGTGACTTTGCCATCGTTGTTGAGTTGGTAGATCCCGACTGGGGCGTTCTCTGTTAGTGTCCGAAACAGCTCTTCGCTGACAATGAGGGCTTCGCGTGCTTTATACAAAACAGTGATGTCGCGGGCCACAACGTTCACTTTTGCCACCCAGTCCTTTTCAAAGAACATTCTGGCGTTCTGCCCCACCCACACTTCAAACCCATGTTTGGTGATGATCGGAAACTCGCTGTAAGTTGATTCAATTTTATTCTTACGCTGGTTCCGGTAGAAATTCAAAACCTCTGTTTTGTGAGCGGGATGCACAAGGTCCAGGTAATGTTTGCTTAAGAGTTCGTCTTTCGAGTATTCGCAGATCGTTTCCATTACCGGGTTTGCGTATGTAAACTTCCCGTTCTCATCGAGCTCGTAAATCATCTCGTTGGCATGCTCCACCACCTCGCGGAATTGTTTTTCACTGATTGAAACTTTTTCCTGCAACGCGTTAACAAAATCGAGATTGCTTCTGAGCTCTTCTTCTGTAGCAGCAAGCTCCTTATTTAGTTCAGTAAGGCCCTGGTTGGCATTCCGAAGCGATCGGATCATTGGCAGGAAAATGAAGACAAATTCCATCATCAGAATGGCAATTGAAATCGCTGCCAGGAGGAGTTCGATGAACTTCAGGTTATCGAGCTTGCGCTCCGCTTCATCCTGGTAGGCGGCCACCGTTCTCTCCATGTTCCACAGAAACGAAAGTTCGTTTTGTTCGATGACCTGCGCGGCTGCATCGGCATTCCTCCGAGTGGGTTCGGCAATCAGCATTTTGCACGCAGAAGACATTGCTTCGAGGGGCGGTGTGATGACCGTCAGCAGGGTATCGATTCTTTCGCTTCTGCGGTCGGGTATTCCAAACTCGTTGCTCCCGCTTTTTAGTGTATGATGCACGTTTTCCCAGTGCGCAACGAGCGTCTGTAAAGTGTCTAGCCGAACGCGAATATCCTCTCCGTTACCAAGATCCTGCTGGATGTAAAGAACGAGTTTCGATATGCGTTGGCTCAGCATACGTTGCCGCCCGGAGAGGTTTAATATGTGGGCATCCTCATTTTGTTGGTTAAGGTCGTATTGAATAATAATTTGTGTAGATACGATGGTTACGATGACCGTGACGATGAAGATCAAGTACTGCGTGCGGATGCCTTTTATATTCCGGATGATCGATTTCATTCTCGGAATTTATTAATTTTCGTCAAATAATACCCCTTCACAAAAGGTTGACGGAAGTTTAATACCCAATCTGAAAATTTACACATTCATGAAGATCCTTATCTGTGATGACGATGAAGCACTGGTGAGTATGATCCGATTTAAACTCACAAAGGAGAACCTTGGCGATGTAGTTGTTGCCCCCGATGGCAGGGATGCCAAAGTCAAACTCAGTGAAAATAAGTTTGACCTTGTTATTACCGATATACACATGCCCTTCCATTCGGGCCTGGAGATCACCACGTTTATTCGCGAAGAGCTTAAACAAGATACGCCCATCATTGTTTTATCTGCCGAGGGCTTGGAAAACACCGTGCTGCAGGCTTTTGAAATCGGTGCCAATGATTTTATCACCAAACCCTTCAGTCCGTCCGAGCTGGCGGTTCGCGTAAAAAGAATTCTGAAACGTTGATGAACGAAGCTGTGTCAAACCTGTTCGGACATGAAGCGCTGGCAACAGAAACGCTCATCATTCTTTACATCGCCTTTACGTTCTTTGCCGCAGGTATCGGAGTAGTCGTCATTCTTTTCGGAAGCCGCCTGGTTAAGACGTACTACGAAGGGCGCTCCCAGGACCTGTCGCGAAAATTGCAGGGGGTTTTGAATTCGATTATCGTAAATGCTGCAGCAAATGAAAACGCTGTACCCGATCCAGCCTTTCAATTCCATCTCCAGCAGATCGAACTGCTTGTGACAGGCTCGGACTACCGAAAACAATTACTGATTAATCAGCTGATCAGACTTAAGAAGAATCTGACAGGCGCATCTGCGGACAGTCTACGCGTCATTTATCAAAAGCTTTCCCTTCACAAAGTAAGCCTGAAAGGACTCAAGACTTTCAGGTGGTTCAACAAGGCCCGCGCAATGCGGGAGTTGTCTGAGATGGGCGTTCGACAGAGTGCGCCTCTAATGGCACCCTACCTGCGTTCTCGCAATTCCGCGCTCCGTGAAGAGGCCTTTATCTCGATGGCTAATCTCACTGCAGATCAGCCTCTGGAATTTCTGGACGATTATAAGTTTGCTATTACTGACTGGATGCAGTTAAATGTGTACAATGTGCTGCAACGCACCGACACCCGAGACCTTCCTGATTTTTCGCGTTGGTTCATGCACACCAACAAGAGTGTCAGATTGTTCGCGATCCGAATGGCCGCTCAATTCAGACAGTATCAGGCAGCTGGCAGTCTCAGGGAACTGCTGAGCGATCCGGATCCAGACGTTCAATATCAATCCATGAAAGCTGTGGCTGATCTCGAACTCGATCAGCTTGTTGACGATGTGCTGAAATTGAAAGCCATCGCTTGGAAAAATCCGGAATTGGCAAAAATAGTCGTGAAGTACTTCGGCCGTGTGGTTCTTACTCCGCAGACAGAAAATGTTCTGCGCGAGTTCATGTCACACGAAGACTATGCGGTAAGGTTTGAGGCGACATCCAGTTTACTAAGGAATTCTTCGCTCGGTCTTTCCAGTGGAGATCTCGGGGAAAAATCACAGCGCATTATCCGACATCTTTCTGAACCATTGTTAAAGTAACGCATGCTCGAAACGATTGGCGAACTATTCTTCTTTACTGTCAACACACTGGTGTTGATCTTTGCCGTTTCGATCGCGTTCGCGTACCTGGTTCTTGCCGCATTGTCCATGTGGGAAATGCAGAAGTACATGCGCAAGAATTATTTTGTGGACTACAAGTACATCCTTGCGTCTCCGTTCGCGCCAGGCATTTCGCTGCTGGCACCCGCTTACAACGAAGGCCTTACTATTATCGACAATGTAAAATCCCTGTTGTCGATCATGTACAACAATTTTGAAGTGATCATTATTAATGATGGAAGCAAGGATGACACCCTGGAAAAAATGATTGTGGCCTTCGACCTTGTGAAGGTTGAGTATGACGTACAGTATTTTATTAACACCAAACCCGTTCGTGGCGTCTACAAATCAAAAAACCGGGCATTCAAAAAACTTACGGTTGTTGATAAGCAAAACGGTGGAAAGGCAGATGCCTTGAATGTGGGCCTGAATATTTCGAAACAAGACCTGGTTGCGTGCATCGATGTTGACTGCATTATTGAACCGGATGCTCTTTTGAAGATGGTAAAACCTTTCCTTGAGGAAAAAACTGAGGTGATCGCTTCCGGGGGCGTGGTTCGCATCGCTAACTCGTGTGTGGTTGAAGAGGGACGACTGATTGAGGTCCGTTTGCCTGATAAATTAATTGCCCGGTTCCAGGTGCTTGAATACATTCGTGCGTTCCTGCTTGGGCGGATGGCATGGAGCAGGCTCAACGGTTTGCTCCTGATTTCCGGTGCCTTCGGTTTATTCAAGCGCGATATTGCCATCAGCGCGGGCGGATACGATCATAATACAGTGGGCGAGGACATGGAGCTGGTGGTACGAATGCGCGTATATATGCACGAGCAGAAACGTAAGTACAAGGTTTCTTACATCCCCGATCCACTTTGCTGGACTGAGGCGCCTTCGAACTACACGATTTTAGGACGACAGCGCAACCGTTGGGCGCGAGGAACGTACGAAACACTGAAGATCCACCGGAAGATCTTTTTTAATCCACGTTTTGGCGTGATGGGAATGCTCAGCTATCCCTTCTGGTTTTTCTACGAATGGATGGCGCCCTTTGTCGAATTTTTCGGGCTGTTGTTTTTTCTGGCCCTTGTGCTGCTTGGAAAGGTGAACTGGATTTTTTTCCTGGCGCTGTTGCTTGCGGTGTACTGCTTTGCCTTTTTTATTTCGATGTTTTCGCTCCTGGCAGAAGAAGTTTCATTCTTTAAGTACACGCAAAAGCGAGCCGTGACGCGGATGATCTTTACTGCGATGATTGAGCCGTTTTGGTTTCATCCCCGCGTAGTATGGTGGGCGCTCAAGGGTAATTTCGATCTATGGAAAGGAAAGAAATCGTGGGGTGAAATGACACGGACTGGATTTGTCCAATATAAAAAGAAGCCAAGCGCGTGATGAATCGGGTTATCTTTATCGTATTAATCCTGTTGAGGACCGGTTGTTGCCTTGCACAAGACCGGCCTGCTATGGATGATGATGCCTTGTATGCTGAAGCCAGAAAGAATGCGTTTGCCCGGCAGTTTGCCGAGGCACAGGAGATCCTAACTAGATTGCTCGAGCGAAGTCCGGCCCACAACGATGCAAGGCTGCTGCTTGGAAGAACATTTCTATGGCAGCTGGATTATGAAAATGCCAGGAAAAATTTTGTGATCGTTCTGCAGCGCGATGCAAGCAACATTGAAGGGTTAATTGCTCTTTCAGATACCGAATTTGCAGCAGGCGGGTACACCGCTGCGCGTGAAGCGCTGATGAACGCAGTACGTTTATCTCCGTTAAACGAGGATGTGCTATTTAAAATTGCGGCTACCAATCATGCTTTGAAGGATGATGAAAAGGCGCTACAAACCCTTTCACAACTGCTGGTCATCAATCCTTCGCACGACCTCGGCAGCAGGTTGATGGCGGAGATCAGGTCGTCACGCTATAAATATGCGGCCGGATTCTTTTATGGTGTTGACATCTTCGACAGGACCTACCAGCCCGCGCAGTTCGGATCTGTCCAACTCTCCCGCATTAATGCGTGGGGAAATGCAGTTGCGAGGGTGAACTATTCCAACCGATTTGCAGAAAGCGCATGGCAGCCGGAGATTGACCTATATCCCAGAATTTCCAAAAACGTATATGCGTTTCTGAACTATGCTTATTCAACGAGTGCGCTTTTCCCAACTCATAAAACAGGTGTTGAGCTGTTCGCAAAGCTCCCCGAAAATTTTGAGGCAAGTGCAGGAGCAAGGTACCTTTTTTTCGATGGCATCAGTAAGGTGGCGTTGCTCACCGGTTCGGTGGGATACTACGGGAAGAATTCGTGGTATTCACTGCGCCCGTATGTTGCCCTGACCGCCCGCAGAAGTTCATTTACGTTAATCGCTAACGCAAGGCGCTATCTGACGGACGCAGATTCGTATATCGGTGTGTTTGCAGGTTTTGGCTATTCACCCGATATGGCGCGGATTCAATCCACCACCGGGTTAACCGATATCGAAATATATTTACTGAGGTCGCAGCGGGGAGGAGTCGTGTTCCAAAAATTGTTGGGCACCTTCATCTTCAATCTTTCTGCGGAGTTGTCGCAGCAAGAACTTTTGTTCGATCGTGACAACTATGTTACGATCATGAGTGGTTCAATCGGCCTGCGAAAAAAATTCTAATCCTGGGTTTCAACGAGACCCTTAAGCAGACTTTTCCACTGAACGTTTGAGAAACCCAATATGGCTGTTGATCCAACAATGGCGTTGCGCACCTTGTCGATGAGATTATTGGTTTCGGTATTTGGCACTTCATTCCTTCCGTACACAGCCGCAGTAACTTCGGTTCCGTTTCGTTCGATCACAAATGAACTGGTGGCTTTGTCTTTGAAGAAGTGAGCTGTTTCTTCCCCTTCCGTCAATGGGCTTTGCGTTGGGCGCACGCGGATGGCAATAGATTCTTTTTCCCCATTCGGATTTCCGGTTTCTTCGATTGCCTCCACCTTCACCCAATCATAACCCTTTCCCTCAGCCGGTCCAGGTGCGGGAAGGGCGATTTTGAACAGGTCGCCTTTCTCAACGGTGCGACTCAGCTCGTTTCCATTTTGATCTGTCAGCCGGAAGCCTGCCGAAGCCGGGCCGCTGAACTCTTTCCATCGATTAACATCAACAAGCCGGTTGCGGGCAATCATGAAAAGTTTTCGTGCGTCATTTTCATCAGCCGCCTTAATGGTATGGTCAATATCTTTGCTCGTCCCTTCTTTCTGCTGGGGAACGGTCGGTTTGTCTTCGTTCACTTCGTTTTCCATAATGAGTGACCGAAAAACTTCCGTGCCGATGGAACAAATGTTTTAGCCGGCAATGGCTATGATAAATTTCAGAATCGGGTGCTCAGGCTATCACTATCCGGAATGGAAGGGTATTTTTTATCCGCTCGATCTTCCGAAAGGGAAATGGTTCGAGCATTACTGCCAGCATTTCAATACGATTGAACTTAACGTAACCTTTTACAAATTTCCGAGGGTAGAATTTTTGCGGAGATGGCACGACCGCTCTCCCGATGATTTTACATTTTCGGTGAAAGCGCCACGGGTAATTACCCATTTCAAAAAGCTTAATGATTCCGAAAAGTACCTGCGCGATTTTTATGGAGCACTACAGGGAGGGCTCCGTGAGAAAACAGGCTGTGTTCTCTTTCAATTTCCTGCTCAGTTCGAATTTGACGATGATAATTTCGAACGCATCGTGGAAATGTTGAATCCCGGCTTTCGAAATGTGGTTGAATTTCGTCATTCATCGTGGTGGAGCGATCGCGTGTTTGAGACGCTTCGCAGCCGGAAAATAATATTCAGCGGCATGAGTCATCCGAGTCTTCCGGATGCGGTGGTCCTCACTGCACCCACGCTGTACTATCGTTTCCACGGGGTTCCTCATCTTTACATTTCGAATTATGTAGCGGGCGATCTCGAGGCAGTGGCGCAGCGCGTTTTTGGAAACCCGGCTGTGCGGGACGCTTACATTTTTTTCAACAATACGATGGAGGGTGCTGCTTTACAAAATGCAAAAGATTTTCAGAACATTGTTCAGCTTGTTCACTAGCTAAAAAAGAAACGTCCCGCGTTTATAGCGGGACGTTCAAACCAAACACCTCAAACCAACACATTCCCCGAGCATGTCGGGGAAATCACCAATCCTTAAACCTTACTATATAACATAATGCCAACGCGGATGGTTCACGAAAATTTTAACTTTTAACGGTCAGATTTCCGGACTAAATGAAACACCCGTGTTTGCGCAGTTGCTTTCATTATCCATGTTCCCGCCTTATGAAAGCACTTCAACAGAATCCACATTCTCAAACATGAACTCAGTTTCGTTTTTCAAATCCACAAAAATCAATGAGTCTTTATGGACTTTGCCAGCGAGTATTTGCTTCGACAGCTCGTTTAAGATTTCGCGCTGAAGAACTCGTTTTAGCGGACGCGCACCGAATTGAGGATCATAGCCGAGCCTGGCCAGTCGTTCGCGTGCATTGTCAGAAATTTCAAGTTTAACACCAGCTTCATCAAGCCGCTTCCGCACCAAATCCACCTGGATATCAACGATCTTCCGGATATCCTTGCGGCTTAGCGGACGGAACATAATGATCTCGTCAATCCGGTTCACAAACTCCGGCCTTACCGACTTTCGCAAAATTTCCAAAACTTCCTCTTTTGTCGACTCCAGCACTTCGAAGTAGTTCTCATCGGTGATCTTCTCAAAGTTCTCCTGGATCACTGAC
>DASWTP010000187.1:0-126019 GCA_036402075.1 Chryseosolibacter sp. | reverse complement strand
GTGCTCAGGTGTTCGGGTGGTCGTGTGCTCATGTGGCCTGGGCGCATGATAGATAGTTTGAGCCGGTGAGCAGTTAGAAGTGTTAGTCTGTTAATTGGTATTCCCACTTCGACATTCGACATTGAGTGTTGAATGTTCGACATTTTTTCGCCCCAGGATTGCGCGTTATAATCGACTCATGTTAGTGACTGACAATCCAATATCCAATATTGAACACCGAAGATCGACTGATGAAGTTGACCGATAGACCTTACTTCTACATTGTTTTTTTTCCGACAGCGTTAAGCCGTTGGCAGTTCAATAAAAAACGAAGTGCCTTCCCCCACCTTTGTTTCAAACCAGATCCTTCCGTGCATTTGCTCAATGCCTTGTTTAGAGATCGCAAGGCCGATACCTGATCCGGTTTTTTTCGTGCTGAAATGAGGAAGGAAAACGAGCTCTGCAATAGAGGGATCGATGCCTTTTCCGTTGTCGCGAAATTCAATTCGAACTGTTTGCAGATGAACCGAGATGGAAACGTTAATCTTGATCGCCTGACCCGGAATTCCCGACTGCAGCCCGTTAAGGATAATGTTTGAAAATGTTCGGTTTAGCATCTGCTCATCACCCATCACAAATATTTCTTTTGCTATGGAGCGAAAAGCAATCTCTCCAGATGCCGCATGAAGATCAACGGCTGACCTGACGCACGAAACGAGTTCAAGCTTCTTGATCGATGGCTCAGGCATTTTTGCAAATCCACTGAAGGAGGATGCAATGTCATTCAGCGTATCAACCTGCGACAACAACATAGCTACAGCCTTCTGCGTCTTGTCAGGGTTGCTATTATTGTTCTCGATCTGTCGTTGAAGCTGCTGAAGCGTCAACTTCATCGGGGTCAGCGGGTTTTTGATTTCGTGAGCCACTTGTTGGGCAATTTCGCGCCAAGCCTTCTCACGCTGGGTTTGCTCAAGCTGATTTTTGCTCTCACTAAGCTTATACAACATCGCGTTATATTCTTTCACCATCAAGCCGATCTCGTCCGTGGTGTTCCACGTTAGCGGTTTGTTCAGTCTGTTCAGCGAAGTTCGTTTCAGTGATTGGGTAATGAATTTCAACGGGAACGTGAGCCATTCCGAAACAAAGTATGACAAGATCAGCAGGGCAATGAAAATGAAAGCAAAAATATTGAGAATGTTGGTGAGGATTACAATCTGAGCCTGCTCCAGGAAATAGGCTGACTGGAAAAATGGAATTCCCAAAATGCCAATCAGCTCGGCAGTCTGGGTTGACTTAAGTGCAGTGTAAGCAATAAAATACTCCAGCTTGCCCACCCGCTCCGATTCAATAAAAGAGTTCTCACCACTCTTGATCTTTTGAAAAGCGCTTGCATTGATGTAAGGCGACAGCAAATGGGTTTCAAAGATCAATGGCTGACTTGTTGCGAGCAACGCACCATCGGGACTGTAAATGTTTGCATCAAGGTTTGACAAGTTGGCCAGCTCCGACAGTCGGTTGTTGAAGGAAATTGTATTTTCAATATTCCGGAATAAGTAATCATCCAGGTAGCTGTTAATTTCTTCCCCGAACACGCGCGACTTATCACGGTATTCCCGGTCAAGTTGCTGCTTGGAAGAACGTGTCGTTAGACTCACCACCGTGATGCTGACAATGATCAGGGGAATAAAAAAGGCTAGATTCAGGTAAAGCTGAATGCGCGCGGAAAAGAATAATCTGCGTCCACGAAAGTAATTGAAGAGGCCCTGGAAGAAAATGAGCACCAGGATCACAAAAAGTCCGAGCACGAATAAGAAAGAAAAGTTTGCAACGCGGTACGTTAGCGGAGAAACTTTGGTCGAAACCAACGCCACCCTGCCGTTCTGATCTTCCTGCGCGATGTGGTCGTATCCAAAAGCCTCCATACCTACCGTATGCAGTCTTGTGTTTCCCATCATCGAGCGCTTGAACAACTTCTGATAATTAAAATCACCCGAGGTAAAAACATAGTTATCGTTTGCCCAAACGGCATAACTAATATCCTGCGTGCGATAAAACTGTTGAAACGTGTAGTCTACCAGTAGCTCCGGATAAACATTTTCCGGGATGATTTTCTTCAATGAAAGCTCGACAACAACGTACCCGGAAATCGTTGACGCGCGGTAAATTGGAACAACGATCAGGTATTTCTGTGTAATATCAGATTGGGGATTATTGACAAAATAGATTCCCTGGTAGGCGGTTCTGAACGGATCGGCATCATAGCGCTGCACCATTTCGGCAAAAGAAGGTGCGAGACTGTTCCCTACTGTTTCCCCGGTAGAGTTGAAAATAAAAATTTCAACATCATATTTATTGAAATAGCTGGGCAGAAAAACCTGACGGATCTTCTGGCCAATTGCTTCAGTGCCGAGGAAGGGTGTTACGATCCGAGCCTGGGTGAACGCATCATTGGCAATCTTTAGTGATGCTTCGTGCAGCAGGTATTCACCAAAGATATCCCGATCGATCAAAAAATTGCTGGCGAAGCGAAACTGGCTTTCAATCTTTTCTTTCGAACTGAATAAGTGTACTCCACTGGCCCCTACAATCGAAATACAAAACGTGGCAATGAACAGGTAAGAGAACGTGCTGTAACTTAACCGCTTCAGGCTGCGATAAAGACGCAGGAAAAATACGGTGACAAAATACACAACCGCCACTCCGAGCGTGTATCGATACGCCTGACCTGAACTTTCATTAATCACCGCGAAGACAATTGCTGCAATGACAAAGCCGATGATTACACGTGTTCGATTTTGGTCGCTGCCGAGCATCCTTAGAAACGCATGGGAAAACAGGAAGAAGCATATACCGGACATGAGCACCGTAAGCAGCGCCACGATCCTCAGTTCATCAAAGGATAGAGACTCGGAAATATCAAGAACAATGGATGAGTTATTGTAAATCGTTTGGATAACGATGAACGGAAAAAGCGTGGCGAAGAGAACGCAGAGCGACCCAAACACTGAAAACGCCCATGCAAATGCGGGGCGTTTCAGGCTGCCGACAAACGCGAATCTGTAATAGTTTCGAAAAATATAAATACAAACGGCCAGCAATGCCGCAACGTTCAGAAACAAATCGCCAAGTGAAGCATTGATGGCTGAAGATCTGAAAATCACCGGGTCGAACAACGTTCCATACACAAGGGCGAAAGGGAAATCAAAATATACCATCAGGCTTCTCACGAGCAGCAGAAAGGCAGCGAGCAGTACAATACCGGCTTCGGGAGCACGCGCACTTACCGATTGAAGACTAACGAAAGCCAGGTACACTAGGATCACGATTGAAACTGAAATGAATACAATCGCTGCAATCGCCAGACCTTTTCGCGAGGGAAGTTCACCCACAATACTCACCCGAAACAAACATTCGCCCCCAACACATACGCGTTCGCCAATGCTTGAATTGACATCGAGCAGTGCGAGACTGGCCGAGGGAAGAATACTTTTATTCCATTCCAGGTTCAGATAGTCGTTGTGGATCGAATAGTCGCGCTGAAGGTTTAAGAAGGAAACAATTGAAAAACCGCCATCCGTTACAATCTTCTTCAGTAAAAAAGACTCGCTGCCGCTCTTAATAAACCGCACGCTAAACGTGTCTGTAACCATAGTTGCAGGCGGAACGAAATGGTTATCCGACCAGAAGTAAAGTGAATCAGAACGGTAGATAAAAAACGGATACGATACTTTCGTTATGTAATCCGAAGGAAAAGTTTCGGTAGCGTGAAGCGTTTGAGAAACTGCGTCCAGATCAGCGCTGGCCTTTTCGAGCTCGCGCTGCAGGTTAGTAGCAATTTTATCCGCGATCGATCTTTCGTTCACTGCTTGCGTTGATAATGCGGCAAGCGACAGCCCTGCGACAAGGCAGACGGAAAATGCGGCAAGGAGAATGACGACCTTTTTCTTCAACCCGATCAAGTTGGTGATTAATTAAAGATAGTCAAATTACTTTGACAGCGCTGGGTTGTACTTTATACCACCAAAAGAATACAGATAGATGACGCGCGAATACCGGTAGTTCAAAGGGGCCAGCAGGACCATAACCCCAATGACTGTGCCAATGTAAATCCATTCGTTAGGATCGTTGGCTAAATAATAAAGCAGGATACCGATAATGACGATAAAGGCAACGGTGAAAGCATAACTCACATACATTGCACCCTGGTAGAAGCCGGGTTCAGGCTCAAGCCGAACATCGCAGTGCGGGCATCGCTCGTTCATGCGGTTGAACCGTGTGAGGTTGAAGGCAGCGAAGGGAAAGATTGCACCTGTTCTGCACTTCGGGCATTTGCACTCAACGATGGCCGCTACTAAGCTCCTGCTTGGCATTTCTGCTTGATTTAAACCAAAAATATCCGAGGGTAAGAACAGCCAGGTAGGGCAATACAAGAAGATAGAGAATGCCTGTATTGATTCCCGCACCGATGCCCGGGTTGCCGTTACTGAAATTGTTTTCAAGTGTTGACCGGCACATCGCACATTGGGCAGAAGCCTGCATGACATTCAAAAGAATAATGGCGACAACTAAAAATGCAGCTTTCATAATTCTCTTAATGAACATAATATGGACTAATCATGAGGTAAACGATTACACCCGTCACCGCCACATATAGCCAAATCGGAAACGTGACCTTGGCGAGCTTGCGGTGTCGTTCAAAATTGCCTGTGAGTCCGCGTACGAAGGTAAACAATACAAAAGGAATCACACCGATCGACAACACAATATGTGTGATCAGGATAAAGAAGTAAACATACCGGACAGCTCCCTGGCCGCCATATGTAGTGGATTCGTTTGTAAGATGATAGATCACATACATGACCAAAAACGAAGCTGATAAACCAATGCAGATCTTCATGAGGCGCTCATGACGCTCCCGCTTACCCTGCTTGATAGCGAAAAAGGCAACCACCAGCAGCACCGCAGTGAGTGCGTTTACCGTTGCATAAATTGGCGGAAGAAAGGAAGTGTCATACCCTTTTACCTTTGGCATCCCGAACAAAACAGCCACTGCAACCGGAATAACGATCGACAATGCGATGATAAGTTTCTGGTATGGATCCTTCTTCTCTAAAACCTTCGTATGCTCTGCCATGTTAATATTTCTTCAAAAGAATTTCAAATTCAAGTAAAAGCCGATCTACTTCCTCACGATCTGCACTGTTATAATACCCCCTGATCTTGCCGTCATTATCTACCACCACCATGTCCTGAGCAGCCGGCACTAATAAAATACAATTCCTAAGGACGTTCAGTTCGTCTTGACGAAAGAAATCAGTGGCTAAAATGGAGGAAATCTGCGGGTCGTCAACTTCCTGCTTGAGCCTGGGCCCGAGCGCAGCGAAATGAATGAGGTATAATGCATTTTTTTGACGTTCCAGCTTGGTCATCACAGAATCAGCCACACGATAAGGAGCCTGGTATACGTACGGGCACGAGGCGTTCACGACCGGGCCTTTATCCTGGTAAAACGCGGGCACATCAAATTCGTTCTTTCCAAACAACTTCAGAAAGATGAAAATGCCGATCGGCAGAAGCAGCGCGAGAAAAAGGAAGAGTGCTTTCTTTCCTTGCATAGGTATTCAAAAAAAGAGGCTCAGGTGTTTCCCAAGCCTCCTGTTCAATTCAGTTTGTAAAGTCTAAAGCTTCGTGTTGAAGATCGCCATACCTTCATATACGAAGGCAACGAGCATCCACACAACGAAAACCATTGGAATGAGGATGGACCAGATCAACACCTTCGCTTCGTGGCGTAAGTGCATAAATTCTCCTACGATGTAGGCGGCCTTGATGATCGTCATACCTACGAATATCGCAATGCGCAAAGTCTCATAGTCGTGAGAGATGGTGAACGCCACGATAAATTCCAAAATGGTAATTCCAAGGAGGATGAAAAACACTTTCCAGATCTGCCTGATCTTCTCTTTGTTCGGAGGAAGAACAGTTACTTGTGGTTCGTGAGAATGTGATGCCATAGTATTGTTAAGATTTTAAACCAGGTAGAAGAAAGTAAACACAAATACCCAAACAAGATCTACAAAGTGCCAGTACAGACCAACCTTCTCAACCATTTCATAATGTCCTCTTCTGTCATACAAGCCCGTAACAGTGTTGAAGTATATCAGGAAGTTCAGACACACACCGCTGAATACGTGGAAGCCGTGGAAGCCTGTGATAAAGAAAAAGAAGTCAGCAAAATCCGGAGGACCGTATTGATTCTGAACAAGGTTGGCACCGAAGATCTTAGTTCCATCTGCGAGTGTAGTTCCAGCATCGGTTCCGACAATGAAGTGCGTCCACTCCCATGCCTGACAGCCGAGGAATGTAAGACCTCCAAGGATCGTCCAGAGCATCCACTTTTCAACGGCAGCACGGTCCATTCGATGGCCGGCTTCTACCGCTAATACCATGGTTACTGAACTCATGATCAAAATGAACGTCATTATACCCACGAATACCAGTGGCAACTCCACACCATGAAGGAATGGAACTGCGTCAAATACTTTTTCAGGTACTGGCCAGTATGCCGGAGAGAAAACGTAATCATCGATTGGTCCGTCATAGCCTGGATGGGCTGAGCGAACAAGGCCGTAGGTGATTAGTAATGCTGAAAACGTGAAAGCGTCAGACAGGAGGAAAAACCACATCATGAGCTTGCCGTAGCTTGCGCCCATCGGTGATACACCACCATCCCAAACACTTCTGCCCGGGGTCTGAACACTTGTAGAGGTACTTGCCATTGTTAATTACGATTTATCGGTTCAATAATAGAAAGACGAACAAATATAGCCAAAGTCCATCCAAAAAATGCCAGTAAGTTGTGCACATTTCTATCTGGCCAAGCTTTTTAGAATGAATCTTAAGGCGAAAAACATTTACTAAAACCACAAGCAGGAAAATGACCCCACTTATGACGTGCAGTCCGTGCAAGCCGGAGATCACATACATAAATGAGCCAGACACACCATTTGACTCCCGGCCTACCAGGTAGATTCCATTCGCGACCAATTCTTTCCACCCAAGCCACTGTCCCACGAGGAATCCAACACCTAGAATAACGGTCACGCTCATAGCAACCTTCGCCATTTCATGGTTGTCTTTTTTTGCTGAGAAATAAGCCCAATGCATAGTAATACTGCTGGCCAGGATCAACCCGCTGGTAATCCAGAACATGGTGGGCATTTCAAAATCCAGCCAGTTACCTTCCGCCTGCCGCACAATGTAAGCGCTGGTCAAGGCTCCAAAAATCATGATCACACTTACCATGAAAAGCCAGAGCGCAAACTTTTTGGGATTCATTCCCACCTGCGCTTTTGCTTCTTCCACAATTTTAATTTCTGCTGCCATCTCCTCGTTCTCCTTTAAATTTTATCCAACAAATATGCGATCTGCACGATCGGCAGATACAAAAATGATCCGAACATAATTTTCAATGCCGCCTTCCGGTCTCCTGTTCTCATCAACGAAAATGTCATCGCGAAAAAAAGCACACCACAAACCGTAGCAACGATTGCCGAATTGATTCCTGTGATTCCGAACGTAGCCGGGAGCATACCTAACGGAATCAGGAACATGGTGTAGATCATGATCTGGATCGCGGTGTTAATATCTTTTTGTCCGCTGGAAGGCAGGAGTTTAAAGCCCGCCTTCTTGTAGTCTTCATCGGCAACCCAGGCGATGGCCCAGAAGTGAGGAAACTGCCAGATGAACTGAATTCCAAAAATGATCAATGCTTCATGCGAGATCAAACCAGTCGCGGCAGTCCAGCCCAAGAGTGGAGGAAGGGCTCCAGGAAACGCTCCAACAAAGACCGCGATCGGACCAACACGCTTCAGCGGTGTGTACACAAAGCTGTATAAGATCATTGACACGACCGAGAGAACGGTGGTCAGCACATTGGTGTAAACCAAAAGAATAGCAACGCCAACCGCCAGGCATACAACGCAAAATGTCCACGCTTCCTGAACCGTCAAACGATTTGTCGGCAACGGGCGATTCATGGTGCGTGACATCAGCTTGTCGTATTCTTTCTCACTGATTTGGTTCACAATGCTGGACGCGCCCGAAAGCAAAAAGCCACCAATGAAAAGCATGGCGAGGGTAAAATAATTGATGGATGACGCACCAAGCACATACCCAAAAGCACAAGAGAATGCTACCAAAAACGAAAGTCGAAACTTCAGCAATTCGAAATACGCTTTTGCTTTTGCAGCCGCGAAAGAAAAACCAGTCAGCGAATGTATCGGCCCTGCTATCATCGTTGTGTTGCTAGGATGGGTTTTACACTACTTTTCAGCTTCAGCAGAAGCATGAATTGTACACCGAAAGTAACCGTTGCGAGCAGCAAATGTACCGGTTGAAGAAAAGGTGGCACATTAAAATACGCCATGCCCGCACCTGTCAAAATGGTGCCCAAAATTAACAGGATTAGGCCTACCGGGAAAGTTTTCAGACCAGTAGTTTTCCCTAATTTCCAGAGTAAAATCAGGTGTAGTATTGTCACAATCCACGAAAAGGAGCGATGTATGAACAAGTCACCATGGATCTTCCCAATCCATTCGTGGCGGGCCGCAATTGCAGCCACGCTGTCGATCGCTTCCCTCACTTGCGTACCCAAAACGATCTGAACTAAAAGTGCTGTCATACAGCCAATAAGCAGCCAAAATCCTATCGGTGAAACAACCGGTTGCTTTGTCTCGGAAACGACATGGGTCAGGTAGACCAGCATTGCAACAATGACCAGCGCCAGGAGCATATGGACTGTAATCGTCCAGGGAGTAAGATTTGTTGATACGACAAAGGAGCCGATCCAGCCTTGAAAACCAACCATTAAAAATGTCGCCAGCGCCATGACAGTGATCCGGGGTTCTGTCTTCCGGAATTTCAATGAGGAAATGAAAACAGCGAAGATCAGAAACCCGATGATGACACCCACCACGCGGTTGAGGTATTCGATCCAGGTTTTTGTCGCATTGAAATCTGCTTCCACTAAAACTGATTTGTCATTCAGGATTTTGTCGGCAGTCGCGTCAAGTCCGATCACCCGCAGGTATTTGGCAAATTTTACATTCTTTTTCTGGCGATACTCCGAATACATCTCTTTGTAATTGGACGGCAGTTCGTTCGCGGATGATGGCGGGACCCAGCTTCCAAAGCATTTTGGCCAGTCCGGACAGCCCATCCCCGACCCTGTGCTTCGCACCACGCCACCAACGAGAATCAAAAAATAGACGGCCACCAGGGTGGAAAGCGTAAGGCGATAGAAGGACCTAAGGGGATTCATCGGGACGTGTTCGTTACAGGGGACTGTTTACGTTCGGCTGCAAGCTACAAGCTTCAAGCTCCAAGCTCATGAGCGCTTCAGCCAGGGCTTGAAGCTTGTAGCTTGAGGCTTGAAGCCTTTGCAACACTGTATTAACGATGTTTCTAACGCAACCTAGTGTTTCCCCTCGACAATAATCGCTCCGTGACCATTCGAGCTCTCGAGCTTAATCAGCTCATTTTCATGAGGCAGGTTCGATTCCGGAGTTTCTGAGTATGGAATAGTCTGAGGGATGAAGTCATCTTTTGCACCAGGCTTGCTGTAATCATACGGCCAACGGTATACGGAGGGAATTTCTCCTACCCAGTTTCCGTGTCCTGGATTACGTGGTGTAGTCCATTCGATTGTAGTCGAGTTCCAAGGGTTAGCCGGAGCCAGTCTTCCACGGAACATGCTATAGAAGAAGTTGAACAGGAAGATGAACTGAGCGGAAAGCGTTACGATGGCCGCCACACTCACAAGCATGTTCAGGTCTGCAAAACCAGTGAAGGTTTCAAAGTTTGTCCATGTGTAGTATCGTCTTGGGAAACCTGCGATACCGATGTAGTGCATTGGGAAGAACACGAGGTAAACTCCCACAAACGTTAACCAGAAGTGGATGTAACCGAGCTTATCGTTCATCATCCTTCCGAACATTTTCGGGAACCAGTGGTAAATACCGGCAAGCATACCGAAGAATGACGCGCTACCCATTACAAGGTGGAAGTGAGCCACCACGAAATATGTGTCGTGCAACTGAATGTCGATGGCTGAGTTACCGAGGAAAATCCCGGTAATACCACCCGTGAGGAAGAACGATACCAGACCGATCGAGAAGAGCATCGCTGGTGTAAAGCGGATGTTACCTTTCCAGAGCGTTGTTACGTAGTTGAAGATCTTCACCGCAGAAGGAACTGCAATGATCAGCGTCAACAACATGAAGATCGAGCCAAGGAACGGATTCATACCGGTCACGAACATGTGGTGAGCCCACACGATGAACGACAGAATCGCGATGAAGAGCATGGAACCGATCATGGCCTTATAACCAAAGATTGGCTTGCGCGAGTTGGTAGCGATGATCTCCGAAGAAATACCGAGTGCTGGCAACAACACGATGTACACTTCAGGGTGACCAAGGAACCAGAACAAATGCTGGAACAGGATCGGGCTACCACCGGTGTGAGGCAATGCTTCACCACCGATGAAAATATCAGACAGGTAGAAACTGGTACCGAAGCTTCTGTCGAAGATCAAGAGTAATGCTGCTGCGAACAATACAGGGAATGAAAGCACACCGATGATCGCAGTGAAGAAGAACGCCCAGATGGTCAATGGAAGGCGCGTGAACGACATACCATTGGTTCTCATGTTAATGACCGTAGTGATGTAGTTGATACCGCCCAGCAATGAGCTGACGATGAACAACGCCATTGCAACAAGCCACATGGTCATACCCGTTCCAGATCCCTTAATTGCCTGAGGAAGCGCACTTAACGGAGGGTACACTGTCCATCCACCGGCAGCAGGTCCTGTTTCAAGGAAGAATGAGCAAAGCATCACAACACTGGAAAGGAAAAAGAACCAGTATGAAAGCATGTTAAGGAAACCAGAAGCCATATCGCGGGCTCCGATCTGCAATGGAATAAGGAAGTTGGAGAATGTACCGCTCAAGCCCGCAGTCAATACAAAGAACACCATGATGGTTCCGTGCATCGTAACGAGTGCAAGGTAGAACTCCGGATCAAGCTTATTTTCTGCTGTGATCCACTGTCCCAGAACAGGCTTCAACCAACCTAAGTTGGCTTCGGGGAAACCGAGCTGAAGACGGAAGATTACTGAAAGAATACCGCCAAACAGCGCCCAGAAAATACCCGTGATCAAAAACTGTTTCGCAATAGTCTTGTGATCCTGGCTGAACACATACGTGGTCCAGAAGTTGCCTTCGTGATGATGCTCATCATGACCATGATCATCGTGGTGGTGAACGTCATGATGGAGGTGAATATCTGTAGTTGCCATGTTCTAAATTCTTTTAATAATCATTTAACTTCTGCCACACCTGCGCCTGGATCTTTCTGTAAGCCAGACTTAATCATTGCCGCCTCTCTCAGCGCTTCAGGAATGTTCTTGATGTAATCCGGATCGTTGTCCAGCGTTTGTTTCAACCAAGGTGTCTGGCCTTTCTTCCAGGCCTCGAATTCCTCAACTTCATGCACAACCACAGGCATTCTCATTGAAAAGTGTCCGCGGCCGCAGATTTCAGTACACGCCAGCTCATAGTTAAAGTTTTGGTTACCTAGCTCGTCCCGCATTTCCTGGGTCGTCTTGGTCGCCACAAACTTGAATTGGGTGGTCATGCCTGGTACAGCATCCATCTTCACCCGGAAGTGAGGAAGGAACACACTGTGCAGAACGTCTTTCGCCCTGATCTTCAACAATACTTCTTTTCCTTTTGGAATATGGAGTTCGAGCGACTTTACATCATCGAATGTGTTCTTATCGGTAAGATCAAGTCCAAACTCGTTAACTGCTGTGATGTTTTTGTAGTTATAACCACCGAGCGTATTGTCTTTTACGCCAGGGTAACGGATCACCCACGCGAATTGCTGACCCATCACCTCGATCACTTCAGCTTCTTTCGAAGCGGGTGACGTGATATCATTCCAGGCGCGAAGACCGGTGAAGATCAACACGGCAAGAACAATGGCCGGGATAATGGTCCACGCCAATTCGAGGTAGTGATTATCAGGATAAAATTTTGCTTTGCGGTTTGGATCGTAGCGATACTGGTAAATGAAGATAAACATCACAATACTGATGATCGTAAACGCTATTACCGTTACACCCATCGTAATCCAGAACAAGCTATCGGTATGGGCGCCATGCACTGAAGCGATCGGCAATGTATAATCTTCGAAATAAGCGTACGAGTACCAGAAGAAAACGCCAAGGCTCACCACCATAAACACTATGAACAGTGCTGCGTTTAAGCTATTGCTTGAATCTGATCTGTCGTTCTTCTCTCCTTTCGCGATCGATACCAGGTTTCCAACCCGGAAGATCATGTACAGGATGACCAGAATCAGAACTATACCTAAACCAATTATCAAACTCATCATAATACTTTATCCTATTAAATGTGGTGATGAAGACTTTCCTGTAACATCGGATGATTTTTTCCGATCAATGGATACTTAGCCATGCTGCTCAATACAACCAGCAAGTAAACCGCCATGAAGATCAGGAATGTACCGATCTCCAGGAACCCTACTCCTCCGTTCTCCTGCATAACCGCTGGTGTTACCATGTTGAAGAAGTCGAACCAGTGACCTACGATCACGATTGGTGTAACAAGCTTCAGGGTGGACAGCTGACGTTTTGCATCCCTTGTCATGAATAACAGGAACGGAAGCACAAAGTTCATGATCAGATTGAGGTAGAAAATCCAGCTGTAAGGACTTGTCCTCATTCGTTCAATGAAGTATACCGTTTCTTCAGGAATATTGGCGTAGTAGATCAACAAGAACTGACCAAACCAGATGTATGTCCAGAAGATTGAGAAAGCGAACACGAATTTACCGAGGTCGTGAAGGTGATTTGAGTTAACAACCTTCAGGTAGCCAGCGTCCTTCAGGTACGCTACGATGAGCGTGATCATCGCAAGACCGGTTACCCACCAGCTTGCAAATACATACCAGCCGAACATCGTTGAGAACCAGTGTGTGTCAATGCTCATCACCCAATCCCAGGCAGCAATAGAAGAGCTGACTGCGAAGAAGATCAGGAACCAGGTTGACGTTACACGGTTTTGATACCAGTACTGGTTATTGACTTCGTTATCTTCAGCAAGCATTCTTTTCCGGATAGTGAGGAAGAACCAGTACCATCCTCCAAAGAATACCACCATGCGGATGATGAAGAATGTGGGGAAACCACCTTTAGACCCTAACCAATAGAAGTATGTTGCCTTTCCATTAATGATCGGATCAAACGCTGGGCTATCGGCATTATACAAATCAGCGTGAGTCCAATGGAAGATGGTGTGACCTGTAACGAAGTAAAGAACGATCAGCAAAATACCTGCGATAGGAATCCAGTTCGCCATAGCCATTGGCACACGAAGGACACCAGCGGACCAGCCTGCCTGGGCTGCGTACTGAATTGCGATAAAAAACAAACCGATAATTCCAAGACCGATGAAATAGACGTTGTTCATCCAAAGTGTTGTGAACAGGCGTGTGATCCAAGGAGCTTGTTCGTGATGTGCACCTTCTGCGGGAGCCTCTTTCGCGTGCTCCTCGTGTTGATCCACTGAATTGGCATTTGCGTTAGCAACCAGTTCACTTCCCTTTACAGAAGCATGCTCTTAGTGATGACCGTCATCGTTCATTGCCATGAACAATCCTACAACGAACAAGAAAATGCCAAACCCTAAAAGGTAAAAGAGTTTATTTCTCGTTTTCGACCTGAAAACGTATTGTTCGTCAGCTACTACTGTTGAATGATGCGCCATTTTTTTATCGTTATCCTAGTAGGTTTTAAGTCAAAGTTATTTCTGCAAGGTCTTTACGTACTTGGCAATCTTCCAGCGATCCTCTGGGCTGATCTGTGAACCGTGAGGCCACATCAGGTTTTTACCGTACGTGATCACGTGGAAGATGTGTCCTTCGGTGATGTTTTTCAAAGCGTCAGACTTGTAGTTCGGAACACCATTGTAGTTTCCCTTCTGAACGCCATCTACCTTCACGCCTACTCCCACTTTACCATCGCCTTCGCCTTTCGCGCCATGGCAATGATCGCAGTACATTTCGTACAGCGCTTTACCGGCAGCAACTACCTGAGCAGAAGAGTCGAGCGGATTCTTTAGTCTGTTTGAAAGACGAAGACCTGTCGAATCGTTTGGAAGCCTGTACGGCAACCAACCCTGCGCATTGCGTCTTACTGTGTTAGCAGGAAGCTCGCGCATGTTCATGCGGTGCGGGTTGAAACGGTTTGAGTTAAAATATTCAGCGTGTCCTTCGCCACCTTCAACGGAAGCAGGATAGTCGATTGAAGTAACCCAGCGGCCCGCGTCTTCATCGGTGATCTGGGTGTACGGTTCGTACGCTACGGAGTGATACATGTTCGGAGCGTATTCAGTGCCCTGATCATTTCCTCCCGCACTACAACCTGCGAGTATTACTGCTGCTGAAAATCCTATCGTTAAGCTTTTAAGTAAGCGCATATTCGTAGTGAGATTATTCAAAAGTTTTAGTGTTCACTTCAGATGCACCAGCATCTCTGAGTATCCTGGTAATTTCGTCCTTCGACTTTGCTCCGTTCAGGTCAACATCGATGGCCATTACGTGCTTGTCGTCTGTGCTGCGAACGTCAAACTGACGCGGCATTCCGTAAGGCTTCATGTCACTTACGATCATGAATGTTCCTACCATACCGAGGGCCGCCAGAAGAACGGTTAATTCGAATGTTACCGGGATGAACGGAGGCAATGAAGCGTAGTTTTTACCACCGATGATCATTGGCCAGTCGTAACCCAGCATCCAGATCTGCATGAGCAGCGCGAGCGAAGTACCGGTCATTCCAAAAAGGAAAGCTGCAATAGGAAGGCGGCTTCTCTTGTATCCGAGTGCCTCATCCAGGCCGTGAACCGGGAATGGAGAAAACACTTCGTGAATCTTCACACCGCTTGAGCGGACCTTTGCCACTGCATCAAGCAGCACGTCTTCATCGTTGAAAACACCTACCAGAAAATTCTTATTAACGTCCATTGTATCTCGTTATGAATGTTAGTCGTCTATTAATGTCTTGGTAAACCACCTTCTACCGGCTGTCCTACAGCGCCTTCTGTTCTTTCAGAAGTTGCTTTCACAATGCTCTTCACCTCCGCCATGTTGATTACCGGGAAGAATTTCGCAAACAACAGGAATGCTGTGAAGAAGAAACCGAACGTGAACAGGTATTCTCCGATATCGTACATCGTTGGGTGGAACATTGTCCAGCTTGATGGAATGTAATCTCTGTGCAGTGACGTCACGATGATCACAAAACGCTCGAACCACATACCGATGTTCACGATAATTGACAATACAAAGGTTGCCACGATGCTGGTCCTGATCTTCTTGATCCAGAAGAGCTGTGGAGAAATTACGTTACATGTCATCATTGACCAGTATGCCCATGCGTACGGACCCTGAACACGGTTGTAGAACGCGTATCCTTCGTATTCAACTTGTGAGTACCATGAGATGAAAAGCTCGGTGATATAAGCGATACCTACGATCGAACCCGTTACGATGATGATGATATTCATCAACTCGATGTGGTAGATTGTGATGTAGTCTTCCAGTTTAAATACTGCGCGCGTGATCAAAAGAAGCGTCAATACCATCGCGAAGCCTGAGAAGATCGCACCCGCAACGAAGTATGGCGGGAAGATCGTTGTGTGCCATCCAGGAATCACGGAAGTCGCGAAGTCCATGGATACGATGGTGTGAACGGAAAGCACCAGCGGTGTTGAAAGACCTGCAAGGATCAACGCTACAGATTCGTAACGAGACCATGTTCTTGCTCCACCTGACCAGCCGAAGCTGAGTGCGTTGTAGATGCTTGCGCGGATCTTAGCACCCTGAACAATTGCTCTGTCGCGGATGGTAGCAAAGTCAGGAATGAGACCCATGTACCAGAACACTAGCGATACTGTAAAGTATGTTGAGATCGCAAATACGTCCCAAAGAAGTGGCGAATTGAAGTTTGCCCAAAGTGATCCCCATGTGTTTGGCAATGGAAACACCCAGTAGAAACCTAACCAGAGACGCCCCATGTGAGCGAACGGGAAAGTAGCAGCACAAATAACGGCAAAGATCGTCATCGCTTCAGCGGCACGGTTGATGGACATTCTCCAGCGCTGACGGAACAGCAACAAGATCGCAGAGATCAAGGTACCTGCGTGACCGATACCAACCCACCATACGAAGTTGGTGATATCCCAGGCCCAACCTACTGTTTTGTTAAGTCCCCAGACTCCAACACCTTCCCAAAGAAGGTAGCACAGACAGTAGAAACCATAGGCCAGCACGACCAGCGAGATGGCCATCGCGATCCACCAGGATTTCGTTGGCGCATTTTCTACGTGGCGGCTGATATCATGCGACACGTCTTTCACGGTCTTGCCACCGGTGATCAAAGGCTCGCGAACTGATGAGGTTACTTGCATTTCGTTTATCCGTTATCCGTTAATATTATTAATTCAATTAAGCATTTGACGCTTCTCTGTTTCTGACCTTCGTCAGGTAGAAGATGTTTGGTCTTACGTTGATCTCTTCAAGCACTGCGTACGCTCTTGGATTCATCGCTTCCTTGTCGTTGATGGTCTTACGTTTATCATCCAACGGCTTGATCTGAAGAAGTTTTGAAACCTTGCTTTCCGGATCGTTCATGTCACCGAAAACAATTGCACCTGTAGAGCAGGCAGCTGCGCAGGCTGTAACAACTTCACCATCGGCAACTCTTCTTCTTTCCTTCTTCGCGTTAAGTTTACCCAACTGGATCCGCTGCACACAGAATGAACATTTCTCCATCACACCACGTGAACGAATGGTTACATCTGGATTCAACACCATCTTACCGAGGTCAGTGTTCATCGCAGGGTTAACATTCTCGAACTGTTTGTTATCGTGATACTTGAACCAGTTGAAACGTCTTACTTTATAAGGGCAGTTGTTCGCGCAATAACGCGTTCCGATACAACGGTTGTACGCCATCTGGTTGAGACCTTCTGTGCTGTGGGTTGTCGCAGCAACCGGACACACAGTTTCGCAAGGCGCATTATTACAGTGCTGACACAACATCGGCTGGAACACTACTTCCGGATTTTCGGCAGCGTCTTCCAAACCTTTCCAATCATCAACACTTGCATCGCTGCTATAGTAGCGGTCGATACGCAACCAATGCATCTCTCTGCGATTGATAACTTCATCGCGACCCACCAGCGACACGTTGTTTTCTACGTTACACGCTACCACGCAAGCGGCACAACCTGTACAGGTGTTCAGGTCGATCGCCATACCCCAGTGGTGATTGTTGTAATCGTGGTTCTTCCACATGGTCATCGCTTCAGGATCTTCATGACCGTGCTCTGATTTCCATGTATGAATTTGTGGAGCGTATTTCTTTTCAGTGAATGAACCATCGGCAAACTTATCAAGGGTAGTTTCCTGGATCACAGTCTCACGGCCCATGTAGGTTTCGTGTGTCTGCGTCTGCGCGATCTGGTATGATTCGTTTGTAATCTCGAATTTCACATCTGAAGCACCGTAGCTCAATGAGCCGTTCACCATGCTGATCAATGGATAAGCATTCTGACCAATGCCATTGGCAACTTTCCCTGCGTTCGTACGACCGTATCCGACAGCAACACCAATCGTTCCCTGTGCTTGTCCTGGCTGGATCAGTACTGGAAGCGTGAGTGTCTTATTGCCTACGGTGATTGTAGCTTTTTTGGTCTTGCTTTCCTCGAAGGAAATATCACCTGCATCTTTTGGCGATACTGTAACGTAGTGATCCCAAACTGCTTTGGTAATAGGATCCGGCAATTCTTGAAGAAGCGGGTTGTTCGCCTGTGAGCCATCACCAACGGTTCCGTTCGTGTAGATGACGAGCTCTGTGCCTTTTGTACTGTAGTTTGAAGCGATTGCGCTCGCTGCTGCATTTACATTTCCTGCGAACGAAACAGCACCACCACCTTCAGATGTTGTTTCGAAAACACCATCATACAAGCACTTATCCCAGAAGGTTTGGTAATCGAGGGTTTGACCTTTGAAGAACCAGTTCTTCCAGTTTTCTTTCACGATTTCAAAGTAATCAGCATTCTTCTGGCCCGTCCAGGTGAGGAAGCTTTCCTGCGCTGCACGAGACTTGAAGATTGGTGTGATCGTTGGCTGTGACAGGCTGTAGCTTCCTTTCTTCGGCTCGAAGTCGTTCCATGACTCGAGGTAGTGATGATCAGGAGCAACGTAAGCTGATAGCGCTCCGGTTTCTTCTTCTTTGTATGAAGTAGAAACAGAAAGCGTAAGGTTCTTCAATGCGGCACCGATCTTCTCTCCCATCGGGTGATCGTACACCGGGTTGGCATTGTAGAAGATAACACCTGCGATTTTTCCGCCTTCGAGGTCAGCAACAAATTGCGCCATCGCCTCATCATTACCCTGACGGAAGTTAACAGGCTGGTTTGGAAGAATGGTTGAGCCATAACTTCCGAGCATATCGTTGATGCCGTTGACAATCACCTGGATGGCCTTGTCATTTGAACCCGCAACAACAAGGGCGTTTCCGCGGCTTGCCCATAGATCATCGGCAGCTTTTGACAGGTGGTTAACCTTGAGGTCAGCACCTGAAAGCGTTGCGCGACCTGCTTTTGCCGCAATGAGGTTATATAATTGAATAGCCACAGCACCTTCCTGTGAAGGTTTGATCTGCGTTCTATAATCAGCGTTTGCACCCGTGAGCGACATGATCGACTCAAACTGGTAGTGACGCGACATCTCTTTCTTGTTCTCTCCTACTTCTCTTGTCTTACCATATTGAATGGTAGTTTCGATCGATGATCCCCAGCTGTTAAGGAAATCAGCAGCGATTGAAACGATTGTTTTTGCTTTGCTGAAGTCGTAGGATGGGATCATTCCCTGGCCGAAAGATTCCTCGTTGGCCTTCCACATACCATAGTGGGAACCCTGGTCGTATTGAACGTGC
This sequence comes from Chryseosolibacter sp., assembly GCA_036402075.1. Classification (GTDB taxonomy): domain Bacteria; phylum Bacteroidota; class Bacteroidia; order Cytophagales; family Cyclobacteriaceae; genus Chryseosolibacter. Next base: position 106,950 of record DASWTP010000187.1, on the reverse strand, counting down.
TGAGTTGTAGGATACTTGGCAATGAACTGTTGAATCACTGCTTTCGTGCTTGGGCTCAGAACGGTATTACTTACGATTCTGATTTGTCCGCCTTTGCCAGCGATCTCATTCAGCTTTGCGATCACCTGGGCATCGAGATCTTCCCATGAAATTTTCTTCTTGTCTGCAAGCGGGCCGCGAAGTCTTGAGTTATCGTAAAGGGAAAGAACTGAAGCTTCTACCTGTGCGCTAACACCACCTTTGGTAACGGTTGAAAGTGCGTTTCCTTCAATCTTGATCGGACGACCTTCGCGTGTTTTCACCACGATGCTGGCATAGTCACCACCATTTACATAAGAAGATGCGTAGTAGTTAGCGATACTTGGATCGAGGTCTACCGGCTTGTTAACATATGGAATAGCCTTACGGATCGGAGCTTCGCAGGCAGCCAGTGAAACTGCAGCCACACCAAAGCCCATCATCTTGAGGAAGTCTCTGCGGTTCGGCTCGGAAGCTTCTTCAGGTGTTGGCGCTGGCGCAAACTCGTTGTGAGCGTGTTTTACAAACTCAGGACTGTTTGCGAGTTGCTCGATGCCTTTCCAGTATATCTTTTTAGAATCTTTCATAAATCAGGTTATCGCGATACTTGATCGTAATTAGTTCAGATTAATAGTGACACTTCGAACATTCCAGGCCACCGATGTCTTCGACCTTCATAGGGCTCTTTCCTTTGCGGGAGTTATGAATCTCGAGCATCTTATCGTAGTAGGCGTTTCCTTTGGTAGCCACATCGGTTTTGCGATGACAGTCAATACACCAGCCCATGGTCAGCAATGAGTGCTGGCGAACTACGTCCATTTCTTCAATCGGGCCGTGGCAGGTCTGACATTCAACACCACCAACATTCACGTGCTGTGCGTGGTTGAAGTAAGCCAGGTCAGGAAGGTTGTGGATACGAACCCACTCAATCGGCTTGTTCTCGTTGTAAGCACGTACGATTTTGCCAATCTCATTTTCACCGGTGTTTGTACCTGTCTTGATCTGGTTATGGCAGTTCATACAAATGTTCACAGAAGGAATAGTAGCGCTCTTGCCTTTCATCACTCCAACGTGGCAGTATTTGCAGTCAATTTCATACTGACCAGCGTGGACCTTATGTGAAAATGCAATTGGTTGCTTTGGCGCGTATCCTTTCTGAATACCAACAGAATAAAACCCATTGATCACTGTTTTGAATGCCAGCGCTCCAACGATGAAGAGCACTACGAAAATGAATCCGCGGCTGCGGGTGATGGAGCTGAACGTAATTGGTGAATGAACAACTTCTTTTTCTTCCTCGGTGAGCGGACGCTGATCGAGGAACCGCTTCAATGATGAGATGATGAATCCTAAAATGACAACGAGAAGGATCAGGATAATGATCATTCCGATGAGGATGACGTTCAGGTATTCTGAGCCACCAGAAGCTTGAGTCACTGGTTTGTTTGGATCTGGTACGTTTGGATCAACAACTGGCGCCTCGGCCGTTTTCTTAATATACGCCAGCACATTCATGATATCTTCATCCTTGAATGAAGTGAAGGCTGTCATTTGAGTCTTGTTGTACTCATTATAAAGATTCACTGCATATTCGTCACCGCTGGCGATCACGGCCGAGGAGTTCTTCACGAATTTCTTGATCCAGTCGATCGATGGAGCGCGATCGTAAACTCCGCCCAGTGCCGGGCCGACTAATTTGCGATCAACTGCGTGACAGGCTTTACAATTCGCCTTAAATAGCGCTTCTCCGGCTGAAATTGCAGCAGGCTCAGTTGGAATATCCTGAGAAAAAGAAGTGAAACTAATTAAGAAGAGAAAAAAAAGACAAAGGAAAGACTTGCACGCTGAGTGTAGATAGTTTTTTATCATGTTGAAGCTAGTGTCCGTTTCCAAAACAAGTGGCACAAATCTACTATTGGAACTCATTTTTTCAAATTTATTTACAGTTCTGCGCAATAATTAATCAGCATTTTGAGGCTAATTAAGACGTATACGGTCCGGGTGCGAAAGTAAGACTGAAATGCTTAGATGGTACGAAAAAGGTTAATTTAGAATGATTTTAAACAGCGAAATCCGATGTTTTCGGACGAGCAAGAGTGCGCGTTCGCTGTAAGCACCAATCACCAATAACCAAATCTCAAGCAGAGCATTCCAAAGTGTGAAGACTTCGCTCCGATTTGATTATTCTATAATCCTGCGTTGTATAGAACTTAATCGTAGCTAGCGAGTACTACAACATAAAAGTTTTGGACAGGCGAAACGCACATTGAGGCCAGCTGTCGAAAAACCTAGCCGAGTCAAGTCAATCGTTATTAGCTAGTTATCATTTTCGATAACTCCGGTTTGGAATTTGGTGCTTGGGTTTTGATTCTTGGTGCTTGGTGTGTTTGGCCATGGATTTCGCCTGCTAGCGTAGCCAGCTAGTGAATTCACGCCTACTTCCGTTTGGATTTTGGTTATTGTTTATTGGAATTTTTGCCCTCAATGCCAAGACCAAAAAGCGCAAAATCGTACCTCACTGGATCCAGTGAGTCAAGTTTCCTCAGGTTGGCTGTCAGCTCGAGAGCGGTGAGCCAGTCCGTCTGCTTTCGCTTAATAAGTTTCAACCTCCTTCCCACCCTGTCGACATGAACATCGCAGGGGCAGATAAGCTGCGCAGGTGAAATTTTTTTCCAGATTCCAAAGTCGACTCCCTTATTATCGTTTCGCACCATCCAGCGAAGGTACATGTTGATGCGTTTGCATGTTGACTTGCGTTCTGGTGTGGGAATATGCTTTTTCGTCCGGTGAGGAAAATGCTCAAGACTAAAAAACACGCTGTGAAAATTGATAAGGCCCTGCTCGACTGTTTCAGCGTCAGGCGAAACCAGGAACGCGTCTTCCAGGGATTTGTGATTGGAATAATAGGATTTTAGTGACTCTATAAAATAAAGGGTGTCCGTTGTATTAAAGGTGCGGTGCTTGAAACTTGTCAGTTGCTTCAAGTCTTTGACAGAATGATGGAGAAGAAAGTTGTGAGGCTCATTTCCCATCATCGCCATCAGTTCGCGGCATTTGCGAATGATGGTTTTGCGTTGGCCCCAGGCGAGCACGGCAGCAAACAGGCCCGCGATCTCAATATCCTGTTTCTTTCTAAACTGGTGGGGAATGGAGACGGGATCGTCTTCAATAAAGCCAGGATGATTGAACTTGTCAACTTTTTCATCCAGGAACTCTTTAAGGTCCGACCAATTGATTTTCCGCGGCACGGCTGAACACGTTTGGTTTGTCATGCAAGAATACAGTAAATCGTTGCAATGTTGATGCGGCTTTAAATATCTTTAAGCATCTCAACCTCACTATGAAAAAGATTATCCTCCGAACAATCCTTGTTCTAATCCTGGCTGGTCTGGCGTATGCATTCTATTATGCGTGGCAGGCCGTGCCGATCATCAGTGGTTACAGCGCGAAAGCGATGTGCAGCTGCGCCATGGTGGCGGGCAGAAATCCGGACAATATCAAAAAGGAAGAACTAAGTTTTTTCCCAATGAACCTGAGTAGTGCGGAAGCCAATTTTCAAGATTCTTCGGCAACCTCAAGTGTGTTTGGTATGGCAAAACGGAAGGCAATTTACCGCAAGGGGCTTGGCTGCACACTTGTTGTGGAAATGGATGAGGATGCTGTGCGGAGCCAGAAGTTTTCAATCGCATCGGTTCCATCTCAAAATCAGGATTCCATCGCATGGCCAACCGGGAATCGTAATGCCGACAGCTCGTTTGCCAACGTTGATATGGCGAAAATCAATGCTGCGCTCGATGAGGCCTTTTCAGAACCAGGGGAAAAGAAGACCCGGAGAACACGTGCGATGCTCCTTGTATATAAAGGAAAGATCATTGCAGAACGTTATGCCGAAGGGTTTACAAAAGATTCGTGGCTGATTGGATGGTCGATGTCGAAGAGTATTACCAACGCACAAGTGGGTGTATTGGTAAAGCAGGGAAAACTTTCGCTTGACAAGCCGGCACCGGTTGACGGGTGGTCAGAAGACAACAGAAAGCAGTTAACGCTTGGGCATTTGATGAACGCGAACAGTGGTTTGGAATGGACTGAAGATTACGGAGGGCCAAGCCACGTCACGAACATGCTGTACAAGAAGGCCGACATGGGATTGTTTGCTGCGCAGTCTAAGCTGGTGGATGAGCCCGGTGAGAAATTCTACTACTCGAGCGGCACGACAAACCTCGTATCACGCATCGTGCGAAAGACTGTCGGGGATGAGACTTACCATGCTTTTCCGTACAACGAGGTGCTTCATAAAATTGGAATGTGGAACACCGTACTGGAGCCGGACGCCAGCGGAACGTTTGTTGGGTCATCGTATTCTTTCGGCACCGCGCGCGATTGGGCTAGATTTGGACTCTTGTATTTGAACGATGGTGTATGGAATGGTGAACGAATTCTTCCGGAAGGTTGGGTGGAATACACAACCACACCTGCCAAGGGAGCCGACCGCGGTCAGTACGGGGCGCAGTGGTGGCTGAACGCGGGTGCGCCAGGAAATCCATTGGAGCGGACTTACCCCGATGCACCTGTGGACCTCTATTGGGCGGACGGGTTTGAATCACAAAATGTGTTTGTCATTCCATCAAAGAATCTCGTAATCGTAAAGCTGAGTTTGTCACAGAACGATGAGTACCTTGATGACAACGCGTTTTTAAAGGAGATCTGTGATGCAGTGAAATAATGTGCCAATGTGCCAATGGCAAAGACGGAATTTAGCGCCCAAAGTCGTCTTGTACCCTCACGATGTCACTTTCGTCTGAGGGGTTATTCGCATCGGTGTGCTGCCAGATCTCAGCGATCATTCCCCACCCATCGAGGCCGACAAGGCGGTGACGCTGACCCTGATTAAGGCGAATGATTTCACCAATGGAAAGTTTCTGAACTTCTTTCTGCTGATCGGTTTCGCTGGTGACAACACCCGCAGTGCCCGCAACCAGTTTCCAGATCTCGGCTCTTCTGTGGTGATACTGCCACGAAAGGCGCTTCTCTGGCTGAACCATCAAAATCTTCGGACTCAGCTTCCCTCCGATCTTCAACGTTGATACTTCGATTCCCGGAAAGAACATGCTGGCAAACGCAGATGCCTGATTTTCGTCCAATACAAAAAAACCACCCCAGGGTCTGTTGAAATCTTTGTCGATAATCTTGAAATTGTTGTCTTTTAAATATTTCTCTACGGTAGCAAAGACCGAATTTTTATCTCCCGACAGGGTAAGTACAGCTTTCATGTATTCAATTTAAAGGCACAATGATCGTAAATATTTTTTAATTCGGTTGGTCGGGGGCGTAGCGAATGCCGACTGCCTGGCGAATATCATCAAGCGTTTGCATTAACAGCTTTGAATCAGCCAGCGAAAACACCGGACTCTGCGTTAACCCTTTTCGGAGGCATTCGCAAACGTGCCGTGCTTCGTATTGGTATCCGAAGCCTTCTTCCTTTTTAACGCTGATGGGATGCGCTTCGTCTCTTCCTTTAACATACTCAATATGTCCAACGGGGTTATGAAAGCGATTTCGCATATGAATTCGTCCCTCCGTTCCGGCAATCAGCGCCTCCGTTGGCGTGTCGGCTGCGAAAGTCGATGACAAAACCGCCAATGCTCCATTTGCAAATTTCATGTTCACTACGATCTGTTCATCTACTCCTGTGGGGTAGGACGTCATGAGGGCGTTCAGCGCAACCGGTTTACCAAGCAGAGCAAGCGCAAAGAAGACAGGATAAATGCCAATGTCGAGTAGCGAGCCTCCACCCAACAGCGGGTCATACAATCGTTGCGCGAGCGGTGTTGGCGCTTTAAATCCAAAATCGGCTTGAATGAATTTGATCTCACCAATATCTCCCCTTTCGATCATCGCCTTTACCATTTCATATTGCGGAATGAATTTGGTCCAGAAAGCTTCCATCAAAAAGACCCTGTTCCGCGTAGCGAGTTCAACCATGTCCGCTACTTGTTTTGAATTCAGGGCAAACGCCTTCTCGCATAACACTGCTTTCCCATGTGAAAGCAAAAGCACGGTGTGCTCATAGTGGAACCCATGTGGCGTGGCAACATAGACCACATCCACTTCTTGTGATGTTGCAAGCGCCTCGTAGGAATTATAGACAATGGGCACGTTATGCGTTTGGGCGAATTGTTGGCCTTTCAGTTTGTCGTGGGAAGCGATTGCCCGCAGCTCAGCATCCTCAACCCATCGCAGGTCGGAAGCGAATTTGTTTGCTATCTTTCCCGCGCCTAAAATTCCCCAACGTATTATTTTTGGCATGTGTTGCGCATTAAAACTGAGGTGAAAATATGAAAAGGCGTGGTGATTTTCACTTCAAACAATTTACGATTTCACACGACCAGAGTAGCCACAAAGTGGGAACCGATGGCGTGCTGCTTGGTGCATGGGTTGATATTTCTGATGCCCATCGAATTCTCGACATTGGAACCGGATCGGGTGTGATCGCAATTATGCTTGCTCAGCGGACCGGGGCCGAAGCAAAGATCGATGCCGTTGAGCTACAGGAGCACGATGCGGTACAAGCCGGGCTTAATGTGAAGAAATGTCCGTGGTCTGAAAAAATTACGGTGATACATTCTGCCATACAGGGGTTTCAGCCATCTCACCTGTATGACTTGATTGTCAGCAACCCACCTTTCTTCATCAACAGTTGGCTTCCGCCAGATGAAAGTCGCAGCAAGGCAAGGCATGCTGGTGATCTGTCTTTCCCGACTCTGCTCCAGAGCGCAGCCCGATTATTATCCTTCGAAGGAAAATTTGCGGTGGTACTTCCCTTCACCGAAGCAAATCAGTTCATCGAGCTGGCCAAGGAATTTGGCCTGCACCTACACCGTAGAATGTCGTTCCGGTCGAGGCAGGATAAACCGGTTGAACGGCTTCTTATCGAATTTTCGCGAAAGCCTGTTGACGTAAAGACCGAAGAATTGGTACTTTATGCCACCGATGAGGAATGGACTGAAGAATACCGCGCATTAACCCGGGACTTTTACCTGAAGGCATAGTTAACAGTTCATTAACAAAACCATCATATTGACAACCAATTGGTTACAGTGACCATTGAATGTTTAAACAACAGTTCAATAAACTGGTGTTATACTTGTATACTAAATCGAAACTCAATCAACTATGAAAAAATTTAACGTACTCGCTGCCATGCTCCTTGTAGCCGGTGGTGCCATGGCTCAAACGACCTGGACAATCGACAAGTCGCACTCTCGAATCGGATTTTCTGTTCCTCACTATGCAATCACTGAAGTGGAAGGAAACTTCAAAGATTTTGATGCTTCGGTAGTAACGAAATCGGAAGACTTTAACGGTGCTGAAGTAACGTTCACAGCAAAGACAGCTTCTATCGATACGGACAACGAGAGAAGAGATGGCCACTTAAAGTCCGGGGATTTCTTTGATGCTGAAAAAAATCCAGAAGTATCCTTCAAGGGGATTCTTTCGAAAGATGGCGGTAAGTACAAACTGAAAGGGGATTTGACCATGAAGGGCGTGACTAAGCCAGCAGAATTTGAAGTAACCTACGGTGGCACGATGAATACCGGTCGCGGCATGAAAGCAGGTTTTAAACTGACCGGCCAGGTTAATCGTCAGGAATTTGGTGTAACTTATGGTGGCAAAACACCAACGGGCGAGCTTGTGATCGGGGACAACGTAACAATTGTCTGCAAGATCGAGCTGGATAAAAAAGCATAAGACGAAGCCCCGGTGATGAGCCGGGGCTTTTTTGTTTTTGTTGAATGAAAAAAATCGAAGACGCGATACAACAAAGCAAGTTTAGGAATTCGCACCAGAAGGCTGTGATCAATCTGATCTATACCGCGAACTGGCTCCAAAACAAACATCACGGATTTTTCAAACAATTCGGGATCACCTCCCACCAATACAATATCCTCCGCATCCTGAAAGGTCAGTATCCAAAAAACATTTCAGCAACCGAAATTAAATCGAGGCTCCTCGATCAAAACTCAGACGTATCCCGCCTGCTGGAGCGGTTGCAACAAAAACACCTGATCACCAAAGTTGCCAGCGAAAATGACAAACGCGCCAGCGATGTGTTTATCAGTGAGCAAGGGTTGGAACTCCTTCTCCAGATCGAAAAACAACAAAAGGAAATCGACTTTGCCATCAACCTCACTCCGGAAGAGGCAAATCAGTTGAGTGATTTGCTGGACAAGTGTCGCGGCTAGTTTGTAGTTTATTGTTTGTGGTTGAGCCGTTAACAAAAAGCGCGCACATTATAACTGAAACTACAAACCAAAAACTACAAACTTATTTTATCTCGCTCCTTACAAACGCCACTAACTCTTTAATGTACGGGCGGCTGAAATCGAACTTGATATTCGCAGCGCTGTAAATTTCAGGGATCGTTCGGAGGTACCCGAGCTTAAGTGCGTTCTGATATCCTTGCAGGCCTTTAGTTCTGTCCTTTCTGAAATTTCTCCAGACGGCAATGGCGCCAAGCTGGGCCATTCCATATTCGATGTAGTAAAAGGGAACTTCATACAGGTGAAGTTGTTTTTGCCAGAGATAATCCTTAGCTGCCTGCAAACCTGACCAATCCGTCTGGTTGTCGGTAAACTGGTCGAAGATCTGATTCCACATCTTCTTACGTTCTTCGGTTGTGTGGTTAGGGTTCTCGTAAATCCAGTGCTGGAACTTGTCGATGGTGGCCACCCACGGTAGCGTTTCTATGCTGTCTTCAAGATGTTCGCGTTTGGCGCGCGTGAATTCGTCTTTGTTGAAGAACACGTCCCAATGGTCCATCGAAATCAATTCCATTGACATAGACGCAAGTTCGGCAACTTCTGAAGGGGTTGACTTAAAATCGTTGAGTTCAAGGTCGCGGGTGAGGAAATTGTGAATCGCGTGTCCGCCTTCGTGCATGATCGTTACCATGTCGCGCAACGTTGAGGTCGCATTCATAAAAATAAACGGCACACCGATTTCCGCCAGCGGATAGTTATAGCCTCCGGGTGCCTTTCCGATTCGTGACTCAAGATCGAGGTGCCCCATGGCTTTCATAATGGAGAGACACTGTCCCAGGAATGGATCGAGTTTCCGGAAGACTTCGATTGTTTTCTCCGTCAGCTCTTTTCCGTTGGTGAACGGTTTCAATGCTTCCTTTCCTTGCGGGTCAACCGCTTTGTCCCATGGACGCAGGCTGTCAAGTTTCATCTGCGCTTTGCGCTCCCTGGCGAAATCATTCAGCAACGGAACAACCTCGTGCTGAATTGCTTCATGAAATTTGAAGCAGTCTTCAGGGGTATAGTCAAAACGTCCAAGCGCTTTGAACATGTAATCGCGGAAATTTTTAAAGCCCGCATTGACAGCAACCTGGTGGCGAAGTTTGATGAGTGAAGTGAACAGCTCATCGAGTTGTTCGCGGTCGGCCAATCTGCGCTCAGCTATCTTATGATAAACGTCTTCACGTTTTTTGCGATCGGGAGACATCAGCAGCACGGAGGCCTGCTGAAGCGTCATATCTTTTCCATCGATTGTCACCGTCATTGCACCCGAGATCTGTGCATATTTCTGGGAAAGCGTTGCGATCTCAGTAAAGAGAGGTACGTTTTCTTCGCGGAAAATCTCAATGTCCTTTTTCAGGTTTCTGATCAGGATATCATAGCCTTCTTCTTTTGAAAGCGCATCGAGGAATTCAGAAGCAGCCGCTTTTTTGTTTAAGGCGTCAGAAACAGGTGCAATTTCCGGTTGGATATTCTGAATGAAATCCTGGTAAGCGTTGAGGTAATCTTTGTTCTCGGTATAACATGTCATCCGGATATACCGCCATGCCAGGTCTTCCGAGATAACCGATTCCAGTTCGCTGCGATCGAGAAACCATTGCTTCAATTCCTTTAGTGTCCCGATCTTTCTTTCAAGCAGCCTGTCAAAATATGGCTTAAGCACTTCCCACGATGTAACTGCAAAATTTTCAGGAAGGAACTTTCGAACCGGGCGTTTTGGAATTTCTAACGTTTCGCTCATAACAACTTCTTTAGAGGAGGCAAAATAGGTAAATCCACACTGTTAAGACAACAGAAATCTGAACAGTATGGCAATGAACTTTTAACCCCATTCGTAGAACCCATTGCTGGTTTATTCGTACATTCAATTTATGGTCTTTCACCAGTTTCCTGACCTGCAATGGCTTAAAAACCAGGCTGAGACGAGCTTCCAGAATCGTAAGGCATGGCATGGCCGTACGTTGCCTTCCACAGGCTGGCCAAGCGTGGTGATGAACGTTAAGACCTCGCAGACTTTCCGGGATAACATTCGCGGGCCACTCTCATTGTTCGCTAATGTTACCGGTTCAAGCCTTGTCCACATAGGGTCGAAAGTTACAAAGGTGAATGACAGATTCTTTTTCGTTTCGAACCAGGATCAGCATTATACGCTGGAAGTCAATCCCAGGCAAAAAACGGAGACGATCAACATCCATTTTGGCGAATACTGGGCTGATCAGGTGCTGCGAACGCTAACGGCATCGCATGAAACGTTGCTTGATGAGGGGATTTTCACGACACCGCATTGCAGGCTCGAACTGCACAACAAGCTTTACGAACGGACCGGTTCGCTGAACCGACTTCTGCTTGAACTAAAAGATTCGGAAGGAGATGCATTAAAAGAAGAAGAAAAATTATACGATGTACTGGTCCAGCTTATTGCGCAAGCTCGCAATGACAGGAAAATTGAGGCAACTCTTCCTTCCGTAAAGAATGCAACTCGCAAGGAGATCTTCAGACGCCTTTCCGATGCCACAGACTACATATACTCTAATCCTCAAAACGAGATTTCATTAGATGACCTCGCACGCATCTCATGCCTTTCTAAATTTCATTTTTTACGTCTTTTCAAGACTGCCTTCGGAAAAACGCCTCATCAATTTGTAACTGAAGTTAAGATCGGGCAGGCAACCTCGCTCCTTATCAGTACGAAACTTGAGGTGCAGTCCATTGCAAAGGAACTCGGGTTTAAAGACAGTTCGACCTTCAGCAGGCTTTATTTCAATCGCACCGGGCGCTATCCTTCGCAAATCAGATAATTCCCGAATTAGCAATTTTTGTCATGTGACTTTTCCGATCCGGCCGTTGATTTGAGTAAATTCAATTATTATGAACGCCAACATTTTCTTACTCGCTCAAATCGGTTTTGTCGCCCTGACTATCGTTTTCCTCTACTGGCTGCTGCAGGTTTTGCGGTCAGGTATTGCACGAACAGCGTGGAAACCCATCGCCAAGCAACGGGTTTTTAATCTCCTTACCGGGACAATCCTCGTCTGGCTATTATTCGTTTCAATCTGGTCTGCCAGCGGCATGATGGGAAAATTTGAGAATTTCCCATTCAACTTTGCTCCAGTCCTGATCGTTCCTGTGCTGGGCATCTTGTTGCTGGTGCTCTTTTCAAAAGGACTTTCAGACATCCTCGCACAAATACCCGCACATCAGATTATCGTGATGCAAAATTTCCGTGTATTTGTTGAGATTCTGCTCTGGCTTTTGTTCGTTGAAAAAATGCTTCCCGAACAGATGACGTTCGAAGGACGTAATTTTGATATTCTGGCCGGACTCACTGCTCCGGTTGTTTCGTGGCTGCTCTATAAAAACAAAGTTTCGCGGGGCGTTGCCATTGTTTGGAACCTGGCTTGTCTGGGGCTGCTCATCAACATCGTCACTATCGCAGTGCTTTCAACGCCATCACCCTGGAGAGTTTTCTTTGAAGAGCCATCAAACACGGTAGTAACGTTGTTTCCAATTTCATTCTTGCCGGGGTTCCTGGTTCCCCTTGCCTATACGCTGCACCTTTTCTCTCTGAAACAACTTTTGGTTTCGCGGCCCGCCAGCCAGGCCGTCCTGAACTAGCAATGCATATTTGTGTATGATCCCTTGAAGCAACTCGCGGCAAGGGATCATTTTATTTTATATCTTGTTGCGCCTAAATTCTTTTCTATGAAAAACCAATTGCTCATTGCTGTGATCGCCCTGTCTGTTGGTGCGTGCACGGCCACCAAGGATCAATCTGCTGAAACGTACGGAAGAATTGAGCGGACCGATGAGGCCATCAACGCGCTGATTGACAAAGATGCGAAAATTGAGCTGCTTGGTGAAGGTTATACTTGGAGCGAAGGACCGCTGTGGATCGAGTCTAAAAAACTGTTATTATTTACTGATGTTCCAAACAATGTGATCCATAAGTGGACTGAGGAAAAAGGGGTCGAGGTTTTTCTCACGCCATCCGGATACACAGGGACCACTCCCACGGTAAGTCGTGAGCCTGGTGCGAATGGACTAACGCTTGATCCACAGGGTAATCTGATCATTTGCCAGCATGGCGACCGCAGAGTATCGCGTTATGATGGCGGGTTTGAGAAACCAGAACCAAAATTTACGACCCTGGCCGACCGGTACGAAGGGAAACGGCTAAACAGTCCCAACGATGTTGTTGTGAGAAGTAATGGCGATATTTTTTTCACTGATCCGCCATATGGTTTCAAACAACTGGACTCAGATCCTGACAAAGAGCTTTCTCACAACGGGGTGTATAAGGTGAGCGCTGATGGGAAGGTTACGCTGCTTGTAGACTCGCTGACAAAGCCGAACGGAATTGCACTCACTCCGGATGAAAAAACACTCATTGTGGCAAACTCCGATCCGCAAAAAGCCATTTGGTATGCTTTCGACCTTGATGACAATGACTCCATCACCAATGCACGGGTTTTCTACGATGCAACAACTTTAGTCAATGACGAGAACAAGGGGTTGCCTGACGGACTTAAGATTGACAAGAATGGAAATGTTTTCGCCAGCGGCCCGGGCGGAATCTGGATCTTTGACAAATCGGGAAAAGTATTAGGCAAGGTTCGCTTACCAAATGCCACTGCTAACTGCGAATTATCGGACGATGGCAAGACATTGTTCATGACTTCGAACATGAATTTGCTGCGATTGAAAATGACGAAGTAGTGCCCAGCACTCGAAGGCAGGGAGTACGAACTTGAATCCAAAAGCGCTAGCCACGGATTCACGCTGCGTACATTTTGCATGTGTTCATTACTCAAGCGCACATTAAACTTTATAGATGAAATTATTCTTAGAAATTATCGGGTGGGTTGGTTCGGTGGAGGTGCTTCTTGCATATGGGCTAAATAGCTACCAAAAGCTTCGTTCCGATTCCATGGTGTTTTACCTGCTCAATCTCACGGGTGGACTGGCATTAATTATTTACACCGTTTACAAGGCAGCCTATGCGAGCGCGTTCATCAATGTGGTATGGGTGATCATTGCAGCTATTGCGATCGCGCGTGTGATGGTCAAAAAGAAAATTACAAGTTGATTGGACGCTGCAAGGCAGAATATACGGATTCAAACATGGGTGGCCGCCCTATCACTAACGCTGCTCGCGCTCAAACTCATTGCTTATTACCTTACGCATTCGGTGTCGGTGCTGACCGATGCGCTCGAAGGCATCGTGAATGTTGTGGCTGGATTTTTCGGACTCTATAGCCTCAATTTGTCAGCGAAACCCAGAGATGCTGATCATCCGTACGGTCACGGAAAAATCGAATTCATTTCAGCAGCGGTTGAAGGCGTGATGATTGTGGTCGCGGGTGTTCTCATCATCATAGAATCTTTGCGAAACCTGGTTACGCCTGGTGAACTTCACCAATTGGACATCGGTATTCTGTTGATTGCAATAACCGCGGTGGCAAACTATGCGGTTGGTTCAATTTGCGTTCGGACAGGACGCAGAAACAAGTCGCTGGCCCTGGAAGCGAGTGGCAAACACCTTCAATCTGACACCTACACAACAGCAGGAATACTGGTAGGCCTCGGTCTCATTTACCTTACCGGCATCCAATGGCTCGATAGCGTGGTGGCGTTACTCTTCAGTTTATTTATTCTCTACACCGGCTTTAAGATCCTGCGAAGCTCGCTTGCCGGAATCATGGACGAACGCGATCGTGAACTTCTCCTGCAGATGATCCATGCGTTCGACAAAGACCGGAGCATGAACTGGGTGGATCTTCACAATCTCAGAATCATCAAATACGGCAGTGTTCTTCATATTGATTGTCACCTAACAGTGCCATGGTACCTGAATGTGCATGAAGCTCATGCCGAAATCGACAAGCTCGGTAAAATCATTCGTGAGCGGTTTGGCCACTCCATTGAGTTTTTTGTGCATTCCGATGGGTGTCTACCAATCGGCTGCCCCATCTGTATCAAAGACGACTGCCCTGTTCGTCATCATCCATTCGAAAAACGCATCGAATGGACGGTTGAGAATGTGGGATCGAACGAAAAGCACAACATCGGCACCCGATAACATGGAATAATTTTTACCTGCACTGAATCCAAACGAAAACATTGGATTCAATCTTCTATTTTCTCGAGCCCTCCTTCTGGGAGAGTACAAAGCTGGTCTTGATATTTAGCGCATCAATTTTTGGCGTTCTTATCCTACGCTATTTTGCAACGGCTACACTCTATCGGTCATTTTTAAAGAATATTCTAGGGTATGCCGTTCCACAGCGAAAGAATGCACAGCTAAGAAAAGAGATTTACTGGTCAGTCATCTCTTCACTGATTTTTACGGCACTGGCTGTTGGCACGTTTTTCCTGTTTCAGAGAGGGTATACCAGGATTTACACTTCCTTTTCCGAACGGTCGATCCCATATTTTATTTTTTCCATTGGATTGGTACTCGTGCTTTACGAAACATATTACTACTGGCTGCATCGGTGGATGCATCGACCCAGCGTTTTCAGGATTGTGCACCGGGTGCATCATGAGAGCATTCACCCCACGGTGTTTACCTCATTCTCTTTTCACCCAATTGAAGCAGTGCTGCAGTTCATTTTTCTACCGATCGCGATCACGCTTATTCCAATCCATTATTATGCTCTCGGCATTGTACTGCTGATCATGACGGTGTCGGCTGTGATCAATCACGCGGGTGTTGAAATTTTTCCGGGATACTTTGCAAAACATCCGATCGGTAAATGGCTTATCGGATCTACTCATCATGACATACACCATAAGGAGTTTAAAACCAATTACGGTCTTTACTTATCCTTCTGGGATAAATGGATGAAAACGGAAAGCGAAAACTTTGAAAGACAGTTTGAGCGAAACAAAGCGGGTGTTAGCCAATCTCGATCACCACATCGTCCGTCAACGGGTGGCCTACGCAAGTAAGAACATATCCCTCTGCGCGCTCGGAAGCAGAAAGTCCTTCCTCCTCGTCAAGCTTAACTTTCCCTGACAGCGCTTTGCCGCGACAGGCCGTGCATAGTCCGCTTTGACAAGAGTATGGGAGATCGATGCCTTGGTCGAGGGCTGTTTCGAGGATTGCTTTGTTTGGCGGTACCACTACTTTGTATTCCTGACCATCGTAGCGGATAGTAACTTCCCGCTCTTTGAGCTCCCCTGTTTCCGCTGCCGCTTCTTCTTTCTTTTCCTTCGCGATTGTTCCCTGAACGAAACTTTCCTTAAAGATTTTTGACGCGGGGATTTGACGCATCGTCAGGAGCGACTCTACGTTTTTCATCATTCCTTCCGGACCACACATCAGGTATGTTGTGTCCGCAATACCCCAGTCTGGAATTCGCTCGAACAGTTTAGTAAGCATGTCGTGATTCAGCAGACCGGAATATCCCTGCCAGTTCATTGGCGCAGTGTCGAGAATGTGAATCACGTGCAACCGGCCCTCATCTTCGGTTGACATTTTTTCGAGGATGTCTTTGAAGATGATGCTGTCGATATCACGGTTGCAATAGATCAGCGAAACGATACTGTCGGGTTCCTGCGTGAGGATGCTCTTGATGATAGACATCATTGGCGTGATTCCCGATCCTCCGGCAAACATTATGAGGTGACGCTTTTTTGTCTTGCTGAACTCCGTTGTGAACTGGCCCATCGGCTCCATCACCTTGATCACCAAGCCCGGTTTTAAGTTATCGGCAAGCCAGTTGGACATCATACCGTTTTCAACACGTTTCACGGTCACCGCAAGGTCTTGATCTACAAATGGCGAACTGCAAAGCGAATAGGCTCGCCTTACTTCCTTACCTTGAACCGGAATAATGAGGGTCAAAAACTGGCCCGCTTTATAATTGATCTTTTGGGCAGGTTGTTCAAATACGATCGTGATCGCATCGCGTGTTTCCTGGATTACGTTCTTAACCTTAAGGTCAAAATAGTGAGGTCCGCTGCTGGATGATGCAGGTTGTTCTTTCTTCTCTGATTTGTCCGACTTCTTAAAAAATCCAAATGCCATAACAATGATTTCAAGGTTTGCCGAACCACAACCAAGTTACAGGTTCAGCCAATACGTGAGTTTTAACACCAGCGCCCGGTTCTTGCTTGTCAAGCCCTCCGGGAGATAGTTCTCGGTATAAACAACAAAAAAATCTGATGCCGGTTTAAATCTCCATTGAAATCTGGCATTCAGGTTCACATTGTCGTCCCGATCGTTATACTGCGCAAAAGTAGTGAGGAATAATTTATCCGTAAAGGTCAGGTCTAAACGTGGCCCAATGAGCAAAAAACCGGCTTTTCCATACCCTTCCGGGAAGTCGAGGTGACTGTAATCGGCCCGAATGGATAAACTTCCAAAGGGCTGATAACGAGCGTTGATCTCCCCACCAACGCTGACGAGCTTGCCACTGTAAAAACCTCCGTACATCGACTCGAGGGCGAAGTTGAACGTTTTTCGTGTATCTGACCGAAACTCAAAACCGATTTGGTTCCAGTTAAACGTCTGGCCCGTAATCAGACTGGAGTCTCCGCGTGGATCCAGGGGATTAAAATCCTCGGGCAAACGCTGGAAGGTGTTGTTCATCGCCAGTCTAAAGCTTGAGGTGTTGAGAAAATTGATGTTGTATTCCAATCTGAAAATCTTATCCGTCAATTGCCCGCTATTCGGATTCATGACATAGTCGACACCTGCCTGCGGACCCATTACCGCTATCTTGCTATTCGCTGGATATATTTTGTACTCAACCTGAGAAAAACCTCCATACATTCCCGGGTATACATCGAGGGACGGAACAAACCCCACTTCGGCATTATAGTTTTCACCCAGTCCCTGCTGGCCAACGAAAACATTGAGTTGGCGCGTGAAGTAACCAACGAATGCCCCAAACGAATAGTTTTCATCCTGCTTATCGCTGTCCATAGACCGATGGTAAAAAACATCGCCCTGCCACCGGTTGTCTTTTGTATTGAGATTGAAATCGACACCATAAACCCGATTGAACTTATTCAGCGTAGTGACGGTATCTGTGCCGTTGTAATGCTCCTTCAAGAGCGTCTTATGATAAAATTTCGTGTTATCGTACTCTCCAAGGCCCAGCGATTGCTTATTTACAAACACGAAGCCTATGTTCGAGCGTGAAAAAATCTGGCGCTGCACAACGCCTACGGAATAATTCTGACCCGGCAAACCGAGCGATCGCTTCTCCGAGGTCTGCATGTTCATCAATCCTATACGCCAGTCTTCACCCAGTTTGCCACTGACACGGGCACCATACAAAATCGGAACGCGCTGAATTTTGTCAGCTGAATCTAACGCGAGACCAATGCGCCTGGAGAAAAACGGACGTGAGTCAGGGAATCCCGGTTGTGAAAACAAATCGTTGTTCTCGAGGAAGAACTGCCTTCGCTCCGGAAAACCAAATTCGAATCGCGTAAGGTTGATCACCTGTCGGTCAACTTCAACCTGGGAGAAATCGGGGTTCACTGTCAGGTCAAGATTTACGGATGGCGTTAGCCCAACTTTAGCATCGAAGCCAATGTTTGCCGTGTGATCGTATTTCTGCTCGGCATCCGGCTCATTGTCCTGAAACGAAGAAGCGGATACGTAAGGAATGAAGGAGATGTTTGATTTTGGCGATGGCGGTGGCGTTTCCCAAATCAGCTTACCCGAATAGGCGAACGATGCGGGGATGTAAGCAATGGGTGTCGCAATCCAGCTACTGATCTGATTTCGTTTTACGTCATTCCTCAAAAAGGTAATGTTCCATTCGTTCAGATTATAGCGAATAGTCTTAAAGGGAATCGCTATTTCGGCAACCCAGCGATCCTGCAACCGCACAACTTTTGAATACCATTTGTTGTCCCAGCTGTCGTTGAAGCTGTCGTCATTCGATCCTCCCCCCGACATAATTCCTTCCGACTGAATGCCCATAGGTGTGATGGTAAAGAAGAAGCCGTTGGTGAAGTCGTTGAACGGATCAAAATAGATCCCGATGTTGTCGTTGACATCCCATTCGATGTCGCGTCTCAGCGACTGCACGATGTCAGCTTTGTTGTCGTCAAAGCACACAAATGAAAGGTATACGAAATGGTCATCAAACGTCATCCGTGCTTCAGACTGGTACGTGGGTGGAAGCGAGTCGACCGGGTAGTTCAGATAGAAGTTTGTAGCTTTTTCAGCAACCAGCCACTCCGGCTCATCCAGCACACCATCAAGTTTTATAGGCGATTGCACCTTCTTAACGTGCAACGCCAACCCTGGCTTGTTTTGGGAAAGCGCAGGCAAACTGAGCAGAAGAAAAAGTCCAACAAAGAAATAAAGGCGCGTCATGGGGCGGCAAAACTAAGAAAAAGCTGCATTCCGTGGAATCTGGAGGCATGGCCGGTCTCTTTAAATGAGACATTCATTTGTTAAAGTTTGTTAAGACGTTAATTTTACGCCTTAACATTCAGCAAGTGCAGCTAAATCCATTGAATGCCATATCTCCGGTTGACGGCAGATATTTCGAAACGGTAAAAAATCTCAGTCCTTATTTCTCTGAGTTTGGTCTTATCCGGTACCGCGTGCAGGTTGAAATCGAGTACCTTCTCTCCCTTTCAGCGGTATTGCCTGAACTCACGGATTTTCCCGCCCACCAGATCAGCGATGTCCGCAAGATTTACAAGCTCTTCACCGAAGAAGATGCTGCTGAAATCAAGCAGATTGAGAAGACGACCAACCATGACGTAAAAGCGGTTGAATATTTCCTGAAAAAAAGATTTGAATCGCTCAACCTCGGCTTCCTCAAGGAATTCATTCACTTCGGCCTCACTTCGCAGGACATTAACAACACAGCCATTCCGCTGTCATTGAAAGACTTTATGACACGCGAATACCTCCCGCTGCTGGAAGACCTGATCCGCGACATCAATCTCTGCTCAAAAGAATGGAAAGATGTAGCCATGCTGGCGCGAACACACGGACAGCCAGCTTCTCCCACCCGACTCGGTAAAGAGATTGGCGTATTCTCAACACGTATCGAAAAACAGTTGGTTCTTCTGAAGACCATACCACACTCAGCTAAGTTCGGAGGTGCAACCGGGAATTTCAACGCACATGTTGTTGCATATCCTGAAATTGAATGGGCAAAGTTCGGTGACGAATTCTGCAACCACCTCGGATTAGTTCGTAGCTTCCCAACAACACAAATCGAGCATTACGACAACCTCGCGGCATTATTTGACAACCTTAAGCGGATTAACACCATCCTGATCGATTTCTCGCGCGACATCTGGCAGTATGTATCGATGGAATATTTTAAGCAAAAGATCAAAGAAGGCGAGATAGGGTCATCCGCGATGCCTCACAAAGTCAACCCGATTGATTTCGAGAATGCCGAAGGAAACCTCGGTTTTGCTAACGCCATCTTTGAACACCTCTCAGCAAAATTACCGATCTCGCGATTGCAGCGCGATCTTACAGACTCAACCGTTCTGAGGAATATTGGCGTTCCACTGGCACATACCTATGTCGCGTTTAAATCGCTTCTGAAAGGAATTGCAAAGTTGGAACTGAACAAAGGTGCCATCGATGCGGACCTCGAAGACAACTGGGCCGTGGTGGCTGAAGCCATTCAGACCATCCTGCGCAAAGAAGGGTACCCGAATCCCTATGAAGCGCTGAAGGGATTAACCCGTAAGAATGAGAAGATCACAAAAGACAGCATTTCAAATTTCATCGATTCATTGAATGTTAAAGATTCATTGAAAAAACGATTGAAGGAGATCACACCATTTAATTACACAGGCATTTAAAAAACCTTAAACCGGATGTTGAAACATCCGGACATTCACGGCATTTCAATCAAAGGCCCGAAGGAATATTCGGACATTCACGGCATTTCAAATCAAAGGCCCGAGGGAACATCCGGAAATTCACGGCATTTCAATCAAAGGCTCGAAGGAACATCCGGACATTCACGGCATTTCAATCGAAGACCGGGGAACATCCGAAGATCACTGCGTATCAATCGAAATTGGTGATCGAAAAGCCGTGCTCCTTCACAATTCGATCATATTCGATTTGGAAATCTTTTTTCTTGTGGTGGTTTTCCTGGTTACGGATATAGTCTCTCACACGGTTTACAATGGATTGCGACACGGAAATCCCAAAATACTGATCCTGCCAACTGAACGTACCATCGCAAAGATTATTCTTGTTAATCCAATGGGCGGACTCTCCTTTGATCAAATGCATGACTTCGGAAGTTGTTTGTTTATTATTCATGGAGACCAAACAATGGCAGTGGTCATCATAGCCACCGACAATCTCCAACTGAATCCCCTTATTCATTGCGTTGTCTTTGATGTGCATCCAAACTTTTTTTCTTAATGCCGGATTGTTCAAAAAAGGGATTCGCTTTTTTGTAGTGAAAACAAAGTGAATATAAATCTTCGTATACGCCACACACCAACCTACGAAGATCAGCAGACACCGCGAATACACAACACCCGAGGAAAGAGGTGGTGAATTACCGAGGGCTTTATCGCTCGGTAATTAAATCCGCCAGCTATTCGGCATCCTCGGAATACAGCAACGACTTACTAGCGAAATCATAAAGTGTAAGCCTGCGAAGCTGGTAGTACGAAGTCCAGAAAGATTTTAAGGCTTCAATATAACTTGTCTTCGCATTGTCTTTTTCTTCAAGCGCAATATTGAGGTTGGTGATATCAATTTTGCCAATGAGGTAACGGTTCTGCGCAACATTGTAGCGCTCCGCTGCAACCTCATCCGACTTCTTCGTGATCTCGATCTGCATGCGCAGCAACTCAAACTGGCGCACGAGCGTCATGATATCCTGCTCGAACGTGACAGCATCCTGCTCGATGATATAATCTGTGAGCTTCTTGTTCGCAATGGCGCGCTTCATCATGGCCTTGTTGCGTCCCCAGTTCAGCACCGGGATCGAAAATGAAAGGCTTACCTGCTGTTGTTCGAGCGGGTTCTGATAGACATCGTTCAGGATCACACCATTATTGTTGAGACCGTAAGCGGCAGATACTGATGTTTGAAAGCGGTTTCCTTTTGCCTGGGCGAGGTCACGTTCGGCTTGCAGACGCTGACGCTCAAAGCTGATAAACTGGGCGCGATTTTTCTTGGCGTACTCAATGGCTTCATCTATCGAAACTTCAAACGTTGGAATATTTTCCGGCAAGATCAGTTCCGGAAATGCGTCATTAACTTTCAAGCCGAGGTACGTTCTCAGCTCAAGCCGGGCGGTTTCGAGGTTAAGATTCGCCTGTCCAACGGCCTGGCGTGAGCGAAGAAGCTGAAGCTCCACCTGCAACAATTTGTCTTGCGAAGTTGTACCGATGTTATAACGCCCTTGCTCAATTTTATAAATGGTGTCGTTGTTCGCCAGGTTAAACTTTGCAATCTGAAGTTTAATCTGCTCCTGAAGCACGTTAAAAAATCGCTCTGCCGCTTGCTCGGAAATAAATTCCATTTGTTCCACATATTCGCGCTTCGACTCCTCGTAGAGCAATGGCTGAATTTTGCGCTCCCACTTTAAGGGATTGAAAGCAAAAAGCGGTTGTTCCAGCTCGATGTTCATTACGGAACCACTCCATTGCTCGCCTGCATTAAGCCGACTATAGTCTTTAAAGTAGTTCAGGCTTGTGTTTGCCGAGATCGTTGCTCCGGTTGTAAAAATCGGTTGCACAAGACCAAGCCTTACGTTGTTGAAGGTTTGCTCCACCGGGATGTACCGATACGTTCCATCGTCCTGGAGGATTGGATTCACTGATTTGTAATACGTGGGCAATGATCCTTGCAGCACCAACTGTGGATTGAACGTTGTTCTATAGGACCGGTAGCCCCAATAACGGTTCTCCTTTCTTGTCTCCGCTTGTTTTGAAAACGGTGATTGTGCTTTCGCCCGAAGAATAATATCATCGATGGTAAAAGCTTGTTGTGCCGATGCAGAAAATGTAAACCCGAGGAATAATAAAAGTAAGGTATAACGTAAGGTCTTTTTATTCATATCGCAATGAAGTAATAGGGTCTTGGCTGGCTGCCTTGCGCGCTGGGGCGATGCCGAAAATCAGCCCAACGGTTGCGGCTACGCCAAAGGATAAAATAATAGAAGTAAAAGTGATGATGGTTGGGATGCCGGCAAACTCGCTCACGAGGTAAGCCATGGAAACTCCGAGTATGACCCCGATGATCCCTCCGGAAATACTGATCATAATTGCTTCGAACAGGAATTGCTGAACAACGTCACTCTTCTTCGCTCCGATCGACAAGCGCAAGCCGATCTCCTTGATCCGTTCGAGAACAGACGCGAGCATGATGTTCATGATACCGATCCCGCCCACCAGCAACGAAATTCCAGCAATCGCCCCGAGCACGTAGTTAAAAATGTCATTGGTGCGTTGTTGCTGCTTTAGCAGAAGTTCGGGAATCTCTATTTCGTAGTCCACCACATCGTAATGGCGTCTCTTCAAAATGCGTGACATGATCTCGGCCGAGGGCTGAAGCATGTTTGTTTCATTCACCTGGATCACCAGGCGGTCAAGCTGGTGGTAGTTCTTGCGTTCTGCAAGTTGTGCCGCATCCTCTTCTGAATCGTTGTTACCACTTACGAAGAAATTTCCGCTGCTCTTCATCGCTTCGAGCCTCAACTCCTCAGCAGTGACGAGGTCCCGGTTCTTGTAACGAATCAACATTGTCTGCAATGGCACGTATACATCCATGTTGAAATCGCGAATTCCGAGTTTCGAAATGCTGTTCTTCGATACCACGCGTTCCTTGAGTACGCCAACAACTGTCAACCAGTTTGCCCCAACTTTAATATTCTTGCCGATCGGGTTTTCAGTCGGGAAAAATTTCGTCTTGATACCCTGGCCAATAATACAGACCAGGCTTCCAAAGCGCTTTTGCTCTTCGTTAAAACCGAGGCCCTCCTGCATCTCGAAATTGAAAATTTCGAAGTATGCAGGATCAACGCCAACAAGTTTGGCTGACCTCCTGTAGCCCTTTCGCACTACGTTCGTTTCAAGGATAACTTCGGGGCTTACTTTGGTGAGGTTTGGAATGGTAGTGACAATATTGTTGACGTCACGAATGGTGAGCCCTGGCGAAAACTTCTTTGTCTCTTTCTTGCCAACATCTTCTTCAACCTTCTCTTCTTTTTGTTCGACCACGGGCTTAACCACGATGTTGTTGACACCCACAAGTTTGATTTGCTCCAGAATTTCCTGCTGCGCTCCATTGCCGATGGCCAACATGGCAATTACGGCTGCAACACCGAAGATGATACCTAACGCGGTCAATAATGAGCGCAGTTTGTTTGCCGTTACAGCGTTGATGGCGATGTAAAGGTTCGCTAAAAGACGTGGTGAGATCATACGTCTTTATTTTTGAGATGATGAAATGACTTTGTCTCCTGGTTTTGCAGGATCTGCTTTCTCATCGGTTTTCTCTTCTTTCTTTTTGCGCTTGCCATTCATTTCCTTCAGCAAAGCGAAATCTTCGTCCTCAAGGTTGGTACCTTCAGGGAGTGAGAGAAATACCTGGTCACCTTCTGCCAGACCAGTAACAATTACTGCATCGTTAGAATTCGTCTCGCCAACAATTACTTCCTGTTTGATGGTTTTCAGTCCATCTTTTTTGT
This sequence comes from Chryseosolibacter sp., assembly GCA_036402075.1. GTDB lineage: Bacteria > Bacteroidota > Bacteroidia > Cytophagales > Cyclobacteriaceae > Chryseosolibacter. The sequence goes on along the minus strand of DASWTP010000187.1, from coordinate 82,967 downwards.
AAACGAAAGTAAGCGTGTCAAAATGGTTGTGAAGCGATTCCAGCGGAATGAACAACGCGTTGTCTTTTATGCTTGTGAGAATCTTGTTGCTTGTGGTCATGGAAGGGCGAAGCGAAAGGTCTGTTCCTTTAATCTCCACGGCCACTTCAAATACTTTGGCATCGGAGTTCGGGCGTTGCTCACCTACGTTGGCCACACGCACAACGTTCCCGGCCAGCTTCTTATCTGGGTATGCATCAAGGCCGATGTCTACTTTCTGACCCACTTTTACGCGTCTTACGTCAACCTCATTCACGTAAGTCTTTGACATCATCACAGTGAGGTCGGGCAGCGTTGCCACCGTTGGGTCCCACAAGCCCACCTGCGAGCCTGCCTTGATTGGCTTTCCGTTCCAGTCTTTTTGATAGATTACCATGCCGTCTTCCGGTGCCAGCACATTGAACTCGGCCAGGATCGCAGTCATGCCATTGAATTCTTCCTGCACCTTCCGAAGCTCAGCAGAGACTTCGCGCATCTTTTCGATATTTTGACGCTTCTTGATCTTGTTATTCTCCTCTGCTTGCTCGTAGGCACGTTTCGCCTTTTCCTTATTTATTTCGTTCTGCTTGATGGTGGCGGGAGGTTCAAACTTCGACTGTTCGAGAATGATCTCTTTCTCCTGCCATTCATAACGAAGATTAATTAAGTCATCGCGCGACTGGCGCATCTGCAGCGTGGTGTCCAGCTGGGTTTGTACGAACTTGGAGTTTGCCTTTTCCAGTTCGATCTGCTTCTGGTTGTATTTCGTCTGGAATTCCGAACGGTCGAGGGTGGCTACCCAGTCGCCTTTCTTAACGATGGTGCCTTCATCGATGATATTCTGAATACCAATGCGCCAGATCTCATAGTTGCGGAGACGGTTAGGTCCCTGAATTTTCACCGAGTTCTTTGCTTCAAGTTCTCCCGTGGTTTCAATCTCCACTTTGAACGGGCCACGCTTCACGCTTGCCAGGATATCAGCAACTTCTGATGCTTTGTTTCCTTTAACGATGAAGTAGCCTACAAGTAGCACTACCACAACGCCTGCCCCGATGATCAGGTTCTTTTTCATTGATTAAGGGTTTATTCGATTAAGGGTTATTTTTTATATACTCAAAGTTACTGGAATGGTTACATCGGCATTTGCCTTTCGTGGAGCTAAGCTACCCGGTGGTGTAATAAAAAATGCTGATGTTCCTCGGCAACCCCTAAAACATCAGCACTTTTGTTAAACGCCTGGTTCTTGCGTTAATTATTGGGCCACCCCTTTTTTTACTGTGAATTTGCTCATCGCAGCATTCTTATCGATTTTTCCGGCCGCGAAATCTTTCAATACTGAATTTTTAATGCTCACCTCGACCGTGCTTGGGATACCACATCCTTTACATTTTGTTAACGAAACGTTAAAAAGTAGTATTTCATCATCACCCAGGCTACGCACGGTACGTCCGTATTCAAGAATGTTCTCTTTCAGTTCCTGCTCGAACTTCGGATAGAGCTCGGTCACTTTCTTGTCGCGGGTCGCTTTATCGACATCGGTCATACCCTGTGTTGGAAGCGTAAGTTTTCCGGGCATCGGCTCGTTGCTGCTGAAAGTTTCCATGTAGTATACCACACCGTAATCCTTCAGCCTTTCGTAGTAAATGTTGTTCTCCGATGAGAAGTATGTTTTTGCAAGGTCTGTACGATAGAGGCGCCCGAAGATGCTCACGAGCAACTCGAGATCCTGCTCCTTCGTGTCAACCACTTCCGTATTTACCACTTTCAACTTGGCAAGTGCCTGGTCTCTGGTAATTTTTCCTTGCTTGAATGCCGTGATATCAGCTTTCGTGGCTTCAATTGAAATGTGCTTCCGCTTCGCTTCTTTGTAGAACCATGAGCGATTTTCGTTTTTGTTTGTGACCACGATTCGTTCCGTTGGCGACAACTGGGTTAGGAAGTCGGAATAGTCAATGAGAAAATCTTTAGCCGCCTTGATGAGCTTGTTATTGTAGGCTTCACGGGCGCTGTCGAGCGACATTCTTTTTTTCTCACGCACTTTCTCTCTGAGGTCGTAGGCTTCCTTCTCTTCCTTTGTCCGTTCATGGTCATCATTGGTTGAGGAGATGCTATAGGCTACGGTTGGAGCCAGATCGTTATCTCGGTAAATCATAGTGCCTTCACCGGCTCTGATAAAGCCTGGTGAGCTGTAATCACCGGGCAGGCGGAACGTGACACCATACCCCTCCTGGTAAATTCCTTTGACTTCAAGTCCGAAAAATCTTCCCTGTGGACTTACCTCCTGGCGAATGAGCGTGGAGAGTACGTTCTCCGCTACCTCGATGTCGCGCTCCATTCTTTCCATGTCTGCTTTCTGGGCAAAGGCTCCCTGAACTATCACTGCAAACATTGCCGCCACCCAAAATCTCACTATCTTTTTCATATCCTTCATGATTGGTCGTATTAAAATTTTTGAATACTGGATTAAAGCTTTTACGATTTGTTACAATTTTTCCGTGCGCACGGAGTCATGTCTTAATTCTTTTTTTCTGTCGTGTTTTGTGGTCCAACAGAGCTGATGATGCTGGTCAGGATCTGTTCCGTTTCCTGCTGGAATACATTTGAGTTCTCTTCAATGCTGTGCAGGCGTGTCTGAACGAGCTGCAGGTCGTTGTTACGCTGCTGCTGAAGGTATTTGTCGAAATCGACAAGTAACGTTTCGATATATTCTTTCTGCTGCGTGCTGGTCAGCTGGAAGTAATCTTTTACCTGCTGCATATTTTCCGCCTGCATGGTAGCCACGTAATTGCGGATCTGCTCCTGTGTTGCTACCGAAGCTGACTTCATAACTTCATCGACTTTGGCAGAATTCACAGCCAGGTTCTGGCGGATAGATGCATTCAGTTTCTTTTGCGATTCAGTCCAGCTTTGTTCGATCTCGGAATTGTTGGCGGTAAGCGATTTATTGATCATTTGCTGCACTTCTTCAGCAGTAAGGGATGCAGGAACCTCCTTTTCCACGACAGGTGTTACAACTTCAGCAGGGGCATCGCCAAATGTCAGCTTAAATTCATTTCCGGTCATCGACACACGAGTGCCGGTTACCTTGCCCACAAGTATAATGAGCAGCAACGATGCTGCTATGCTAACGATCATTCTAATGTATGGGGTATTCCACAGGAATCGCTGACGAGCGCCCTCGATGATAATTGGTGGTGCGATCACTTCCTTATCTTCAACAGCCGACATCATCTTGCGAAGGCTCTGAAACTTTTCATACTCCCTGCGAGCCTCGGCATTTTCGAGCAGGTATTGGTCCATCTTCTCTTTCTCCGTCCCTTCTGCCTCACCATAGAGGTAAGCCATCCAATCTTTTTCTTCTGGTTTATAATTCATAGCCGATTGTATCTTTATTAATGTTCTGCTTTTCTAAAATTTTCCTAAGTCCGTCAAGCCCATAGTACATTCGCGACTTGACCGTATTTTCCGAGATATTGAGCACCTCAGCGATCTCACGGAATTTCAGGCCTTCATACTCCTTCATTATCACGACCTCCCGCTGTTCTTCATTCAATGCCAATAGCGCTTGCTGAAGAATGTCCGAGAGTTCGAGGTGCTCAAGCTGTCTTTCGGGGCTATCATTTCGTTGTCCCGAAGATTCCCAGCGTGGTGAATCCTCAGCCTCGCGGTTCCAAACGGTGTCAAAGGAGAGCGAGCGGCTGTTCTTGGTTTTACGCGCTTCTTCGCGGCAATAGTTCACGGCAATTTTGTAAAGCCATGACTTGAATCGCAGCGTGTCCTGCAGGCCTTGAAGATTTTTGCACATCGAAATGAACGTCTTCTGCGAGACCTCCATCGCCATGTCGTGGTCCTGGAAGAATTTATAACTGAAATTATAGATCCGTTTGTACCACAGCTGGACCAGCTTGCCCTGGGCATTTTGGTCTCCCTGTTTTGCCCGCAGGACCAGGGAATCAGAATGCATCATTGCAATGTCAAGTAAAGTTTCCGCATGCATAACTTCCATTTTCGCCCCCGTCAGGCTTGGTTTAGGCCCTTTTACATCGTTTCTACCATAAAGATGGCCCCTAACGGCAAATAGTTTTAACAGAAAAGCAATATTTTTACGGCCCTCAACACCGTGCTTCCCTCGTTGGAAAGGTGTTTTTACAACCACCTACTGAATGAAAAAACTGATTTCACTGATTATACGGTTCGTTCCCCGAAAATACCTTCAACGCGTTTCGGGAATGGGGCTTAGGGTCCTGAGTATTTTATATGCCGGGAGCAATGTTACCTGCCCGGTGTGTGAGGGAAGGTTCAGAAAGTTTCTACCGTATGGGCGATTGAACGCCAGACCCAACGCCCTTTGCCCAAAGTGCCAGGCGTTGGAGCGGCACCGACTTATATGGCTGTACCTGAAAGAGCGAACCGATTTTTTCAAGAAGCCGATGGATGTTCTTCACATCGCCCCTGAGGCTTGCTTCATCAAGCCGATGGAAAAACTTCATGGGAACCGCTACATCACAGCCGACATCGAGTCACCCCTGGCCAAGGTGAAAATGGATATTCATGAAATCCCCTTCACAGACAATTCATTTGATGCAGTGCTTTGTAATCATGTGCTTGAGCATGTCGACAGCGACATTAAGGCAATGAGTGAGATCGCCCGCGTGTTAAGACCTGGTGGTTTTGCCATTCTGCAGGTGCCGTTTTTCCATCCGATCCCAGATACGACTTTTGAAGATTTCAAGATCACCGATCCGCGGGGCAGGGAAAGAGCTTTCGGCCAGGATGATCACGTGAGAAAGTATGGGCGAGATTATCCCCAACGCATCGCGCAGGCAGGATTAAAACCGCTGGAGGACAATTTTGTGAACGAAAAATCTGAAGCGGAGCGGCAACAATTCGGGCTTGTGAAAGGTGAAATTCTGTACGGTGGAATTAAGGCTTAACCTTGAAGCGTTTCCATTTACCTGTTAGGTAAGTGCCGGCCAAAAGGCCTGCATATAACAACCAGTGTGCATCCACCGGTACCGTTTGATGGGGACCTCCACATGGCGGGTGGCCACAGTTCCCACTTCCATTACTATTTCCGTGTCCATTGCTATTCCCGTTGCCTGGTTGGGCGAAAGAATTGAGGGTCATGGAGAGAATCAAAAATGTGCACACTCTCTTTACCATAACTTTTATTTCTCTAAGAACAAGACTGGCACGCTGCTAATACAGCGAGCAGAATAAATCTAGAGTGTCACATGTTTTCTTTTTGTTGCCTGAGGCTCAATTCATATTGACAAAAGGTCTAGTGACGCAAAATTCAGTTTGAAAGCCAGATGACCGTGTTCCGAATTACCTGGCCATAGATGCTCGAATGCAGGTAGTTTGCTTTGTTTTCGCCTGGTTGGAAATATGCAACACGACCTATGTCACTTCCACTTTGGTTGAACAACTTCACGAACCCTGCCGTATGCGCCTGGCTTGAAGGAGTCTGATTATTTGAAAAGATCGGGGTTATTTCATTCACATTGCGACCAAAGGTTACCCCGGGGCGAAATACCAATGGATTGTAAATCTCATCAAAGATTTCAAAATTTGGATAGAAGGAAAAACCTGTGTTGGCCTTCGGACTCAGTGGCGTAGACAGCCATGCAGCTGGTGCCTCCAGCGCTGGGTTCGCTTGACTTAATGGAATTGCAAAGGTTGAAATGAAATGTCCGTAATTTGTGTTGAACAAGCGATACGTTGTACGGTTCGCTTCAGCGAGAGAAGCCCACGGGGGCGATGCAGCTCCGAAAAGTTGGTCCACAATGATGTCCTTATTCTGAGCGACATCCAGGTCATTATACAAACCATGGTGAAGTGCCAGGACTCCGCCCCCGTTATCCGCGTAACTGACGAGCGCATTAAGCAATGCAGGCGTAAGGCTTGTTGACCAATGCTTATAAAAAATCACTACATCGAAGTCGTCAAGGTAATTCAGTATTTCTTGTTGGCTGGCAGGAAGTCCACCGGCAGAAATATTGATTTGAGAGATGGAAAATGAAAAGTCATCGTTTGGTGAATCGCCCAACAACGACTGCAAGTGGGTGAAGTCCGCTGGCAGATCGCCAGATCCCGTTCCGTAGTTGCATGGGATATCATTCGCGCGGTTTGCCGCATTGCAATTGGAAGTATTGACAGCCCCACCATGAAGAATCAAAACCGACTTCTGATCTGTTAGCCCTTCTGGTATGGGATAGCTTCCAAGGATATTTACTAACGTTCTTGCCGCATATGCCACGGTTTGTGGATACCAGTCGCGCGTTGTGATGATCTTGTATTCACCCATACTGTTATCATTAAGGGATGAATGCGGGCTTGAAATGGTAATGCGATCACCATCAGTTGTATTGCTTGCGCGATGAGTGACACCAAAGGATTGAAGTAACGGAGGAGTATCGGCATCTGGAAATCCGGTTGCCGGCTGACCTTTGAGCAAACTATAACCGAGGCTTTCAACTCCAGGACCAGACGTTCCCGGAATGCGCCAGAATATGGGAAGACTGGATGCATGGCACTGCGCCATTACAGGTTTTCCAGTTTCGAGCGCGCTCAAAGCAAGTTGATTTAACTTCAACGCGGCCTGTTGAACATCGTCAGCGGAGGCTGAGCCCTGTGCAGCATAGGAGCCGTCAACACGATACGCCAGTGCACCCAGTCCGCCAACCACTACCATCGCCCGGTACGGACCGAAGCTCGTTACGTCCTGGATGCGTCCGTCAACTTGAGTTGTCGCAGGATAACTATCCAACGATTCATCCCATGTTGAACCAAACAGATTTTGAAATTGCTCTGTGAATTGCGCATGCGATCCACCTGGCAATGTTGCGGCTGTTGCACTGATGGTGGTGCCAGACGGCTGCATGTAAAGCGAGGCGGGTGATGCAGACGAACTGCGCACCTCGACTACAAAGCCAGAAGCTTCAAGCGCTTTTCTCATTACAATATATTCTGAATAATATGTTTGCTCATGGGAGACAAACAACAAAATCACGTTTGAATCCAGTGTGCGAAAAGTTGTCTCGGCACCGTATGACGTTCCAGCATCATTTGTGGCATATGCTCTCGCATAGTATGTGACACCCGTTGCCAATCCGGTGATCGATGCGTTAAAAGAAGTCGTTCCCGTTCCTGGTATTGATTGCGAGTTGGCTAGTGTTGGTGCTGCGCTTACCCCGTATACGAATCCCTTCGCAGTGATGTTGAAACCTGATGTCAGACTGGCCGAGAGTGTTACGGAATTCTTCGTAAGATTTGTTGACGCGGTTCCACTCAAGACGGGCAAAGGGGATGATGTTGAAAAACTGCGCTCTGGCCCATAGGCAGTCCCTGCGTTGTTTGTTGCGTATGCCCTCACAAAATATTGAGTGCCTGCAATCAGGCCTGTTATCGAACTTTCAAACACACCGGTCCCTGATCCACTGGTTACAACGCTCGCTGCCAGAGTTGGAGCCGATGAAGTGCCATACACAACTCCGCGGCCGGTAATGGCAGCGCCTCCATCATTAGTAACGTTCCCTCCACTCATTGCAGATGACCCCGTGATGCTTGTAACGCTCGCGGTGGTGACTGTTGGCAATACAACATTGACTGGGGTTGGTAACGTTGTAAAGCTTACCTCCTGCCCATAGGCAACCCCAGCTGAATTCGTGGCATACGCTCTAACGAAATATTGGGTTGAAGGCGAGAGGTTGTCCAGGACAGACGAAAATGTATCGGTGCCGGTGCTGCTAACCTTTGTGTTGGAAACCGTTGGGCCTGGCGACAGCGAGAAAACAATCCCTTTCTCGCTCAGCGCCTCACCACCGTCACTGCTAACTGTTCCTCCCGAGATCGCCCCGGTGGCGGAAATGCTCGTAACAGCTGATGTGCTAACCGTGGGAAGAATTATTTTGCGTTCAACTTTAACGGATCCGGAATATCGAACATCGCACTGTGGTTTCATCACCGCGGCACGGAAAAAAACAGGCATTGCAGTGACCTTAATATCGAGTGCCGGTTGTGTTCGCCCTTCAAGGTTTGCCCACGTTGCTCCATCGGTTGACGACTGCCACTGAATGTGATCGTCTTCACCTTGCAAGGTTATCAACACATTATCCTGGGGAACCGCCTTTATAATTTCTTGGCCGCGTACGAAGACGTTCGACACGCAGACAATGAGGATCGTGAATGTAAGTTTGATCATTGAAGTAATTTGCGTCAATGCTAAAATCTTGCAATTCCGATTGTCGGGGTAGTGAAATAAGTCCAAAAAATGTTGAATGAAGACACCAACACATTGCCTCATCAAACTTCTCGCGACATTGTTTGAACTTAAAACTGTACTTCGGCTTTTTCAGACCAAATAAATTTGGCGTCCATTTTTGACTACATGCATACGCTTTATAACTCCTGGTTGATTTCATTAGCCGCTTTGCTCTGTTGTTTATCTGTGCTTGCGCAAGCACCCGTCTCATCAAGCGGATTTTATGTGGTTGTGGGAACGTTTCGAGACAATCAGAATGCCCGTGCCTACAGTCAAAGCCTTATTGCAAAAGGGCAACCCGCGGTTATCCTAAAGGACTCGTCAAGTGGATTGAATTATGTTCACCTCGGAAAGATGCTTAAGAAAGGTGATGCTATCGGCAGAGTTCTTTCGTTGCGTCAGACGGAAGCGTTCCGGGACGCATGGGTAAAAACCGCTGGACCTTCGCAGACGCAGCCGATTGCCTCGAATGGTGAATTCAATGCAACCCTACTCGATGCACCGGAAATTCAGCCCGCGCTCGAAGCTGTCCCTCTGGCTCCATCACAGTACGAAATCAGCGACACGGAAGTTTTCTTGCAGTTATACAATGCTTCAAACGATAAACTTATCGATGGGACGGTGGAAATAATTGATACCGAAAGAAGCCGGCTTATTGAAAAAGTAAAAGGCAACACTTACTATGTTCTTCCAGATCCCAAAAGCAGCTCAAAACGAATCACGCTAATCGGAAATGTGTTCGGGTATCGGAAAGTGCAAAATGAAATCTCCTACCCCATCGCAGCGACTGATACCCTAAACCCTAACATGGAAATGGTTGGGACAATTGTCATGCTGCGTTTCGATATGGTGCGGTATGCCCGGGGCGACATTAATGTACTCTACAACGTCTACTTCTACAATGATGCAGCCATTATGCAGCCGGAGTCGCGGTATGAATTGAATAATTTGCTCGAGATGATGCAGGAAAATGGCAGATTGCGTATCAAACTACATGGTCATTCCAACGGAAATGCCAGCGGAAAAATCCTTTCAGTGGGTGACGAAAAAAACCTGTTCAGCCTGACTGGCGCCAAGGAAGGGTTTGGATCGGCCAAAGAGCTTTCGCTGAAACGGGCTGAAGTGATCAAAGATTTTCTGGTGGCCAGCGGAATTACTGCTGAGCGGATCGAAGTAAAATCGTGGGGAGGCAAGCGTCCTCTGTATGATAAGAACAGTGCAAATGCGAGGCGAAATGTCCGTGTCGAAGTTGAGATACTGGAAGACTAAAGTCGATTGTCATAAATAAAACAGGCTTCAGGTATTGAAATGGATCACCCTGAAGCCTGCACTCTGTAAACCTGCTCTTTTATTTCTTCCTGATATAGATATCTCCGTTGTAATTTTTCATTGTCACCTCTGCGCCACCGCCATTAATGTTTCCTTTTTTCCAGTCATCAATTACAATTTTAAATGTTCCAGACTTTGTGTCCTTTTTCTGAACTGGTCCGCTGCTGGTGATCTCCATGTCGAAGCCTGTGTAGATCTCCCCTTGCTCTGTCTTCATTTTGAACGTGGCTTTTGTAGCAGCAGGCATGGTCAGATCGATGTCACCGTTATACGTGGAGTACGCCATTGGTGTATTCTCCGTAATCTTGTCAAAGGTGATTCTAATGTCTCCGTTGTAAGTGGTGGCCACTGCGCTTCCGGATACGTTCAGCGCTGTAATCTCTCCATTGTAGTTTGTGAGCGCGAGTTCACCCTGGATATTGCTAACCATTAGATCGCCATCGTTATAAGTGTGAATGTCGAGATCAAACGCTGAGGGAACTTCAATTTCAAGATCCATTTTGTTGTTCCACGAATCGGATGAGATTTTTACGTAGTTGTTGTTCTCAGATGCCTCGAGGTCCATTCCTCCACCGCTTACACGTTTCATGCCTTCAACATTTTTGCGGTTGTGTTGGTGGTTATCGTCATCGGCTTCCGTTTTATATTTAACCAGGATATCTTTTCGTCCGGTGCCTTTCACCGTAATTGAACCATAATTCAGGTGGGCTTTTAGTTTACCACGTTTTGCCGGATCCGAAAGTGGTATGGTAAACTCGTTCGTGCCTTGTGCAAAAGCGGCAGAACCTGCCAATATCAATCCGAGCGTTATCAAGGTCAGGGCTATTGTCAAAAAATTCTTTTTCATATTATTAATTTCCGTTTTTCTAATTGAATGCTGCTATGAAATCGCATGCTGGTATCGTCACTTTGTTTCGTATGCAGGGATTTCATTGTTGTCCATTGGTCTATTTTTTAATTCACCTTTTCTTTCAGGTAAACATTTCCGTTGAAAGTTTCGAAGTCGAGATAAGCAGTGCCTCCAGTCCCAACCTGGTACCGGTTCCCGGTCAGCTTATATTTTATTCCTTCGCCTTTTGAGCTTTTTACAATCTGCGCTGGAAGTTTCGTCAGGTTATCGATGCTGGTATAAAAGCTACCGTTAAAACTTTCGAAACTAAGGCTTGCCGCGAGGCCTTTCTGGAACACTGCGTTGATGTCTCCATTGAGCGTATAGAACCGGCAGGCTTTCGATGGATTGGTGGTGTACTCGATGTCCACATCGCCATTGATGGTGCTCGCATCTGCCTCGCGAACAAGGTTTGTAAGTTTGATGCTTCCGTTTATGTTGTCGGCATCTACGGTACCTTTCACGTTCTCCACAATGATGTCACCATCGTTCACGGTGCTCACGGCTACGTGAATTCCAGCCGGCACCTTTAAGGTGAAGTCAAGTTTGTAGTCATATTGCGGCTGGCAATCTCTTTCCTTGCAATCCCAATTGTAGCCCCAGCCGTTTTTATACCATCCGTTTTTATTTTTGTCTCCAGTAGGTCGTTGTCCAAATTGATTACATCCCTGGATCACATAGAAGATCAACGTGTCCGCGCGATCGAGTACGCCAAGCTGAAGCTCCTGCTTTCCTTTCTCAAGCCGGGCCTCGGTCTTGCCGAAAATCTGGCGGTTTACTTCGAGGATGACTTTGTCACCTTCATATCCTGTTACCTTAATGTTGCCATTGATGTTTGCCACCATGACCGCATTATCTGCGGACTTTTTTTCGAAAGTAAACTCCTTGTTAATTTTTTCGCTGAATTGCTGCGATGTTGCCAGTGTGCTGATCATACATCCCAATGCCATGAATAATGTTCTCATATCTGTTTAGATTAAGACGTCAATACTTTGTTTAATTCTCGACTTGGCGTCCGCTGGTGTTTTCTCCGACTCGAGGATTTTTTTCAATTCGCTTACCGAAGATTTGACTTGCAGCTCGGCCATCGTTTCAGCAAGTGCCACCTGCACAAGCGGTGATTCCTGGTTGGCGATGGAGCGAATCAATGCCTCCCGGACCGCACTATTTTTTGAATAGGGTTTCAATGCCTCGAGCGCTGCCAGGCGTACGTTGAGGTTTTCATCTTTGTTCAGCGTTTCCAGGAGTGCGTTCGTTACCTGCTGACTTGCCGAACTCATTTCCGAGGTGAGACTCACGGCCTTCAGGCGCTCCGTTGCTGATTCTTTTTCAAGCATAGAAAGCATCATCATTTCCTTGAGGTCAATCACCTGCTGGCTGAGCTCTGCCATCTGGTCGTTGGCCGGAGCCGATGGTTTGATGAGATAGCCAACACCAATCCCGATGACGAGCATGAACGAGGCAAGCGCAAGTTTTGGCGCTAGTTGAGGCCATGAAAAGAATTCCCGCCAGGAAAACGAACCTTTGCTTCCTTTTTCCAACGCAAGCATCTGGTAGAAGCGGTGATCAAGATCGGCACCGGGCTCGGGCGTTTTGATTTTCGCCACTGCCTTTTCCATTTTGCTGATTTCCTGCAAGGCATCAAGATCGATGATTCCTGCTTCCAGCAATTGCTCGATCTCCTTCACTTCAGCAGCAGAAGCCTGCTCCGTGTTGTACTTGAAGATCAACTCCTGAATTCTTGCCTTTTCCATATGCGTTATGAATGCTTTTCTAACTCTTTGTATACTTCTTTCAAATCTTGCAGTGCGCGGAACACTTTTACTTTTACAGCTCCCTCACTGCAACCCAGGATTTCTCCAATCTCTTTGTATTTCTTATCCTGGAATTTGCTCAACAGGAGAATCTCGCGCTTGTCTTCCGGCAGTCTGTCCATGGCCATGGAAAGAAGTTGCATCTCTTCATCCTGCTGAAATTCAGTGTCGCGGTTCTCATTACTTCCGAGCCGATCTTCCCAGTTGTCGAGCGACTCTTTTAGTTTCCATTTGTTTTTCCGGAAATGATCGTGGTTAACATTTCGCGCGATATGAAACATCCACGTTTTAAAGTCGCCATCTCCGCGGAAGAGGTAACGATATTTCAGGATCCGGAAAAACACGTTCTGAACCAGGTCTTCGCAGAGCTCTGCATCTTTTGTGAGGCCGTAAAAAAAGCCGAACAAAGGCTTTTTATAGCGCTCGAAAAGTAAGCCAAGCTTATCGAGGTTACCCTCTTTTACCTTGAGCATCAAGGCATTATCCGCTAATGAGTCCAAGTCAGATGTCGTTTTCAAGCAGGGAAACTCAGGGTTATGAATAAGGTTACAGATAAAGTTACAAATACTCCAAAATGTTTGGGCTTTGTAGTTTATGGTTTGTAGTTTGGTTGTAATCACTGAGGATTGTGCGATCAAAAATCTGTAAACCAACAGTCAATGAAAAATTTACTTCTGACGCTAAGTATTGCAACCATCGTAAGCTGCCAGGCGCAAACTCCGGGGCCGAAGCCTGGCACAAATCCGGTATCGAAACCAAAAACGGAAATGAAACTTGTGTGGTCTGACGAATTTGATAAACCAGGCGCGCCCGACTCAAGCAAATGGAACTACGATCTTGGGAACGGCTGCCCCAACAACTGCTATTGGGGAAACAACGAACTTCAATATTATACGAAGGACTCGAAAAACGTGCGGGTAGAAAATGGCAACCTGATCATCGAAGCACACAAGGAGAAACGGGGCGATCGCGACTACACGTCAACCCGCATCATTTCAAAGAATAAAGGTGACTGGACATATGGCAAAATTGAAGTCCGCGCCAATCTTCCGAAAGGCAAGGGCACATGGCCCGCAATCTGGATGCTTTCTACCGACTGGAAGTATGGCGGATGGCCAGAAAGTGGTGAGATCGACATCATGGAACACGTGGGTTACGACCCCGGGGTAATTCACGGTACGATCCATACGGAAGCCTACAACCATGTTAAAGGCACTCAAAAGGAAGGTAAGATCACAATTGCCGATGCGCAGGACGCTTTTCATATTTATGCGATCAACTGGGAAAAGGAGAAGATAGAGTTTTTGATCGATGGAAAGATTTATCACACGGTAGTGCGCGACCCAAAAGATGATTTCAAGGGCTGGCCTTTCGATCAGCGTTTTCACCTGCTGATGAATATAGCTGTTGGGGGAAATTGGGGAGGCGCCAAAGGCGTGGATGAAGCGATCTGGCCGCAGCGGATGGAGGTGGATTATGTGCGGGTGTATCAATGATGATGAGATACAAATGACGAGTGACGAATCGGATTCGTCACTCGTCATTCTAAAATTCGTAATTTTTTCTTCGCAGTGTGAACGCTATAACATTAATGCCAACTAGCGAATGCGAATGCATTCATTGGCTAATTGGCACATTCGCTTAATTTCTTAAAGCGCTCCTAGTTCCTGCAGCTTGTTCCGCTCGTTCTGAAGTTCACGTGAAAGCTTGGTTTGCTTGTCCATTGCTTTGCGCTTGTAGTCTTCATATTCAGTGCTGATCGCGGAAGCAAGTTCTTCTTTTTCGTTTAGGTTTTTCTTGAGCACTTTCATGCTGTAAAGGACGCCTGCAAGCACCAGGCCGGCAATAACGAGAATAGCGCCAAACAGTCCGGCAAAAAATCCTTTATCGAAGTCGATGCCAAGGACACGGATGTGCGTGCTGGCATAGACGATATCTTTCATGGAGTCTTCCTTCGTTTTAAGGGTCTCTAGGTTCTTATTCAATTCGGCCTGAAGATTATTGATTTCAGCTTGTGACTTCCGTATGGCTGCTTGTTTCGCGGTCATTGTGTCAAGCACAATCTTCCACATACCATCGAGAATATTTTCTTTGATGACTTTATATTCCTGGTAGTTCTGAGACTTCATTTTCATTACCAGGTAACGTTCACGGAGGGTTTGCTGGTCGTTTTTCAACGCATCTTCAGCGGTTTGGGCAAATGCAGAACCCGCAACCAACAATACCATCATCAACAACAAAGGGGCACGCTTCATAGGGAGTTTTAATTTTTAAATGGCCTGCAATTTATCGCGGAAAACAGGCCACTCCTATGCGAATTGTGCTAACGAACTTTTTTATCGTCAAACTTCAGTTCCTGACGATGAAAAAATCAGATCTTCTTTTTAAATATGAGGTCCTCATTTTGGGCCTGGATGATGCGGCTGTAGAGCTCCTTTAAATAGAGGTACTCCTGGGATGAAAAGACCGTTCGGTTGATCGTTAATGCGTTATTGAGGGTAAGTTTGTTATTAGCAACCTGCGAATCGAGGATGAACCTTCCCCCTGCGTTTGGAAGTGATAGGGCGATTTTTTCCGGCCTGTTGACCAGTTCGAATTTCGCAGGAAACTCCAGGTTTAACATCGTAGTAAATTCACGCGGGCTACCGAAGTCAACCGGATACAGTCGTTCATTTGACTTGAACGGGTTCTCGTTTTCCTTTTCAATGATAAAGGGGTTGAAGAGAAAGTTGTCAGCCGCCTCGGCATCATAAGCCTGGTAGCCGATATCAAGTTTCACCACAAATGGTTTATCGATTTGGTTGAAATTCAAGATTTCAAACTTACCAACTTCCATTCCATCAAAACGCTTTGTGAAGTTCAAGATATATGCTTTTTCCTCTACGAGCTTATGAAGCATTTTACGCTGCTTCACTGCTTCATATCCCATGTAGGTCACTTGTATGGCCCCAGATAGCAATCCATCATCAGCAAGCTTCAGAGAAAAATTAGAAATTCTGCGCGCCTTGTCCGGTGCAACCAGGTCAATCCAATATGACGCTTTATCGGCAAGCACACGACCTTTGCCATTCAAGCAACGTTCAGGGAGAAGTCCAAACGGGTGGAATGGGTCAGTCGCATCGAGCAAATAAAATTTTCCGTTTACTTCGAGCCGCGCGACAACATAGTTAAAATCTGAGATCACCGGGTGCAGTTCAATAGGCACTCCGTTATCCCGGGTGGAAAGAATTACGGGGTCAACCGAAAGGCCAGCAACATCCAATGCCCCGATGAGCATTAAGTTGATGTCAGACACGTTTCCAATTTTCTCTTCAAACGCCTTCTTCACGCCATTGTCAGTGAACAGCCCAAAATTTCCGTTCCACTGGAAATTCTGAAGAACGTGATAATAGATTTTTTTTGCCTTGGCAAGTGGGTCCGGCTCATCAGCGATAAGGGCAAGCACGTCAGACCTCATTTTGCCATCCGCTTTTTTCAGCTGCTGTCCGAAATCCGAGTTTTTCTTAAGCTCCTGTTCCACATCCTTCCACTCCTTGGTCATCTTGTCAATCCGACCATCGAAGTAGCGGTATTCCGAAAGCTCAAAATTTATGGATGAAATAAAGTTTGATTTTGCGGTCATGTATTCCTCTTCGATGAAGGCCGGAATATCTTTCATCCCATACATAAACACGGAGCAATCAGAAACCCGGCCATTCATGTAATAGCACTCCTTTTGAACCTTGCTGGCATTGGTGGTCAGCGGAAAGAATCCTTTCAACGTGATATTGTACAAATAATTTGCAGGGATGAGTGCCCAATACTCGCTGTAGATTTTTGGTATTTCTGCCTGAAACTCCCAATTTCTAAAATTATACACAAACGGAGATTCGAGCGTATACTTGAACTCAATAACGCTGCCTTCGCGTACGTTCGGAATAGCAATTTTTTTTACATCGAGGTATTTCCCACGCACGTCTGTAAACATTTCCTTGAGCCCTACTTTCGTTTCGCGCATGGAACCATTGTCGAAGGTGTATGATGCTGCTTCGAAAGCGCGAAGGAGTTCACCTTTCGAGTCCGATTTTCTTAGCGGAATCTCGATGTCAGCATACTCCAGACCTTCTTTCTTGAAAATCTTAATTTTGACATGGTACTCAAACATCAGATTGTAATCGTTGCCATTGTCAAAATAGGCCTTGCCAAACTCGTTTAAGACCACGGCCACAGCAGAGCTGTCAGGCGCATAGCTTTTCAGATTCAGCTCCGTATAGGTCGTTTTAAATTCTGGAAAGTTCCCTTTCTCCTGTGCAGGGGCATATGTGACGACAACGAGAGTGAACAGGGAAAAAACCAGCGTACGCATAAGGGTCTGAAGTTATGTACTTAAAGGTAGCAAAAAGCCGGTTTCCATGCCTCGCCATGTAAGGTTCAGATGTGGATTGCGCAAACAATCATTTTGAAGAAGCGATAAGGAATTTCAGTAATATTAGCCAATGAAAATCGGTCTCCTTTCTGATACACACAGCTGGCTTGACCCTAAAGTGTTTACGCACTTTGCCGGTTGTGATGAGATTTGGCATGCTGGCGACATTGGCGATAGTTCCGTTGCTGATCAGCTCGAAAGCTTCAAGCCCTTCCGTGCAGTGTGGGGCAACATCGACACGAAGGATATCCAGCTACGTTATCCTGAGGATCTTCGGTTCAACTGCGATGGAATTGATGTGCTGATCACCCACATTGGCGGAGCTCCGCCAAACTACAATCCGCGCGCAAAAAAACTCTTTAAAGAAAAAACTCCGCAGCTCTTTATCTGCGGTCATTCTCACATTTTGAGGGTTAAGAAAGATCCGGCTTATAACAACATGCTTTACCTCAACCCCGGGGCGTGCGGCAATCACGGATTCCACGCGATGAAAACTATTGTGAGGTTTGATATCTCGAATGCCGTTATTTCAAATATGGAGGTGATTGAGCTGGGAAGACGAGGACAGTTGTAATGACGAGTGACGAGTGACGAATCCATATAAATTAAAAATGACGAACCGGTTTCCCATTCGTCATTCGTCATTCGTCATTCGTAATTTCCTTACACGTACTGGTTCAGCATCACTGGCATCACCAGCATCAGGATATCTTCTTCCTTGTCTTTTTCTGCCGGAAGAATCACACCTGCCTTGTTTGGTGCCGACATGGTGAGTCTGATCTGGTCAGAGTCCATATTGGTAAGCATTTCAACAAGGAACTTCGCGTTAAATCCGATTTCGATATCCTCATTTTCATGCTCACAAGAAAGGCGTTCATTTGCTTCGTTTGAGAAATCGAGGTCTTCAGCAGAGATCTGAAGTTCGCTGCCTGTAATTTTCAAACGAACCTGGTGGGTTGTCTTATTCGCATAGATCGAGATACGCTTCAGCGCTCCGAGAAGATCGGTGCGACTGATCGTCATCTTAATGTTATTCCCTGATGGGATCACGTTTTCATAGTCAGGGAAGCGCTCATCGATCAGGCGGCAGATCATGCGGATGTTGCCGAATTTGAAGAACGCGTTTGACATATTGAAGTTTACACTTACTTCCGTGTTCTCGGTAGGAAGGGTTGCCTTCAACAGGTTAAGCGCTTTACGCGGAATGATAATGGCGTTACCATTGTCGGATTTCACATCCGTTCTTCGGTAGCGCACCAGGCGGTGACCATCCGTGGCCACGAATGTTGTATTCTTTTCGCCAAGGTTCACATAGACCCCCGTCATAGCCGGGCGAAGTTCATCGTTGCTGGTAGCAAAAATCGTGTTATTGATGGCGCGTGAAAGTACTTCTGATGATAGCTCTGCAGTAAAGTCGTTAGAAACATTTGGAACCTTAGGGAAGTCGGTCGCATTTTCACCGGAAAGCTTGTATCGACCGTTGTCGGAGATGATCTCAATGCTATAGGTTGACTCATCAATAGAGAACGTAACCGGTTGCTCCGGGAGGTTCTTAAGGGTATCCAACAAGATTCTTGCAGGAACCGCAATACTTCCTTTTTCCTTCGACTCAACCTGAAGCTCAGTGATCATGGAAGTCTGTAGATCTGAGGCAGTTACCGTAAGGCTACCTTTATCCAGCTCGAACAGGAAATTCTCCAGGATCGGAACTACGGGATTGGTTGTAATGACACCGTTAATGTTGGATAATTGCTTAAGCAGGTAAGCGGAGTTAACGATAAACTTCATTCGTGAAAAAGTGGTTTTGGTTTCTAGCGGGGGGTAAAGTTATAAAGAAAATGCAATTATAAAACCCCCGCCCTAATGTCTTAAAAAAGACAATTTATTTGCTATTTCTGAACAAAAAATGATTTGGGCCGAATGATATTCCTGATCCTTTGCGCATTAAATATGACGGGATCCTCGCCCATAGATAATCCCAGAACGCCCGTCTCATTCTCCCTATAAATACTGAGCGTTTGTTGTTTATTGGCAATATCGGTGACAATCAGGTTAAGAAAAGGCTTTACCTGGGTTAAACTGTCCCTCAATTTCAAAGATTCCGGATAATCTTCAACGCTAATCAATGAAACATCGTCCAGGAAGGTATTCAACTTGGCAGTGTCCGTTTTAATTCCCTCAATTCCAAACAACCCATCACCCGCTGGCTGAACCTTGAAGCTTTCTCCAGGTTTATCCGGAAAACGGGCCTCGAGGCTTTGAAAGTTGCGCCAGTTGAATGTTCCAAAAACCATCTTATCGCGCCACCCCCCCGTTGTCAGTTCGAAGATACCGGAGACATAAACCCGGTAGCCCGGAATGGTCATCAGAAAATTTCGCCCCGACTTTGGGTCCTGGAAGAATGACTGCGTCCTGGATGCATTGCCGAAGGCGACAAAATTTTGAACCACCTCTGCCCCCGAATACAATACAACGTTACTGGCAGACGCCCGAACCGAGTCAGTAATGCCTGCGGTCATTTCACGCTTTGGTTCGGCCTGCTTCAATGTGGCAAAAAATAATGTCACAAGGCTGCGGTCAGCCGGATATCGGTTGTTTACCCGCCAGCGTGAATTCTCGAACGTCAGTTCAATCGTATCGCGCAGATTCTCGATCCGGATCTTATCAATCGACTCGAGGTCGACAGTCCTAAAAAAATTCTTATCAACTGTCACGCGGTTCTTTTGCCTCACCACGAAGAAGGCTGCCACGGTTGCCACAACCAACACGACCAGAACGATCAGGCTTTTCCGATTTTTGCGTTCCTGAATTTCAGAAGCTAGCATACTGTTTCTTTCTAATAAATGAGCGCACAAGCCCAAAGCCGACAATGACGAGCAACGGCAGACCGATATTGATCAGCTGCCACTTCGTTCGCTCGGCAACAACCTTGTCTTTGTCGAGCGGACGAATCTTGATTTCCTTGCTGCGCACCTGGATGAGCCCATTCTCATTGGTGAGATGGGCAAGCATGTTGAGCAGTAAGTCGCGCGAAGCAAACGTTGTATTTGTAAACGGGTCGAAGCCCAGCGCCTGAGGCTGCCGTGTTCGTGGGTTCACCACATTGGCAGCAAGGTCGCCATCGGAGACAACAATGATCTTCGCGTCCCTCCCATCTGCGATAAATGACTGCTGAGGTGCCCCGTCAGGCAAAAAACGATTTTTATAAAGCGAGGTGAATTTGCCTTCCAGCAAGTACGCAAGCGGGATGTTTTGTTGCGAAAAATTCTGGGGTGCAGTCTGGTCGAAGAGTCGCTGAATACTCACATTCACCGGGGCGGTGAGCGTTCGCGACAATGCCGAGCTGTGAAGCAACACGGTTTTTTTAATACCTGGCGCCTTGACCGTGTCGATACTGCTCGCGAATTTCAACACAACCGCATCAAGGTTATTTGTGATCGGATGTTTTCCGTACTGATTGATCAATGGAAAAAAGGGCCAGTCGATAAGTTGAATCTGCGGGCGCGTTCCGGATTGACCTGTAACGATCGGGTATTTACCAGAAGCACGATCCTGCACGAGGTCCATGTTGATCCGCACACCGTATTTGAAAAGCTGATCATCAAGCTTTACATCGTAGGGGAAGGCGAGGTAAGCCTGCTGTGACACGCTGTCCATATTGGCGTCAAGACGATCGATCAGGAACAACACCTTTCCCCCGTTCATGATAAACTGGTCGAGATGAAATTTTTCCAGTTCTGAAAATGGTTTGATCGGTTTGGCAATAACAAGCGCATCGCACTCGCGCACCTGTTCATTGCCAAGCTGGACGGTTTCAAATGTGTAGTTTTCGGAAATGGCAGTTTGAAGGCTGTACGCGGACATTCCATCCAACTCATCGTGGCCTGTTACCCAGCCAACTTTCGCGGGAGCGTCATTTGAAAGTTTTTGAATGGCATTGGCAAGTTCATACTCCACGCCTTCTATCGATTGGTTAATCTCTTCCACCTGAGCGGATGCCCTGTTACCTTTTAACAAATGGACACCGAGTTCCGCGCTGCCGTAGGAAACAATCGCACCCGGGAAAATAAGCTTTTCAGACCGCTGGTTGTCAGTGTTGTCAATCACACGTGTAGGTTGAATTCCCTTCGATGCAAGCTCGGCCATGAATTCGTTCTGCGCTTTCTCGCTTTGCGCGGTGGCGGGATCGGTGAAGGTAAACTGCACCCGGTTGTCGGAATGGATCCTGAATTCTTCGAGTGTTTCGCGGATGGAATTCCTGAACCTGCGAAAATCGGAGTTCAGTTCACCCTCGAGGTAAACTTCAATGAAAACGTCTTCCTCAAGCTTGCTGAGCATTTCCTTTGTCTGATCTTTGATCTGGAAGCGTTTTTCTTCCGTAAGGTCAAGCCTGAAGAAAAATTTGGACGAAAGCAGGTTGATAAGAACGATAAGAACTACACCGTTCATCAGCAACAGGAAATCCCCGGCCCGTTTAGTCTTCAGATTCACCATGTGCGTGTTCCCAGGTTTATTCGTGTCACCAACAGAATAAGGGCGATTACGCTGACGAAATAAATAAGGTCTCGCGAATCGATCAATCCCTTGCCAAGCGAATCGTAATGGTACATAAGGCCGAGCTGTTTAATCATCAGCGCGCTTGATGACCAGACGTTGAGCATGGCCAGCGATTCAAAGCCAGCAAAAAGAAGATATGAAAGAAAGGCAGCAAGAATGAAGGCTACGATCTGGTTTGGCGTGATTGACGAGGCGAAAACACCGATGGCGCTGAAGGCACCGGCAAGAAAGATCAGGCCGATGTACGAGCCAATCACCCCGGGGGTATCGATATTCCCCGCAGGATTTCCCAGGGCTGAGATGGAGAAATAGTAAACCAGAGTCGGGACGAGCGTTAGCACAACGAGTAATAAACATGCGAAGTACTTGCCCAGGATTATTTCCCAGTCGGAAACCGGTTTTGTGAACAGTATTTCAAGTGTGCCGCCTTTCTTTTCTTCTGCAAAACTTCTCATCGTGATGGCAGGTATCAGAAAGATGAAAACGTATGGCCCCAGCGAGAAGAGCGTGAACATATCGGCATAACCATAGTCGAGTACAGACGTTTCCGGAAACACCCACATCAGCAAACCGATCGCGGTTAAAAACACGCCCATCACAATGTAGGCGATGAGCGAATTTAAGAAGCTGCTGAATTCTTTAGCTAGGATTTGGAGCATGCCGGGGGAGTTAGGATTTCTGCGTCAGGCTGTGGAAGATACTTTCAAGCGAACCCTCAGCCTGTTTAAGGCCGACCAGCGAAAGATTGTTGTCTGCTGCAAATCGAAAGATTTCCGGCCTGAGGTCAATACCGCTGTCGGAATAAAGTTTGTACTGGTGAGTAGGCGCAGTCGAAGCCTTTTCTACTTTCGTAACGCCCCTCAGTCTTGCGAGCAGCGATTGGTCAACATCAACTTCAAAGTCAATGATCACGATAGTCGAGGCACCTGCAGTGAGCTTCAGGTTCTGTACGGTGTCGTCTGCAACAATTTCTCCTTTGTTAATCACCACCACGCGGTCGCAGAGCGCCTCTACCTCCTGCATAATGTGCGTGGAGAAGATCACGGTTTTGTCTCTACTGATATCACGGATCAGCGCCCGGATCTCCAGAATTTGATTGGGATCGAGCCCGGTCGTAGGTTCGTCAAGAATCAATACGGTGGGATCGTGAAGCAGCGCCTGGGCCAATCCTACACGCTGGCGATATCCTTTTGAGAGCGATTCAATTTTCTTGTTTTGCTCCTCACCCAGTCCGCAACGTTCCACCATCTCCCCTACGCGCTTTTTTAGTGTTGAGCCCTTCATGCCATATAGCTTACCTGAAAAGTTCAGGTACTCATGCACATACAAATCGAGGTAAAGGGGATTGTGCTCCGGCAGATATCCGATCACTTTCTTAACATCCATGGGCTGGGCGGCCGAATCGTACCCCTCCACCAGCACACGGCCTCCCGTGGGGGGAATGTAGCTCGTGGCAATTTTCATCGTAGTGGATTTGCCGGCACCGTTCGGCCCGAGGAATCCAACTATTTCACCACGCGAAACGGAGAAAGTTACATTGCTCACCGCTTTCTGTGAGCCGTAGATCTTTGTGAGGTGTTGGACTGCTAGTGACATTCAGGTCGGCAAAAATAATCAAACGGGAGGTTATTGAAGAAACTCTACCTGATTTGTTAATAATTGTTAATTGATAACGTTTACCAAACGAAAAACAGGCCTATTAATTGCCGCTCATTGTAATGATACCGTAATTTCGGAAATTTGCACTTTATTAAGTAATAGCATCATGCGTTCACTTCTTTTACTTGTTCTAGTGGTTGCTTCCCATGCATCGGTTGCTCAGGGCTACAAAATTGAATTCAAAGTTGACGGTTTAAGAGATACCACCGCTTACCTCGGCTATTATTATGGGGAAAGCACATTTGTGAAGGATACGGCTAAAGTTGATTCAAAAGGCCAGTTTGTGTTCGATGGCAAGAAGCCGCTGGATCAGGGCGTCTACTTCCTGGTGTTAAACAAAACACGCCTGTTCGACTTTGTAGTGTCAACCGACCAGCAGTTCAGCCTGAGCACCAACACCAGTGACTATTTTAGAAACATGGTTGTTGCAGGTGACCAGGACAATAAATTGTTTTTCGAAAATATGATGTTCAACATGGAGCGTCATAAAGAAGCCGAACCTTTTATTAAGGTCCTCCAGGACAGCACACTAAAAGACGACCAGAAAAAAGCCGCCCGCGAAAGTTTCAATAAAGTAAACGATAAAGTGATGGCTTACCAGGACGGGGTCATCGCTCAACATCCCACGACCTTGACTGCTCGTATCTTTAAATCGAGTAAACCGGTTCGAGTACCCGACCCGCCAAAGCGGGCTGACGGTTCAATTGATTCTACCTTTCAGCTTCGGTGGTATCGCGAGCATTTTTTCGATAACTTCAACCTTGCCGATGATGCGATGATCAGAATGCCACGGCCTATTTACCAGGAAAAAATCAACGAGTACCTCGACAAGCTGTTCGTTCCACAACCGGATACATTGAAGAAAGCGATCAGCAGAATTATCGAAAAGTCGAAGAAGAACCAGGAAACCTATAAATACTCGGTGTGGGCGTGTGTTGTCAAATACCAGGCGCATGAGATCATGGGGCTTGACGAAGTATATGTGAACTTGTATGACACCTACTTTGCGACCGGAGAAATGAATTTCTGGGCAAACGATAAGATGCGCAAGAATCTTAAAGACGCGGCTGACCGGATGCGCAAGAGCCTGGTCGGAAAGCAGGGCGCAAACCTGATCATGCAGGACATCAATAAGAACCCGCGGTCGATGTACGACATTAAAAACAAATACACTTTGCTGTACATCTTCGATCCGGATTGCGGTCATTGTAAGGAGGAAACACCGAAGCTCTCAAGCTGGTACAAGCTCAAGAAGTACGACCTCGAGGTATTTGCTGTGAGCCTCGATACTTCCATGGCCAAGATGAAGGAGTGGATCAAAACCATGGACATGAAGTGGATCACCGTGAACGGGCCACGCACGTATGTTGGCGCGGTTCAGGATCTTTATGATTGTCACACCACGCCATCGTTGTACATCCTGGATAATCGAAAGAAGATCATTGCGAAAAAGCTTCCGGTTGATAAGGTCGAAGATTTCCTTCAGCAGCATGAGCGTGCAGAGAAGGCAAAGGCGGCCAGAAAGCTGTAGTAAACCGAACAGTTGTACGTTCAAAATTGTACAGTTCGGCATTTTTTAATCAGCCTTTTAAAACTTAGAGGCACTTTTTTGACGCTGAATTTCAGCCGTTTGTAACATTTTTCAATTTTTTAAGTCTAATGTGCAACTATTCACCCTTTTCGGAGTATCTACTTATGAAGAAACCGAAACCTTAATACGTAACGACTATGGCTTTTTTAGAAAAACTACTTGGAAAGAAGAAACCCGAAATAAAAGCCCGTTGCCCTATTACAAAGGAGCAGATTGAAAGTGGCTTTGGATATTTGCTTACAACCGCCCAGGTGGTTGCCTCGCGCAAGTATTGGGACATGATCATGACTGAACCTGAGACTCTTTCATATTCAGTATCACATTTTAAGAATCAGGAAAGCGGCACACGCATGCGCAGCCTGATCTTTGAAAAATACAGCAGTGTAGAGAAGCCATGGATGATTTCGGATTCTTGCATTAACTTGTTTGATAACATCGATAAGAAATCGGCCAAAGATCTCGCAAAGAAGTGGTGGGAAACTGCAGGGACGTTTACTCCTGAGAACGCTGGAAATGCGCTGCAGGCACTCGACCCGAACTCCTATCAGTCGTTGAAAGATTATGCGGTGCTCGAAGCCGGCCGCTCACGCGTTGAACTTCATTAATTACTCATAGATTTAGGTTTAGGTTGAACCGTCCTGCGTAACCAGGGCGGTTCTTTTTTTTCTCGCGGTGATCGTATCGCCAGTTATAACTTGTAGGCTCGAAATGACGAATTCATTGCCCTAAATTTTTCAACAGAACATAAGCCCGTCACCTCGAGCCTGCGCCATAACTATGGAATAGTGTGATCACTATCGAGAGGTCAATTCGTGCGGTCGATGGTGAATTGCACCAACTGCAACAGCGAGCGCTTGTAGTCAGAGTCTGGGAAGTCTTCCATGATCGCTAGTGCTTCCTGGTGGTACTTGTGCATTTTCTCAACTGCATATTGAATTCCACCCGAACGCTTCACGTAGGCAATTACTTCCTTCACCCGTTTGGGTTTATCGCTTTCGTTGCGGATGATGCTGATGATCCTGCGCTTCTCAAGCCAGCCTGACTTTGACAAGGCATAAATCAGCGGAAGGGTCATCTTCTTTTCCTTGATATCAATGCCTACAGGCTTTCCAATCTCGAGCTCTCCATAGTCAAAGAGATCGTCTTTCAACTGGAAAGCCATGCCGATCTTTTCACCGAACAAGCGCATTTTTTGAATGGTGGCTTCGTCAGCACCGGAGGAACTGGCACCCACACCACAACATGCGGCAATAAGCGAGGCTGTTTTCTGTCGGATAATTTCGTAGTAGATGTCTTCCGTAATATCGAGTCGTCTCGATTTTTCGATCTGCAACAACTCCCCTTCGCTCATTTCCCGCACCGCATCGTTTACAATAGCAAGCAGGTTGAAGTCCTTGTTTTCAAGGGCGAGCATCATCCCTCGAGACAGAAGGAAATCGCCAACCAGCACCGCCACTTTATTTTTCCAAAGCGCATTCACGGAAAAGAAACCACGCCTGTAGTTAGCTTCGTCAACCACGTCATCGTGCACGAGCGTGGCTGTGTGCAGCAGTTCGATGAGGGAGGCGCCACGGAATGTTGACTCGGAAATCGTCCCGCAGGTGCCCGCGCTCAGAAACACGAACATCGGCCGCATTTGCTTGCCTTTCCGTTTCACGATGTAGCCCATGATCTTGTCCAGCAACAGGACTTTCGTCTTCATAGAGGCCCTGAACTTCTGTTCAAAGTCTTCCATTTCGTTGGCAATCGGCTTCTTTATGTCGTCAAGTTTCAAGGACATTGACGCAATAATACGAAGGATTTCAATGTCCCTAACCATTTGAGGATATTTAAACGATCCGCAAAAATTTCACTGGATTCGACTATCTTCGGGATCAGTTACTTTGATCTAAACCCCAACGCGTAGAATGCACTCTCATCACCTCACCGCTCTGCCATCAGAACAGGTTATTCTCGAGTTAATAAGTTACAATCGTGAAAAGCACGATCGGGCGCCCTACAAAGATGTCGATGAGCTGCTGCGCAACATCCATGCGGACCGGGTCAATTGGATCAACCTGGACGGACTGAATGTGTCGCCATTCATTGAAAAACTACAGGCATACTTTTGCTTTCATTCCCTTGTCGTTGACGATATCCTGAACGACCAGCGGCCAAAGGTTGAAGAGTTTGACGATTACCTTTTCGTAACCCTTAAGATGCTATATCGCATTGACGGGTCGGAAATTGATTATGAACAGATCAGTTTTGTGCTAGGCAAGAATTACTTGTTGAGCTTCCAGGAAAAGGAAGGCGATTGGTTTGATGGATTCCGCGAACGCATCAGGCTCGATCAGGGGCGCGTCCGCAAAAAAGGAGCCGACTACCTTCTTTACCGCCTGATCGATATCATCGTTGAAAATTACTACAGTGTTCTTGAAAACATTGGCGAACAGATCGAGGTAACCGAGAGTGAGATCCAGAAAGAAGCTTCCGAAGAAAATTTCCAGAAAGTACAGCAACTGAAAAAGGAACTTATTTATCTCCATAAAGCGCTCTACCCACTTCGCGATGCCCTCGGGAAACTCGTAAAAGATGAAAGCAGCTTTATTGAAGAGGAGAATGTAAAGTACTTTTCTGACGTGTATGACCATGTTATTCACCTCATCGACTCGCTGGACACCTATCGCGACCTTACTTCAAGCCTGGTGGATATCTACATTAACACGCAGAACACAAAACTAAACCAGGTGATCCGGCTGCTTACCATCATCTCGACCATCTTCATCCCGTTAACATTTATCGTGGGCGTTTATGGGATGAACTTTGACAACATGCCGGAACTGCATTCGGAATATGGGTATTATGCGGTGTGGGGCGTAATGATTGTGATTGCCGGGGCGATGATCGGGTTCTTCAAGTATAAAAAGTGGTTCTGACGTCTCGCTAGCTGTTCCGCGCTTCATTGGTAATTTTGCGGACTGGTGATGACATGTCGCTAGTTACAAGTGATGACCTCAACCAAGGTGCAGAGGTCGGCCTTTTTGTGATCCGTCTCCTCGAGT
The DNA here is from genome assembly GCA_036402075.1 of Chryseosolibacter sp. Taxonomy (GTDB): domain Bacteria; phylum Bacteroidota; class Bacteroidia; order Cytophagales; family Cyclobacteriaceae; genus Chryseosolibacter. Next base: position 55,398 of record DASWTP010000187.1, on the reverse strand, counting down.
CTGCCTCTTAACTGTAACATGCAAGATCACTATCGAGAGGTACCGCGCCAGGCATCAAAATAATGTGCAGAGAGGCTCAATCGGTTTCAACTGGCTTTGCGCGATCCACCACATCGACCAAAATGATTTGATTCTTGATTCGCTTTACGACTGTGAACACGTAGTCATCATAGGGGATGCTTTCGCCAACGTTAGGAATTCTGCCGACCACATCAATTAGCATTCCGGCCAGCGTAACATAGATCTCATTTTCCGGAAGCGGTCGTGGAAGGCGTTCGTTCAGGGCTACCAGGGTTACCTGTCCCTGAACGCGGTATTTCTTTTCCTCGAGTTTCTCAACAAGCGGTGTCTCCGAATCGTATTCATCCTGGATCTCTCCCACGAGCTCTTCGAGAATATCTTCCATGGTGATGACACCTTCAGTGCCGCCAAATTCATCCACAACAATGGCAAACTGAATGTGCTGTTTCTGAAAATCGCGCATGATATCAATCAGCTTTTTGTTTGCTGCGATGTAATGGGCGGGACGAATAATCTCATCGATTTGAAAATCCTTTTTGTTGTGCATTTTCTGCAACAGGTCTTTCGTGAAGATGATACCGACAATATGATCGATCGTTCCTTCGTAGACCGGAACACGCGAGTAGCCATTTTCCAGGATTTTGTCGATGCTTTGGTTTACGGGAACCGACTTACTAACGCCAAATACGTGCGTGCGCGGAACCATCGCCTGGCGTGCGGAGCGCTCTGCGAAGTCAAACGCGTTTCGAATAATTTCATATTTCCTCGCTTCGATAACACCACTTTTCTTGCCTTCTTCGACCATCATCTTCAACTCTTCAGGAGAATGCACGCCTTCTCCCTCCGCAGGTGCAATACCCATCAGTTTCAGGATAAAATTCGACAGGCTATTCAACACCCATATGAAGGGTTTAAAGATCCAGTAAAAAATATTCAACGGGGCGGCAACCCACAATGCCGTTGACTCTGACCGCTGAATCGCTACCGTCTTTGGTGCTTGTTCACCAATGACGATGTGAAGAATAGTGATAGTGGCAAACGCGACCGGCAGCGCAGCGTTATGAGCTGCTTCCTGACTAATATCGAGGTTGAGGGAATGGAAGACGTTAAGCACGATTTCTGTGACCACGTCTTCACCGATCCAACCCAGGGCAAGACTGGCGATGGTTATACCGAGTTGACAGGCACTCAGATAAGCGTTGAGGTTGTTGAGAATATTTTTGGTGAGTCCGGCCATCCGGTGCCCCTGCTTTGCTTTGAGGTCGATCTGCGATGAACGAACCTTGACAAGTGCAAACTCAGCCGCGACAAAGAATCCATTGAGAGCAACAAGGAAGAACGTGAGAAGTATATCGATCAGCATACAAAAAGAAAGGGCTGTCCGGAAACAGCCCTCAAAAATAGTGAATTATCGTTTAACGATTAAAGTCGTTTTTCAAGCTCGTCAATTTTAGCCTGGGCTTCATTTTTACCAAGAGAAAGGGCCTTTTTATACAATTCGACCGCTTCCTTTAACGTTTCCTTCTTCTTGCGTGGTGCAAGGCGAGTTCGGTTTGCTGCTTCCTCGACTGCTACGGCACGGGTGTAATACGCATCGGCTTCCGATACCTTCGATTGGAGCATCAGCTCTTGAACGCGTGCTTCGATCAAGGCAAGCTCCTGTGTTTTTGCTTCTATCTGTGTCTGCTTGTCGGCAATCTCAGCTTCCTGAAGACCCACAGTCGTTACGAGGTTTTGATTTTCACTCCTGTATTTCTCAACCTGTTCCTGCAAAAGCGAGATCTCCTGCGTTTTACTTTCCAGGTCTTTCTTCAGTGCTTTAATTGTTTTTGCGAAGGCGCTTGCATTTGCTTTTGATGACTTCAAACTTTTTTCAAGCTCGTCAATTTTTCCCTGCGTTTGGCGGATGTATGTGTTAAGGTCTTTCATCCGCGAAGCATAATCATCGTAGGTTGTTCCCTCCACCATGTTTACGCGCAGCAGCTGCCGGCTGGCGTCAATGGAGTCCATGAGTGTACCCACTTCTGCGAGCGTCTGTGACATTTCATGACTTCGCTCCAGCTCAAGATTTAATGAATCAACCTGCCGTTTCAGGCTTTCTTTTTCACCTGAATCACAACTGATCAAACCGGCAGCTAACGGAAGACAAAACAGCAATTTTCTAAGCATAACGCGTTCAATTTTGGGGTTTGCTGGGGTAAAAATAGCGGGAATTCAAATCACAACAGCCGTATCTTAACTAAAAATTTCCTTGCGTGAGTGCCCGAGCTGCCGAGGATAAAGCGAACATTCTGCTGTTTTATTTTCGGGATAACCGAAAACATCTAAATTTGGCACAATTTTGAAAAAAGGGTTATTCTAAAAGCTCAATGCCCAAATTAATTAACACGCAAACGCGTATCGCTGACCTGGGCAAACCTCGAGTAGTCATTATCGGTGGAGGTTTCGGAGGGTTAGAAGTAGCAAAGGAACTGGTAGGCTCGGAAGTACAAACCGTACTTTTCGACAAGTATAACCACCACTGTTTTCAACCTCTTCTCTATCAAGTTGCCACCTCGGCACTAGAGACAAGCTCCATCGTTTTCCCCTTCCGCAAACATTTTGCAAAAGCTGAAGACTTTTATTTTCGACTTGCTGAAGTAAATGCGATCAAGCCGGAAAGCAATTGCATCGAGACTTCGATTGGCAGTGTGAAGTATGACTACCTGGTGATTGCCAGTGGTGCAGAAACCAACTTCTATGGCATGAAGGATGTAGAGCAAAATGCTCATCCGATGAAGACCATTATTGACGCTATCAAGCTCCGCAATATTATTATCCGCAATTTTGAAACGGCATTGTTGACTGACGACAAAGAGCTCATGAACAGCCTGATGGATTTTGTTATTGTTGGTGGTGGGCCCACAGGTGTCGAATTGGCCGGTGCGATCGCAGAACTGAAACACTACATTTTTCCAAAGGACTATCCTGAACTTGAAGTGAGCCAGATGGATATTCAACTGATCGAAGCGACTCCGCGCCTGCTGAACGGAATGTCCGAAATTGCTGGCAAGAAGGCGCACGATTACCTCACCTCAATGGGTGTTCAAGTTCATTTGAATACAGCGGTAAAAAGTTACGATGGATATGAAGTTGTATTTAACTCCGGAGATAAGCTCATCAGCAGGTCGCTGATCTGGGCTGCAGGAGTTAAAGGAAATCCGGTAGCAGGGATTAAGGCGGAAAGCCTGGGAAGAAGCTCGCGCATTAAAGTTGATGCTTTCAATCGCGTGGAAGGATATGACAACATTTTTGCAGTTGGCGATGTTGCTTTAATGGAAGGAGCAGATCCCGATTTTCCGAAAGGACATCCGATGATGGCTCCGCCTGCGATGCAGCAAGGTGAACTGGTTGCAAAAAATATCAAGCGAATATTGAAGAAGAAGGAGTTGAAGCCGTTTCGATACAAGGATCAGGGATCGATGGCTACAATAGGAAGAAATCGTGCGGTGGTTGATTTAAAAGCAGTGAAGTTTCAGGGATTTTTTGCCTGGTTTGTGTGGATGTTCGTTCATTTAATGTCTTTAATTGGCTTTAGAAATAAGTTTTTAGTACTAATTAGCTGGTTATGGAGTTACTTTTCATACGATAAAAGCAATAGACTAATTATTGCCCGTCCGAAAGACGGGGTGCAATAAAATGGCGGATTCTCATAACAAACACGCAACACCTCTCACTACTGCCGGGGTCCTGATCTCTCTCGGTATCATCTTCGGTGACATCGGTACCTCCCCGATCTATACGTTTGGGTTTATTGTTGACGATCATAAAATCACCGAAGACCTGATCCTCGGAGGTTTGTCATGCGTATTCTGGACGCTCACGCTTATCACTACGGTTAAGTACGTTTACCTTGCGCTCAGCGCAGACAACAAAGGTGAAGGTGGAATATTTGCGTTGTATGCGTTGGTGAGACGCTACAAAGCAGGCTGGGTGATTTTTCCGGCCATCATCGGATGTGCCACCCTGATCTCGGATGGATTTATTACACCAGCTATCTCCGTTACGTCTGCTATCGAAGGTTTACGCACGCTAGACCCCACTATCTCAACACAAACCATCATCACTATTGTGATCGTCATCCTTGTTCTGCTGTTCATCTTCCAGCAGTTCGGGAGTGGTGTAGTGGGCCGGGCTTTTGGTCCCATCATGTTAATCTGGTTTTCGTTCATTGCTATTATCGGATTCTCGCACCTCATCCATAAACCTGAGATCTTAAAAGCGCTCAATCCAATGTATGCTGCTGAACTGCTCGCGAAATATCCTGGCGGTTTCTGGATTCTTGGCGCTGTATTTCTCTGTACCACAGGAGCCGAGGCCATGTACTCCGACCTGGGACACATCGGAAAATCAAACATCCGCGTCAGCTGGACCTTTGTAAAAATTGCGTTGTTGCTCAGCTACTTTGGACAGGGCGCGTGGCTGCTTGAGCATGAAGGCCAATACCTGGGCGATAAGGTTCCGTTCTTTGAAATAATTCCGGAATACCTGTTGATCTTCGGTGTCATCATTGCAACGTTCGCCACCATCATTGCGAGCCAGGCGTTGATCTCGGGAACGTTCACGCTTGTGAACGAAGCCATGAAACTCAAACTGTGGCCGGCAACACGGGTGCGTTATCCGAGCCAGGTGAAGGGACAGATTTACATTCCTGCGATCAACTGGATCTTGCTGTTGGGATGTATCATCGTGGTGCTCGTCTTTAAGGAGTCTGAGCAGATGGCGGGTGCTTATGGTCTGGCCATTACATTCGATATGCTGATGACAACTTCCCTCCTGGTGTACTATTTCTCTGTCACACGGAAGTCGACCTGGCGATCCATTGGCCTTGGCATCTTATTCTTTTCGATCGAACTCTCGTTCCTGGTTTCCAATTTGAACAAGTTTGCGCATGGTGGCTGGTTCAGCTTTACGATTGCCGCATTGTTCTTCCTGATGATGTACATTTTGCTTCGCGCGAGACGATTGCGCGAACGCCATACAGAGTTTGTCGACTTGAAGCATTACGTTGGTATGATCCAGGATCTTCAAGCCGATACCACGGTGCCGAAAGAAGCGTCAAACCTGGTGTACCTGGCCATGGCTGACAGCAAGCGCTACATCGATTCAAATATTATCTATTCTATTTTTAAGAAGAGACCAAAACGCGCAGATGTGTATTGGTTTGTTCACGTAGATACCGTGGATAGCCCCTTTACAAGCAAATATGTGGTCGACACCATCGTACCCAAAAAATGTTTCTTCGTCAGAATCAAGTTAGGGTTTAAGACAGACCACCGTGTAAACCTCATCTTCAACAAAATTATTCACGAGATGGCCGATGCGGGCGAGATCGATCTCACAAGTCCGTATCCTGCGTTACACAAATACAGCATGATGGCTGATTTCAAATTCATCATTCTTCACTCATGGGCATCATCAGACAGTGAGATCTCCAATTTTGAGCGCTTCATCATTCAGGGGTATCGCATTCTCAAAGCCAATAGTTTATCCACTGAAGAGCTCTACGGTATCGAGGCGGCCAACCTCGAAATTGAAAAAGTTCCAATCCAGGTGGGACCACAGGCGAAGGTTAAGATTAAGCGTGAGCGAGAGTAGTTCAATTCGAGATTTTAGATTTAAGATTTAAGATTTTAAGGGGCTGCGACTGATGCCTTAAATCTTAAGTCTCAAATCTTAAATCCAAACTCATTTTTATCCGCTATCGGACACCCCTGTCCACAACTGGCCGTTAGATATTGATCAAAACCTCGTTTCTGTCGGAATTTCGGCTTTTTTTCGTGGCACTAATGTTGGAATTGTCGGGGCGTTAATGACCACGATATGATCCGAAATTACCTCACTATCGCGCTGCGAAGCATTCTACGAAACAAAGCATACTCTTTTATAAACATCGCTGGCCTTTCGGTCGGGATTGCATGTTGCCTGCTCCTCGCCTTGTATATCCAGGACGAGGCGAGTGTCGACAAGCATCATAAGGATGTGGACCGGATCTATCGCGTGGTTTCCCTGATGGGAGAAAATGCCCAGCACACCATGCACACAACCTCGGCTCCAATCGTATGGGGCATCAAAGACGAGCTGCCAGAAATTGAAAAAGTAACGAGGCTCGTTAACCCGCCAGGCGTTTCGCAAAACCTGATCAAATACGAGGACAAGCAATTTTATGAAAGCCATGGTTACATTGCCGACTCTACCCTGTTCGACATCTTCACCTATCATTTCAAAGAAGGCGATCCAAAGACGTGCCTTGTGGAAGCGAATAGCATCGTGATCACCGAACGTCTTGCTAAAAAGCTTTTCGGTGATGAATCGGCATTAAATAAAGTCATCAACGTAAATCAAAGCGGGCCGTCTGCAGACTTCAAAGTAACAGCGGTGCTTTCCGAGAAACAGCCGAACACAGAGATTGGAGCGAACTTTTTCGTTTCGATGACAAGTAATGGCTGGGCTGAATACCTGCGAAGCCCCGCGGTGATCGATCAATGGGCCGGACAAAACTTCTTGTTGTCCTATATCAAACTCAGGCCGGGAACCTCGGCTGATGAGTTCATTCCGAAGATGAACAAAGTTTTCCTGAAGTATGGATCAGAAGACCTGAAAGCGTTGGGCATGAAAAAACAATTGGGCCTGTTTCCGGTCAACGATCTTTACCTTCATGCCGAATACGGTGACAGTGGGCCGAGGATCATGTACCTATACGTGATCGCATCTATTGCCGTCTTCATTCTGCTCATCGCCTGTATCAACTTCATGAACTTATCCACGGCCAAAGCGACAAAACGCGCCAATGAAGTCGGGCTCCGGAAAACACTGGGGGCCTATAAGTCTTCACTCGTAGCGCAATTCCTTGGCGAAGCAATGGTGATTGTAACCCTTGCTATTCTGGTAAGCCTGGGTATAGTGCAGTTACTCCTGCCTATGTTCAATGAGGTTACGCTCAAAACGATCAGCTTCGATTCAGACAACATCTATTTCTTTCTGTGTGCGCTCTTTGCTATAGCAATCGTCACGGGTCTGCTGGCGGGCAGTTATCCTGCATTTTACTTATCCTCGTTTCAACCCGCCAAAGTGCTGAAAGGGAAGATGAACGTGAATCAATCCGGAAGCCTGCTGCGAAAGAGTCTCGTTGTTTTTCAGTTTGTTGTAGCAATCACACTCGTGTGTGGCATGGTCATGATCACACGGCAATTGTCGTTCATGCAGGATAAAGACCTCGGCTTCGAAAGCGGAAACAAACTGATCCTGCCATTGCGCTCAGATGCTGCGCGAAAGAGCTTCGAGGGCGTGCGAAATGAACTCTTGAAGATCAGTGCGGTAAAAAGCATCACGGGCACCAATTACATCCCAGGCTCTCACATTTGGCATGATTTCACGTTGTTTCCGGAAGGATCGTCCATGGAAAAAGGTGTTATGATCAAGAACATGTCAGTCGAGCCAAACTTTATGGACGTAATGAAGCTGAAGATTGTGGCGGGCCGGGGCTTTACCGAAAATCGTGAAGCAGACACACAAAACAAAGTTATTCTGAACACCACGGCAGCGAAGCGCTTAGGATTCGAGCCTCATGAACTCGCTGGCTTAACGATTTACTCCGACCGCAACGGAGAGCGGAATGAATATGAAGTCATCGGGGTCATGGAAGACTACCATCACGTATCCGTAAAGGAAGAAATTTTCCCGATCTTGTATTTTCTGAAATCTGACATCACCGATCACGATTACATGATTGCGGATATCGAAAACGAAAACACCTCCGAAACACTCAGTTCCATTGAATCTATCTGGAACAGGCTGAACCCGGAGACGCCCTTCGAGTACACATTCCTGGATGAGAACATCAAAAAGCAATACGAGGAAGACAAACGTGTGGCCAGCGTCATTACCAGCTTCACCGTGATCGCAATGATTATTTCCTGCCTTGGATTGTATGGACTTTCAACCTTCATGGCGGAAAGACGATTTAAGGAGATCGGTGTTCGCAAGGTGATGGGCGCATCCGTTTCCCAAATTGTTGCCATGATGTCGGGGGAATTTGTGAAGCTGGTTGTCATTGCGTTCATCATCGCGATCCCGCTCTCATATTATTCCATTACAAGCTGGCTTGAGAATTTTGCCTACAAGGCTCCCGTGACAATGTCCATCTTTACGATCGCTGGAGCGGGTGCATTAGTGATTGCTGTGGTAACCGTGAGCTTTGAATCCATTAACGCAGCCTCAAAAAATCCTGTTAACGCCCTACGCAACGAATAGATTTCTGACTATGTTCCGTAATTATTTACTAACAGCCTTCCGGTTTTTGCTCAAAAACCAACTCTTTACAACGATCAATGTGATCGGTCTGGCCGTCAGCATTGCATCCAGCATGGTGATTTACCTCTACGTGAAGAACGAATTGACCTATGACGAATTTCATGCAGACCTTGACCGGATCTACATTGTGGGTGAAGGCGAAAAAGAAGGCAGTGATGACGAAGCAGCCTATTACCAGACAGTGCTTCCCCTGTTGCCGACCATGACAGAAGAGTTCGCGGAAATTGAGACCGGCACACGATTCTTTGACTGGGAGCAACACGTTTTGATTGATGGTGACAAGAAATTCATCGAAAGTGTTCTTTATGTCGACAGCACGTTCCTGCAGACGCTCACATTTCCCTTGGTTGCAGGTGACAAACAAACCTGCCTCTATGGGAAAGATCAGATCGTCATCTCCACTCCTGTTGCGATCAAGCTTTTTAATTCAACCGATGTGGTCGGAAAGGTAATCCGGCTGGAGACGGGTAAAGAATATTCTGTGAGCGGAGTGCTGGGAGCAATTCCTGCGAACTCCAGCATCGTACCAGACGTGCTGATCTCAATCACTGAAAAAGAGGCAGACAAAGATTTTATGCAAATGGGCAACTGGTACAACACGATTGCACACGCGATCGTAAAAGTCAGGCCAGGTACAGATATGGCTGCCCTTCGCGCGAAGCTTCCCAACTTCGTGAAAAAGCATTACGATCCCGCAGCGAAAGACCGCGTTGTCAAGCTCTTCCCACTGGCCGACCTCCGTCAGTCCGAATCCGGAAATGAAACGTTCATTTACGGGTTGGCAACCATTGGACTCCTCATTCTGCTCGTGGCAGTTATCAATTTTATGAATTTGTCGATCGCATCGTCTTTGAAGCGGTTGAAGGAAACGGGTTTGCGCAAAGTGATGGGATCGGCAAAAAAATCGATCATTATGCAGTTCTTCCTCGAGGCAGCACTCCTCACACTTGTCTCCTGTGTCATCAGCCTTGGTGTGCTTCAACTTTGCCTGCCAATGGTGAACACTGTTCTCGACATGTCACTTGTATTATCAACTGCCAATGCAATCGATCTGGGCATAGTGTCAGTGCTAATGATTCTTTTCATTGGATTTGCAGCAGGTGCTTATCCCGCAGGATACCTTTCTTCCTTCAGCACCGTAAACGCGGTGAAAGGCAAAATTCCAAACTATAACAATAAGGTTACCGTTCGGAATGTTCTGGTTGTCGCGCAATTTTCCGTATCTATTGCAATGATCATCGGTGTGATCGTGGCTTCGCGCCAGATCCATTTTATGAAATCTGCCGATGTCCGTTTCACAAAGGAGCACGTACTGGTCGCCAACCTGGGGACCGGTTACGTTGACGAAAAAGCAGCGCGCACTAAACTCAGAGGCGTCTTCCATGCGTTGGAGGGCCGGTCAGAGGTATCGGCTATCTCACTTTCGCAGGCTGTGCCCGGCAGGTACTATGAAAATTACAATGGATTTTTCTCAGAAGACCATCCGGAACCTGTATCGCTGCGGCAGGCAACTGTAGATCATAATTACCTCAATTTGTACGGGGTGAAGGTAATCGAAGGAAGTGATTTCTATCCCTCGCTTGCCGATAGCGTGCACTATGTCATGATTAATCGTGCTGCAGCCACAGCCTTTGGTTGGCACAGTGCTGTCGGTAAGACCCTGCGAGGTAACGGAACAAATGACATGTTCACGGTGATTGGCGTGTTCGATGACTTTCATTACCGATCGCTCGAAGGTAATGTCCAGCCACTCATTCACCACTTCCTGCACCCGAAATGGATAGACCATGCGAACTACCTAAGCGTGAAACTACGTCCCGCGCAGGCGCAAGGTGTAATCGATTTTCTTGCCAACGAATGGAAAGGGCTCGACTCGTTCAGCAACTTCCGCTACTTCTTTGTGGATGAAGAATTTGACAAGCAGTATGCGAGCGTTGAGCGCACCCTCATTCTGATTACGTTCTTTGCAGTGGTAGCGATTATCATTTCATGTTCCGGAATTTTCGCGCTGTCGGCTATTGCCGCACAACAACGCACGAAGGAGATCGGAATACGGAAAGTGATGGGAGCTTCGGTGGCGCACATCGTCAAGTTGCTGTCCACAGACTTCATCAAGTTGGTGGCGATGGCGATTCTGGTTGCGGTTCCGGTTGCGTGGTACGGTATGAATAAATGGCTGGAGGAATTTGCGTATAAAATTGCTATCGAGTGGTGGATCTTCTCAATCGCTGGCGTGGTTGCGCTAGTGGTGGCGTTTGTGACGATCGGTAGTCAATCGATCAGGGCCGCGCTGAACAACCCCGTGGATTCATTGCGAAGTGAATAGACGAGACACCATATGCAGGTTGATTCCCATTGTGCTTCAGAGTGACGAAAGCTTTATTAACGTATTTTAACATTGATTAACGTTTTTCAGTCCCGTCATCGGACATTTTATATCAAATTCGTTCAGCGATTCAGAACTATTGTGCCGAAAGCATCATCCTACTGTCAGTACAAATCCTGGCACCGTAATTGAAATTGGCGTCAGCGACAACTTTAACAATCTATGTTTAAAAATTACTTTGTAATCGGCTTCCGGAATCTTCTCAAGCAGAAAGGATATTCCTTCATCAAGATCTGCGGGCTCGCGTTTGGCCTCGCTGCCAGCCTGATGATTTACTTATATGTGAAAGAAGATCTCTCGTACGATACGTATCACCGGAACTTCAAGAATATTGTCCGCATCCTGACAATCGACAGTGCAGAAGGTGTTAGCAGTAAGCTTGTCGGTGTAACACAGCCGATGCTGGGGCCGACTGCCAATACGGAGCTCCCCGAGGTAGTGAACAGCGTTCGCTTCACAGGCGGACAGCCCTATGATCTCAGCTACGAAGACAAAGCCCTGAAATGCCAGGCTGCATTCCGTGTTGATCCATCTGTATTTGAAGTCTTTGATTTTAAGATCATTGATGGTGCCACCACGGGGATCCTTGACCAGCCAGGCTCAATTGCAATCACGGAATCGCTCGCGAAAAAAATCTTCGGTGATGAACGTGCCGTTGGCAAAACCATCCGGTTAAATCAAAACACTGACCTGAACATTACCGCAGTGCTGGCCGATCAGCCAAAAAATTCTCATTTGCAATTCGACCTGCTGCGCACCCTTGTGCCGGGCCAGAATGAAGACGGCCTTCGCCAGTCGTTGGAGACATGGCAGGGAATCTTCTGCTTTACCTATCTACAGCTCGACAAGCCTGTTAGCGAAAGCGATCTGAATACAAAACTTCAGGCCATCAGTAAAAAGAATAATGCTTTTGAGTTCTTTACGCCCGTGGTTCAAAAGCTGGAAGACGTTCACCTGAAATCAAAAGATATCCTGTTCGAAACCAATGCAAACAAGTCGGATGAATTGAACGTGTATGTACTGACGATCATCGCGATCCTGATCCTGCTTCTCGCAGCGGTAAACTTCATGAACCTTGTCACTGCAAAGTCCGCAGGCCGCGCCAAGGAGGTGGGCATGAGAAAAGTAATTGGTGCCGTTCGTTATCAATTGATCGGGCAGCATCTTGTCGAATCTATTCTTGTCACGCTGATTGCTGCGGTCATTGCCATTGGACTCGTGTTCGCGCTTACACCCATTCTGAACAGCAATTATCAACGGTATGCCGATTTCATGTTGCTGCTGAAACCTGAAAGCCTGCTTGTGATTGGAGGCTTGGTTCTTTTAGTAGGATTGCTTGCCGGAATTTATCCCGCCTTCGTCCTTTCCGGTTTCAAGCCGATCATGGTATTAAAAGGTTCCTTTAAAAATTCCAACAGTGGAATCCGGTTGAGAAAAGTCCTGGTCGTTCTTCAGTTTACCATTTCAATCGCACTGATGGTTGGCACGGGAATCGTTTACCAGCAGATGCGGTATATCTACACAGCTGATCTCGGCTATGACCGCGACCAGGTGATCACGATACAGCAGAGTGGCGCGGCAGTTGGGTTATCGCAAACATTCAAGACCGAACTTCTACGAAACGAGAACATAAAAGAAGTCGGGACAGCCTCCGCTCGCATAGGACAACAGTTGGGAAGGACGAACATCGTACCAGATGGCGCTACAAGTGAAACGAACATCATCACAAGCATTATGTCAGCAGACGAAACCTACATTCCCGCAATGGGCATGGAAATGATTGCTGGCCGGAATTTCTCGAAAGACTTTGCCGATTCTACTTCCATGATCATCAATGAAGAAATGACTCGGCTTTTGAAGTGGGACGATGCAATAGGCAAGCGGATCAGTCTTCAGTCTGGACCGAACCCCACAGACCTGACAGCGTACACCGTGGTGGGTGTCGTCAAGGATTTCCACTTCGCCACCATCCGTCACAAGCTCGAGCCAATGTTTATGCTTTATAGTGAAAACAATCCTGCCGTTGCCATTAAAGTTAAAGCGGAAAACATGAGCGAGACGATTGCCCACATCGAAGAAACCTGGAAGAAAGTAAATCCCGGAAGGACCTTCGAGTACGCGTTCCTGGATGAGCAGTTCGCCAACCTGTATCGTAACGAGCAGGCATTTGCCACGATGTTTACTCATTTTACGGTCCTGGCGATCGTAATTGCGGGGCTGGGGCTGTTCGCTCTTTCGGCTTTCACAGCTGAGCAGCGTAAAAAAGAAATCGGCATCCGGAAAGTACTGGGCGCCAGCAACGGAAACATCCTGATCAAACTGTCTTCGGAGTTTATCCAGCTGATTCTTGTTTCGTTTGTGCTGGCCAGCGGTATCGCTTATGTTGTGATGAGCAAGTGGCTGGAAGATTTTCAATACAGCATTAAACTCGGTGTCGGAATTTTTATTGCTGCGGGCGTGGCATCTGTGCTCATCGCTATGGCCACCATCAGTTTTCAAGCATTGAAAGCCGCCTTCAGCAATCCGGTTGACTCACTTCGAAATGAATAGTCACCCTGTGAGATGCTGGTAAAAACAACCGGCATCTCTTCCTCACTTCCTGCATCCTTAGTATATTGGGGACAAATCCCCGATGCTAAAAAATTACCTGCTTATTGTCCTGCGCTTCATGTCGAGACAGCGGGGCTTTTCTGTCATCAATATATCTGGTCTAACGCTGGGGATCGCGTGCAGTCTTCTCATCCTTCTTTACATCCAGGATGAACTTCAGTACGACAAATTTCATCCAGACGTTGCCCGTACCTACCGCGTTGGCTTCGAGGGAAAACTTCAGGGTAAAAGCGTTCAATCCACGTTAACCTCGTTTCCTCTATCTCGGGCTCTTCAAAAAGAACTGCCGGGTGTTGAGTCCTCTACGCGGCTCGTGAAATGGGCAACCTTTCCCGTTCACTATGAGGACAAATCCTTCACCGAAAAATACCTGCTGCTGGCGGACCGAAACTTCTTTCGATTCTTCAATTTCAACCTCATCGAAGGACATCCCGATTCGGTCCTGGCGGGTGAACGTAAAGTTGTGATATCGGAATCAGCGGCTAAACGTTATTTTGATTACAAGGGAAAAGGCGACCGTTCACCCATCGGAAAGAAGATGGAAATGGCCCAGGGATACGAGGTATACATATCCGGTATCGCAGAAGATGCTCCGCTGAACAGCCATTTTCATTTCACGCTTATCCTCTCACTCGACTCGTGGGATGCCGCCCAACGGGAAGACTGGATCTCAACGCAGGTGCTAACGTATTTCAAATTGAAGGCAGATGCCGACCCCACGTTGCTTAATGAACGGATCAATCAACTGCTATCGTTCAAGCTGAACAAAGAGTTGCAGGAAGTGAGGAAGCTCACCCTGGAGGAATTCCGAAAGCAAGGGAATGAGCTGAAATATTTTGTTCAACCGATGAGGCAGATCCACCTCCAGTCGAACCTCCAGGATGAAATCGAAAGCAACGGCAGCATTGAATACATTTATCTTTTTAGTTGCATTGCAGCGTTCATCATCCTCCTTGCTTGCATCAACTTTATGAACCTGACAACAGCACAGTCGGCAAGCCGCGCAAAAGAAGTGGCTGTCAGGAAGTCGGTGGGTGCGCAAAACGCACGGCTGATCTCACAGTTCCTGATGGAGTCTTATCTGTATGTCGGGATTGCGGTGGTACTGGCACTTGTGTTGCTGATTGCCATCCTGCAACCTTTCAATTACTTTACGGACAAAGAAATTTCATTCACTACGCTGTTTAATGTTGAGTTCATTGGTGGTCTCCTGATCTTCGTTCTCATCACTGGCCTGGTGGCCGGAAGTTATCCCGCGTTTTATCTGACCCAATATAGTCCGGTCGAGGTGTTGAAAGGAAACCTGCGCGCAAAGCTCCGCAGCTATGGCATCCGAAATATCCTGGTCGTATTCCAGTTTTTTATTTCCACCGCGCTCATCATCGCCACAATGATAGTTTATCAACAGCTTCAGTACGTGCAGCAAGCTAACCTTGGTTTTAATAAGGAAAACATCGTAAACCTCTTGCACACGCGCAACCTGGGAAGTAATGGAAAAGCCTTTAAGGAGGCTCTCTTAAAAAGCGATCATGTGGTTTCCGCAAGCTATTGCAATCGCCTTCCCCCCAACATCGACTGGCAGTCAATTTTCAGGAATGAAAATTCGGATAAGGACCATTTGTTTGCCGTGTATGAAATGGACTACGACCACTTGAAGACCATGGGGTACACTATGCTCCAGGGACGATTCTTTTCACAAACTTCAAACAAAGATTCCCTTTACCTGATCGTGAACGAAAAAGCAGCTGAAGCGCTCGGAATTAAAGTAGTGGATGGACAAAAAGTATATTCCGGGTATGATCAGCCTTCCGGCCGGATTCGACAGGTGATTGGAATCATGAAGGATTTCAATTTCAAAAGCCTTAAGGACCCAATCCAGCCTCTTGCGGTTGTTCTGGGATACGAGCCCAACTGGGAAATGGCGGTTCGAATTAAAGCGGGCAAAACACAGGAGGGCATTTCGGCCATCCACGCACTATGGAAACAGTTCGCCCCTACTGCCCCGTTTGAATACACGTTGGTGGAGGACAACTTCCGCCACAAAATCGAAACTGAAAAAAGAATCGGCACCTTGTTCATTATTTTCACTTTGCTCGCGATCTTAATTGCCTGCCTCGGCCTATATGGACTCGCAACGTTCACGGCAGAGCAGCAACGCAAAGCCATTGGTATCAGGAAAGTTTTGGGGGCCACCGTTCATGAGATTGTGAGAATGCTGAACATGGACTTTCTTAAACTGGTACTTATTGCCAACGTGCTCGCATGGCCATTCACCTGGTGGGTTATGGGACTGTGGCTGGATCAGTTTGCTTTCCACATTACCATGCCCTGGTGGGTTTTTCTGATCGCAGGCGCCATAACCTTTGTAATTGCGCTGTTTTCAGTTAGTTTTCAGGCCCTTAGGGCAGCTTCCGGAAATCCTGTAAATTCTTTACGAAATGAGTAGGGGTAAAAGCAACCCTCGCTGTCTTATGATAGTCTTAGCACTATAAAACGACCGTTATGAAGAAATCATTCCTTGTCGCCCTAAGCTTACTCGTGACAGCAGGGGCATTCGCTCAGCAAGAAATTCAAAAGGAACTCAAATCGTTCTCCCATATAATCGCCTCACCAAGGGTTAATCTCATCTTAAAGAAGGGTGACAAAGAAAGCATCAGGTTAGTCTATAACGATGTAAGCAAGAGTAAGATCAACATCGAAGTTTCAAATCATACGCTACACATATACCTCGATAACGCCCGAAAGGTAGAAAAAATGGATCCCTATGAACCGAGCTACGGATCAAGAAGAAACATGTATGACGGGGTTTCAATCACCGCGTACGTCACCTATCGATCACTCGAAGGGCTGGAGATTCGCGGCAACCAGGAGCTTACGTGCTATGATCCGATCGAATCAAGCGAGTTCAGGCTTCGTGCGTACGGTGAAAATGACATTACACTGGCTTCGCTGAAAACTGATTTCTTCAAGGCAACTTTATACGGAACCAATAAGCTTAAGATCAGCAAAGGCAAGGTCGTGGAACAGAAATACAAATTGTACGGTGAGAACAAAATTGATACACGCGACCTGAAGAGTGCGTACGCATCAACAAGCATTTTTGGCGAGGGGCAGCTGCGAATTACATCTACGGAAGAAGTTCGGGTTGATGCATTTGGCGAACCTGACATCTATGTGAATGGTGGAGCACACGTCAATCGCAGACTTGTGTTTGGAAGAACTCACATTCAGCACGACTAACAAAAAACCAAGTTCCGGAGGTTTGGTGTCGCGTTAGGGTTCCAGGTTTCAAGTTTCAAGTTTCAGGTTTCAGGTTCAAAGCTTTGCGTTTCGAGTTCGGAGTTGCAAACGTACCTAATTGCAGGTTCCCGGTCCCGCTTTGCCGCCTTTTCACTCAGTCAAACCCTGCCTTCACTAACTCCACGTGCCAAAACGCGCAGCAAACCCGTTTCTTCACTCAGGCATTTATGGAATCATCGCGTTGGTGAATCCTTGCTTGTAGAAACCAAAACAAATTTTTTATGAAGCCGTGGAAAATTATCGCTATGTCGCTGCTCATTGCGAGCACCGTCATGCTGCTTTCATTTACATTTCGCAGAGCAGATGTAAAAAATGTAAAGAAGAAAACCGGATTTGTTCCGCCCAAAGGTTGTGTGTTCCGGACGTTGATGGGTGAAGAATCGTCAGACTCGTCATTTGTTTACAAGACCCCTGAGAAAGTCCTTGCCTCCGTTTCGCGCGGACTCAGCTGGATCATTGAAGCCCAAAATGCAAATGGTGGATGGGGCGCAGGAAGCCATTCACGCCAAGACATCAGGGATCCGCACGCGGTGCAAACCGACCCGGCCACCACCTCCATGGTTGCGATGGCCCTGGTACGAAGCGGAAGTACGCTGACTGCCGGGAAAAATTCTGCGCAGGTAAAGAAAGCGTTGAATTATCTCCTGGAGACCATTGAAAAATCGTCACCTTCGCACCCGAACATCACAGAACTAACAGGAACCCAGATCCAAACCAAACTCGGAGCCAACATCGATGTGGTGCTAACAGCACAATTTCTCGCAGATGTGGTTCAACATGCCGCGCATGACGAAAGCTTAAAGCGAAGAATAGAAAAAGCGCTTGATGTCTGCGTCAGCAAAATTCAGAAAGCACAAGACTCAAATGGCAGCACTGCCGGTGCAGGGTGGGCTGGCGTTCTCCAGTCATCGTTTGCCACCAATGCGCTCGAAGCCGCAGAAGCCAATGGCGCGAAGGTTGACAAGAAAGCGCTGGACAAATCGCGTGAGTTCCAAAAGAAAAACTATGACCCTGCATCGGGTAGTGTGAACACCGACATGGGTGCCGGAATTGTGCTTTACTCCGTCACTGGCTCAGCACGAGCAAGTGCAAAAGAAGCAAGGAAGGTGAAAGAGGAACTTGCGCGTGCAAAAGCGGAAGGACGCGTGGATGCGGCTGCACCGGTGACAGCTGAAAACCTGGAAAAGATCGGATACGACAAAGATGACGCCCTCAAGCTTTCAACCGCCTACAATGTGTATGAGTCCGCAAAGGTGCAGGCACAACGCGAAGATGTGATGAGCGGCTTTGGCAATAATGGGGGCGAAGAATTTCTCAGCTACTTACAGACTGGCGAAAGTATGATCATCGGCAAAGATGATAGCTGGAAAAAATGGTATGACAACATGAGTGGACGGCTGTTGAACATTCAAAACAATGATGGAAGCTGGAACGGACATCATTGCATTACGAGTCCTGTGTTCTGCACGGCAACATGTCTGTTGATTCTTTCTGTGAACAACGATTTGGAGAAGTTGATGAAGCAGGGAGCGAAGTAAAAAAAGACAGGAAGGTACGGGGAACTGGTGGCCGGGAAATTTTTATCCGGTTGCCGGCTTCCAGTTGCCAGTTTAATGTATTGTGTTCTGCCAAGGTCTGTTATTGAAATACATGGGGAGTACTTCTCATACCCTGGCAAAATCGGACTGAAAAAGACCAAACTTTTCTGCACAAATTAAAAAACCAGTAAGCGACCACGAAGACCAAACCGAAACGTACTGGATTTCAAAACAATTTTTTATTGCGTTGATCAACCGGTGAAAAATTAACGTTGCTCGATTCGAAAAAGGGATTTAACTTCCACCGTCCAATTATCTCCCTATGAAATCGAGAATATTTACCACCGCGCTATTTCACTTAACTTTGTTCGCGTTAGGTCAAACGCTTCCTTCCGGCCCTCAGGTTCTCTCCTTTCACTCTGACACCGATGACACCGAGCAGCCGTATGGACTTTACCTTCCGAAAAATTACGATGAGAATAAAAAGTATCCGCTGGTTATCATGCTTCATGGCGCTGGCTCGAACCACCGGCTTGCCCTCAGACGCGTGTTTGGTAAAAGTAATTCCAACGGGGAGACTGATGTTGAAGCCTCGCGGTATTTCCCGGAATGGAATGATGTTGACTACATCGTAGCCTCACCTTACGCACGCGGCACGGCAGGCTACCAGGGAATTCCAGAAAAAGATGTTTACGATGTGCTGGCCGATGTAAAAAAACGCTTCAACATCGATGAGGACCGCACCTACCTGACCGGTCTTTCCATGGGTGGTGGTGGAACCCTTTGGATTGGTATGACGCGACCGGACATTTGGGCTGCTATCGTTCCGGTCTGTCCTGCTCCTCCGCAGGGTACAGACCAACTCATAGAGAACGCGTTGAACCTGCCTGCCCATTTTCATCATGGGGACAAGGATCCAGCTGTTCCTGTCAGCGTTTCGCGCGACTGGAGTTCAAAACTGAAAGCGATGGGCGCAACTGTTGAGTATGCGGAATACCCCGGGGTGGCGCACGACAGCTGGGTAAATGCCTATAAAGATGGAGCGGTATTCACGTGGTTCGACAAGTTCAAGCGAAACAGATTTCCAGATCGAGTCACGTTCAACACCACGCAATACAAATACAACAAAGCTTATTGGGTAACCTTCGACAAACTAACACCTGGAACACTCGCGAAGATCGATGCAAAATTTGCCGCACCAAATCAACTCGATATCACCACCACTAACCTGGACGGATTCACGGTATCGTTGTCGAACCATCCCAGGTATTCTTCCGGTAAGCCGATTGTCGTAAGCGTTGATGGCAAGAAAATCAAAACCGAAAACAAGGAATCACTCTCCTTCTCGAAAAAGGACGGCAAATGGACGGCATCCAAAGCAGAAGTCACCGATGCCATGAAGAATACCAAACTCGAAGGACCGATCAGAGAAGCTTTTGCAACCCGACACATTTATGTGTATGGAACTGCTGGCAGTCCATCTCCGGAGGAGCAGAAGAAACGTATAGATATGGCCAACGAAGCTGCAAACTGGTCGTTCTATCGAGGACCGTTCCTGAACAGGATCATGTTCTTCCCAAGAGTGGTTGCCGATAAAGATGTTCGCCCTAGCGATTTGGAGTCATGCAATCTGGTTTTGTTTGGGACAGCAGAGACGAATTTGCTGATCGATAAATATAAAAATCAACTGCCGTTCCACCTGGAGTCAGGCAAAACAGGCGATCATGGTCTGTTTTACGTTTACCCGATCGATGGACACTACGTTGCCGTGAGCTCGGGACTTCCCTGGTGGGCGAATTCCCAGAACCAAAACTATCGCTTCCCTCCTTCATTTGCCGAAGTCCCCGCATTGAAAGATTTCGTATTCTTCAGGAACAGTTTGAAGGAAGTTGTTGCGGATGGGTACTTTGACGAGACATGGAAAGTTGGGACGGAGGCCAAAGCAAAATTAACTTCCGCAGGAGTGAGCGTGAAGTAGCTGGTAGCGTTTTTCGGACGCCAAAGAAACAGCAGGTTAATTTCCCTTCTGAGTATGAATTTTTGAATTGCCACGCAGGGCGTAATTCATCAGCACAGCCTTTCCGTCATGATGAACGGCCGCTTCGTGATCCAGGCTTATAAGCTCGATAACTTTTGTGGGTCCGAGCTTGATCACCACTTTGTCTTTCACGGATTCACACCAAATGAACTTGCTCGTCAATTGAGACAGGTCTAAAACTGTGTTGCCGCGAACACCGCGAATAATTACCCTTTTGCACACTCCACGCAGCGAAAGGGTTCCTTCTCCTTCGGCTGAAATTTCGACCGAGTTTTTAGAGCAATAGACTAATCCTGACAGGTCGAAATTGCCCTTCGCAACAACCTTGGCATCCCCGTAGTTTCCAATAACCAATGAATCATCCTTGTGATTTCCGATAAATTCAAAGTTGCGTGACGCAGAAAGCGGTGGCAGAAGTGTCTTAACCATAGGAGATGTTTAAGTGGTTTGCGGAGGTTCTCCACTTATAACAAAAAAACACCTCAAGTGTCCCGATGGCAATTTATCAATCGAAAATATAAAAAATATTGCAGGTCGTTACCGGCAACTTTCTGATAACCTGAATCTTAAAAAAAATCGTTCGTTGGAAAATATAAACGAAATATGATGATTTCATGGGCTTGAGAGGCTGTTTATTTCCATGATCCGGTCCTCAAATTCGTCATTGGGAAGCACCGATTTACTCTTGACTCTATTCTTATAGGCATAGATCGTATTCACCGAGTATCCCAGGATCTTCGCAATTTTTTCCGCATCGTTAATCCCCAAACGAATGAGCGCGAAAATCCGCAACTCCGTGTTTAAGAGCTGGTTCTCTTTCAAAACGATTCGGTTCTCCGGCTCGAAATAGGAATTAAAAATGCGTACAAAATCCGGAAACAGCTTCAGGAAGATCTTGTCAAAATTGAAATATAACTCCTCCCGTTCGTGAACCGGGTTAATGGTATTCACCAGGTAACGAATATCATCAACCTTACGCGTTTGAAGTTTCTGGTCAATGGAATTCCGAAACGATTCAATCTTGTCGATGTACGATGAATTGTTGCTGAAATAGTAGCCGATGTATTCCTCTTTAATCTTATCAGCTTCGATCAACTTATGATTGATCTCCTGGAGGTTTTTGTTCGCGTTGCGGATCACGGCTTCCGCGGCTTTCAGTTTCTTCAATTGTTTCGAAACAATTATCGAAAAGACTACGATCACAAGTATTAAGACCGTAACACCCACGGAATAGGTAATCCAGACCTTTCGCTGCTCGTCAATCGAATTCAGCTGGGCAGAAGCGATGAGTGGAAGGATGGACATGATCTCAACCTTGCGTTGACGCGCACCATAGAACTCTGCATCATCGAGTGCCTGCTTGATAAAAGTATAAGCATTTTCTGTGTCACCCTTTTCGTAAAGCATCCTGGCGAGCGTGTGCATCGCGGCCGTCTCCTTTGTTGCTGCGCGAATATCTGAAAGTGATGACATGATCATGTATTGAATGGCATGTTTCTCATCCCCGATATTCCGATGGGCGTTACTGAAGTCATAATAGTTAACAGCCAGCTGCGGATAGGTCAGTTTCTGAGTCCGCAAAAGCGTATCAATCATTGCGATGGACTTTTCGAAGTTACGCAGATGAATATTTTTAACTCCACCGAAGTAGTAATAATGGTAAGATTTGGGTGGACTAAACATAATGGCTGAGTCCAGATACTGCTGATCCAGGCTTACGTAATACGTTCTGTAATGCTGGTCGTTGTTGTAAATATTTAAGTCGGCCCACGCGCGTGAAAGGAGCCGATAATAATCGATGCGGGTAGAGTCGACCAGGTACTTCACCTCTACTTTTTGCAAGGAGTCAAATGTTTCCTTGAACATGCCCGATGAGATCAGGATAAACCCAAGCTTGACCCGCGCATAGCAGATCCGTGCCGGGTCATTAAGCTGGAATGAAGTGATGATGAGCTTTTTTGCATACTGGAAAGCCGAATCGTAGATGAATGTCTTGTACTGATGGTACAACCCGTTATAAATCCCGAACTTCGATTCAAGATCATGGCGAGCCACTTGAGAAAGCTGGTGTTTGAGTCGCTCGATTCGCTCAAGCTTCTCATCAACATACCGATCCCTGTTGCTGATTTCGTTCTTCAAAACTGAAATCAGACTATCGTTATTCTGAGCAGAGGTAATGAGGCTAGAAAACAGCAAAAACCCAACAAACGCGATTCGCAGCATATCCAAAGATAGGGCATTTACGAACACGGGGAAATAAAAAAGAGTCCGGTTTTGGACAAGTGGATGCCACGTTCGAACAGCCGCGAAAGATAAAAATGGCATTCTGAGCGTTTCGTGCAACCTCATTTAAAAAGTACGGTCTTTGCCGTAACGTTTAGCAAAACCGGGAGTCTTACTACTGATCCAACCCAAACCGTTATGCTCAAAAACTACTTTACGGTGGCCATTCGTCACCTGCTGAAGAATAAGACCTTCTCGCTCATCAATATTCTCGGGCTCTCCACCGGAATTGCATGCTGTCTGTTGCTCGCCTTGTACATCCAGGATGAATTTAGCTACGAGCGGCATTTCAGCGGCCACCAGTCTGTGTACCGTCTCTACACCATCTTTACACGCGAAGGAAATCCGGAAAGCTTCCCGCGGACCTCTCCTCCGATCGCCATGGACCTTATCGATGAAGTTCCCGAAATTGAAACCGCGACACGCGTAGTTGAGCCTCCGGAAGTCGAAGTTCACCTTATTCGTTATGGCGAAAACGTGTTTTATGAAAAGAAGGGAATGCTGGTCGACTCGACTTTTCTCGATGTGTTCCCGTACCAGTTGAAGGAAGGCGATGCTGCTACCGCGCTCGATGCTCCTGCGACCGTGCTCTTGTCCGAAAAACTCTCTGAAAAAATCTTCGGCAGCAGGAGCCCGATTGATGAAATGTTGATCATCAACAGTGGGCGATCATCCGACACCTTTAAAGTGAGTGGCGTTGTACGAAAAACCAATTTCAACTCGCACCTGGATGCCGATTTTTACCTCAACATGCGCAGTGAGGGCTGGGGCCAGTATATTATGTCCGAACGCACCTGGGCATGGAATAATTTTGTGGCCAGCTATGTGAAGTTGAAACCTTCAACGTCCCCGGATGCGGTAGAAGCAAAACTCCCGGAATTGCTCGAAAAATACGCTGGCACGGACTTGAAAAATGCAGGACTTAAAAAGGAACTCAAGCTTCAACCACTGACCGATATCCGGTTGTATTCCGATTTCTCGGATACGTTTGGCGATACAGGGTCAGGCGGAATTGTTTATGTGTATATTCTTGGATCGATTGGATTGTTTATTCTCCTCCTCGCCTGCATTAACTTCATGAACCTAACCACCGCAAAGGCCTCGCAGCGCGCCAACGAAGTGGGTGTAAGAAAATCGATGGGTGCGAACCGCGGGACCCTCATGCGGCAATTCCTGGGTGAATCAATGACCATTGTTTTCGTGTCATTGATTATTTCCATCGTGCTAGTGGTATTCGCCCTCCCATTGATTAACTCGGTGACTGAAAAAGAATTGAGCATCAATGCTACCAACGTTCTATTCGTGGCTGCTGCGATGCTGGCTGTTGGTGTGATCACCGGACTGGTTGCTGGAAGTTATCCTGCATTTTTCCTTTCGGCCTTCGAGCCTGCAAAGGTTCTCAAAAACAAGAGCCTGACAAGCGATGGCTCGCGCTGGCTCCGGCAAGGACTCGTGGTGTTCCAGTTTGTGATTACCATCACATTGATCTCCTCGATCATCATCGTACAAAAGCAATTGAAGTACATCCAGGAAAAACCGCTTGGCTTCAACCAGGAACACAAAATCATGGTGCCAATGCGAACAGATGAAGTCACGCGTTCATTCGTCAACCTGCGTGATGCGTTCCGTCAAATCTCGGGCGTTCAGGCTGTCTCCGCTACTACAAGTTTACCTTCCACACCCGTGTTCCGCGACTTCGCGCTCTTCCCAAAAGGATCAACTCCTGACAAGGGAATCCTGCATCGCGTGGTGCATGTTGATGAAGACTATTTTAAAGTGCTGGACATTAAAATGCTCGCGGGGCGCGATTTCGTTGCAGAGACAGACACCCTGTCTTACATTCTTCCTGATAATAAGATCATCGTCAATGAAGCTTGCCTCAAAGAATTTCAGATTCAGCTATCGGACGCGCTGGGAACCCAGCTTCTTTCAAACTACGGTGGCGGTGACAGGCGTTTCGAAATTATTGGTGTCGTTGAAGACTTCCACCAGTTCTCGCTGCATCGTCCGATCGCTCCGATGATATTTTTTGTTCCGTCAGGCAGAACAAACTACATCTACCTCACCGCGTCCATCCAGGCAGAAAATTATTCCCAGACACTTTCCCAAATGAAAGAAGCGTGGGATAAGATTGTTCCGAACACTCCATTTGAAAGCCAATTCCTCAGCGACAGCGTGAAAAAGCAGTACGAGGAAGACAGCAAGATCTCACTCATGCTCACCTGGTCTACGGGGTTGGCAATTTTGATCTGTTGTCTTGGGCTCTACGGTTTATCCGTGTACGTTGCGGAAAGACGCATAAAAGAAATCGGCATCCGCAAAGTGCTGGGTGCAACCGTTCCAAACATTGTATCCATGCTGTCGAAGGACTTTATCAAACTTGTGATCATTGCGTTTGTGATGGCCGTGCCGCTGGGCTATTACGCGATGACAAGCTGGCTCGAGAACTTTGCATACAAAATTGAGCTTGGCTTCACCGTGTTTGTACTGTCAGGAATTGTTGCATTCCTCATCGCCTATTTCACAGTCGGTTTCGAGTCACTGAAAGCCGCAGTCAATAATCCAGTTAAGGCCCTGCGAAACGAATAATAACCTTCCAAAAACCGTATGATCAGAAACTATTTAAAAGTTGCTTTCCGGGCGATTCTCAGGAACAAGCTGAGCTCGTTCATTAACATTTTCGGACTGGCTCTTGCCATGGCCTGCAGTCTGTTGATTTTTCTGTTTGTCAAAGATGAATTATCGTACGACAGATACAACGCGAACGCGGAACGCATTTATCGCATCACCAGGGACTTTGTTTCACCGGACGGCTCAGTGAACCTGCACCTGGGTCACGTTGCTCCTCCCTTCGGCCCACTGCTGAAAAACGATTTTCCTGAATTTGAGTATGTAGCGCGAACGCTGCAAACGCGGTTTACGGTTGCTTACCAGGAAAACGGCACAGAGAAGAAATCCGCTTATGAAGACAATACATTTTATGCGGAACCAGAAATTCTAAAAATCTTTACGATACCGATGGTTGAAGGAAACCCGGACAAAGCATTGGTGGATCCTTTTACGCTGATGGTTTCTGAGCGAACTGCAAAGAAGTACTTCGGTGATGAAAGTCCTGTAGGAAAAACATTCCGCATCGGAAACGCCTATGACATGACAGTGAATGGCGTATTCAAGGATT
Organism: Chryseosolibacter sp.; assembly: GCA_036402075.1. Classification (GTDB taxonomy): domain Bacteria; phylum Bacteroidota; class Bacteroidia; order Cytophagales; family Cyclobacteriaceae; genus Chryseosolibacter. Next base: position 29,692 of record DASWTP010000187.1, on the reverse strand, counting down.
TTCCTCCGCAATCTCACTGGCATCCAGATCTCCTGGTTGCGTTTTCAACCATGAACGACAGCACCATTTACGGAAGGCGCGGGCTTGAGACGAACTTCGGAAACAATTCCTTCGGAACATACGCACTGGTTAACGAAACGTTTGACATTAACAAGGTCACCGCTCAATTTCCTGCGTTCCTGGATAAGCACATGCCGATGGGTACGGGACCAAACGCTGTAAAGCCTTCGTCCTTTACACACTTGTACCTGCAGAAAATGACTGACATCCACCTTCGCTCCCAGCTGGATTCGGAAGTGGAAACCAACGGCAGTATGAAGAACGTGTACATGATGTCGATCATCGGCCTCTTTATCATCCTGATTGCTTGCTTCAACTTTGTGAACCTTTCAACGGCCCGAGCCACCAAACGCGCGAAAGAAGTTGGTTTGAGAAAAGTCGTGGGAGCATTCAAGAATCAGTTGATCAGCCAATACCTGAGCGAGTCGATACTCATCTCTCTCTTTGCGCTGGTGCTGGCGTGTGCTTTCGCGTTTCTGGCAATAGACTGGCTAAATGCCTTTACATCAAAAGCCCTTAGCCTCAATCCACTCAGCAACAGTGTACTCTTTGCAGGGTTGATCGTTGTCGCGCTGATTGTTGGAGCGCTCGCAGGCATTTACCCGGCATTCGTCATTTCCGGTTTTAAGCCTGCAGCGATTTTGAAAGGATCCCAGGGCTCGGCTAAAGGAAAATCAGGTTTGCGAAAATTCCTGGTGGTGGCGCAATTTACCATTTCAATTGTTCTCATCATTGCCACGATGATCACCTTTAAGCAACTTCAGTTCCTGAATGATCGCGATCTTGGCTACAATAAAGATCAGGTCGTGACGCTGCGGTACTTCGGTGAGCTTGTTCCCTCCTACGATGCCTTCTACAACGAGCTGTTGAAGCAATCATCGATAAAAACGTTGAGCCGATCCAGCCGTGTGCCAACCGGTCGCCTGCTCGACTCACAAGGAACAGCGCAAGTACAGAAAGGAGATTCACTCGCCAACACGAACGTTGTGTTGAAAAACATCAGGGTAGACACTGAATTCTTCGATGCTTATGAGGTCGACTTCGTGACAGGAAGGAATTTCTCGAAAGAAATAAAGTCAGACGACTCGATCGCGTTTGTGTTGAATGAATCTGCAGTCAAGATGATTGGTGAAACGCCTGAATCAATCCTGACCAAAGAATTTCAATACGGCAACGTAAAAGGAAGGGTGATTGGTGTTGTGAAAGATTTTCATTTCGAATCGTTGCATGAAGAGATCGTACCTGTAGTCTTCCATCCTTCACGCTTTTATAATCGCCTTTCCGTTAAGGTTGCAGGAGACAACATGCAGGCGGGCCTGCAGCATATCGAGAAAGTGTGGAAAGAATTTTTACCGAACCGCCCGTTTGAATATGCGTTCCTCAGTCAGCAATACACACAGCTATATAGCTCCGAGCAGCAACAGGGACAATTGTTTACGATTTTTTCCGGGCTCGCTATTCTCATTGCCTGCCTGGGATTATTTGGCCTTGCAACGTTCAACACCTTGCAGCGCGTGAAGGAAATCGGAATCCGAAAAGTGCTGGGAGCATCTGTGATCAACATTGTCCAATTGCTGTCGCGCGAAATAATCATCCTGGTGGTTATCGCGAATTTGCTTGCGTGGCCAGTGGCTTGGTACTTTATGAATCAGTGGCTTGATACGTTCGCCTATCGGATCGGCCTGAATATCTGGCTCTATCTGTTAGCCGCATTCGCAGCCATCTTAATTGCATTGGTCACCGTAAGTTCGCAGACCATTAAGGCAGCCATGAGCAACCCGGCTAACACACTTCGTTACGAATAGGTCTCCCCGGAAAAAATGAAAACCTGCAGTGACAACGCATTGCAGGTTTTTCTTATCGATTATCAAGCTACTTGCCTTCCATATTGTCTTCTTTCTCATCGCCTCCAAGGCTGTAGAAATCATTTTCTTCGTCAGCCGGACCGATCGCCTCCCCGGACGTTTCGCCCGCGCCTTCCGAGCCCGGAATGTCCAAATCCTTTCCTGCCATGTCAACCGGCCACACGCGGTGCTTCAGCAACTCCTCGTCCTCTCCCATGTCCATGCTCAGGTCTTTCGGGCCAAGCGCCTGTAAGTCTTCCTCGGTCACGTCAGACTCGTTGCCTGTTGCAAACTCCAGGTTGTCGTTGTCAAGGTTAATGTTCTTCGGAACAGGCCGTTCCATTTCCCGCGCAGCTGGTTCCTCAGCGTCTTCAATATTTCCCAAAACAGGCTCCTCGAGCACATCGTTGCCTTCTGACACTACTGCCTCCTTCGGGCGGATATTGTTCTCGTGACCAATAGCGCGAGTAAAGTTCTCCTCATCGAGTCCCACGCGTTGCTGATCCCTTCGGTTCATGATATCTTCCTGCGGTGGATATTCACCGGGCAACTTCTTCCCTTCCTGATTGTCCGATGATGGAGCATTTGGCTCACGTCTCAGATTTTTAGGATCGTCCTGACGTTTGCCAGCATCGGGTGTATTTTGAGTTCTGTTTTTCATAAAGCTGTATTTCCAAATACATTGAAAAAAATCCATGCCCTTGCTTTTTTTTGGACTGACCGCCTACGAACGAAAACGCTCAAACCCGCACATCACAGACGTGACAAACCTCGTTTTTTATTCATAAATCGGCCTTTTTTTATTGGACTAATAATTGGAATCAACCCCATACTTAAATCAGCCTATGTTGTCGAATTACCTAAAAATCGCGTTCAGGAATTTGATGAAGAACAAACTGTTCTCCGTCATCAATATTCTTGGCATGTCTATTAGTCTGACAAGCGTCTTTACGATCGCCTTGTTTGTTTCCGATGAACTGAAGTTCGACACCCACATTGCTGATGTCGATCGCAAGTTCAGGTTGTATAACGCGCGCATCGCTGACAATGGAGAGACAGGAAACCTGGCCGTTCTACCCTATCCACTCGCCACCTACATCCAGAAGGATCTGCCCGAGGTCGAGACTACGCTGCGCATCATGAGTACCTTTGGCGACAACCTGTTTGAAACTGAAGGAAAGCAGATCCAGCAATCGAACGGTGTGTTCGCTGAACCGGAAATTACAGACATGCTCTCGCTAAAATTTATTGAAGGAAGCGCGGCCGCTGCCCTGTCCGATGCGAATTCAGTAGTACTCTCACAAGCCACAGCACTAAAGTATTTCGGCAACGAATCTCCACTCGGCAAAACGATTAAGATTTCTAAGTCCGACTACACAGTATCGGGCGTTATTGAAAACGTGCCCTCCACATCACACCTAAAGCTCGACTACATTTTATCGTTCGCATCGTTGACACAGAACTGGGCACCGGTGCGCTACGAGAATTGGGTCAATCAGCAGTATATCACATATGTTAAACTTAGAGAAGGTACCGACCCAAAGGCGTTCGAGGAAAAAGTCAATTTGCTGATCGACAAGTATGCAGATCCACAAACCAAACCGCAGGGCTTTCGTCATGAACCGCACCTGCAAAACGTTAAAGACATCCACTTGCAATCCGCGGATTTCCAATGGGACATTGCCGTAGCAGGGAATGGCCAGACCGTCTATATTCTCACCATTACTGCGATCCTCGTTCTTGTAATCGCAAGTCTGAACTTTGTGAACCTTTCCACAGCCCGGTCAATCAAGCGGATGAAAGAAGTTGGCGTTCGCAAAGTCGTGGGCGCGATCCGACCACAGCTCATTATGCAGTTTATTATGGAGTCCATAATAATCACCTGCTTCGCGCTCATTATTGCCATCACCGTATCAAAAGCGATCCTCCCCTATGTCAACACGTTTGCTGAGAAATCTATCCCTGATCCGTTTGGCCCTTTTGTTATCGTTGCTCTGGTAGCTGGCGCGGTGGCCTTGGGGTGCCTTGCCGGATGTTACCCCGCCCTTCACCTCTCGAAATTTCGTCCAGCGGTCATACTCTCACACAAGGGTAGCCAGGGAGGATCAGGCGCAGTGGAAAATTTTCGGAAAGTGCTGGTCGTTGTTCAGTTCGCATTTTCATTTTTTCTGATCATCAGCGCCATGATCGTGCTTTCGCAAAACGACTTCCTGAAGAACAAAAACCTTGGCTTTGAAAAAGATCAATTGCTTGTGCTCAAATTAAGTCGGGCGCAGCGATCCAACATCCAGGCGCTGAAGCACGAATACGCTAATCACCCGAACATTTTATCAGCCACGCTGAGCTATGGCCTTCCCGGAGACATTGTTGCCGGTGACGGCATTACTGATCCGGCCACTGGCAAAGCCTGGGGTGCGAATATGATCATAGCCGATCATGATTACATTCATACTTTCGGAATGGACATCGTGGCGGGACGAAATTTTTCTGCAGACGCACCCGCTGACCGATCAACAGGCTTTATCCTTAATGAGGAAGCCGTACAAGCCTATGGATTCGGAACTCCTTCCGAAGCAATCGGCAAAAAAGTTGACTGGCAGATCTGGGGCACTGACTCATTAAAACACGGAGAGGTCGTTGGCGTTGTAAAAAACTTTCACATCCGCAATTTCAGGGAAAAGATTACGCCTCTTGTCATGCACATTGAGCCACGTTACTTCTTTACGCTCACGATGAAAGTTAAACCTGATAACTTGCAACAAACCATCGCACACCTTGAAGCCACCTGGAAAAAGGCGGACCAGGAGTGGCCGTTCGACTACCAGTTTGTTGATGAAAGCTTCGATAAGATGTATAAGAATGAAGAAAAGTTGTCAGCGTTGCTCTCTGCATTTACGGTGCTGGCTATTCTCATTGCGTGCATGGGATTGTTTGGCCTTGTGGAATACAGTGTAAACCAGCGCTCAAAAGAAATCAGCATCCGCAAGATCTTCGGGGCACAGATCTCGTCTTTGCTGGTGCTACTGACCAAACAATATTTTCTACTCATTGCCATTGCGTTTATTGTCGTGATCCCAGTGAGTTATTACGCCTCGCTGCAATGGCTCGAGGGATTTGTGTATCACATCGAAATTGATCCCCTGATCTTTATTAAGGCTGCAGCGATGGTCATTGGCATCACGGTGCTGACTGTTTTGTTTCAGTCACTGCGTGCCGCTGCAAGCAACCCAGCCAAGATTTTACGAACTGAATAAAAATCAATATGCTCATCAACTATTTTAAGATTGCGTTACGATACCTGTTGAAAAACCGGACGTTTTCAATCATCAATATTTTCGGGTTAACCCTCGGTTTCCTCTGCTTTATTTTGATCACGCTTTATATTCATGATGAACTCAGCTTCGACCTTTTTCACAGAGACGCAACGAGAATCAGTCGCGTGGTGCAAGACGAACAGCTTGACGATGGCACACGAAGAAAAGTAGCGCCCGTGGCTGGAAAAATTGCGCCTGAGGCCCTTAAGCAAATTCCGGAAATCGATGATGCCGTGCGTCTTTCCGCACTGGGTAGAATAACCATGGGAAACGACCCGGTAAACCGCGATTATGAGGTTACGGTTACTACCGATGAAAATTTCTTTTCATTTTTCGACTTCCCTTTGGTTGCAGGCGATCCTGCTACCGCCCTTAAAACTCCCGATGCGATCGTTATATCAGAGAAGTACGCTGAAAAATACTTTGGCAAGGAAAACCCGATGGGCAAGCGCCTCTGGTCAGGCCTGGAACGCAATGACCAACCCGTGGAATTTGTTGTGACGGGCGTAATGAAGAACGCACCAAAGAATTCACATCTGCAACTGGACATTCTTTTCTCCGAAAGCTCATGGGCGACAATTTTTCCATGGTATACAAATTTTGCAAACTCCGATTGGGCGTCAAACTCCTACATCACTTACATTAAAACCAAACCCGAAGCTTCGCAGGAAGATGTTGAGAAAAAACTTACAGCGCTGGTCAAGAGAAACTATAGCGGTGAAAAGGAATTCAGGAGCGATTTCACCCTGCAGCCGTTGAAAGACGTTCACCTGTACTCGGATGGCATCCAGGGTAATGAAGTCAACTCTGCCACCATCAAACCGTTTTATCTCTACATGTTTGGCGCGGTCGCCATTCTGATCCTGCTGATTGCTTGTCTTAACTACATGAATCTTTCCACCGCAGCGGCTTACAAGCGTACGCGCGAAATCGGTACACGCAAAACGTTAGGTGCCCTCAAAAGTCAGCTCATCGCACAGTTCTCGGGCGAGGCGATTGTCCTTTCGTCTGTGTCGCTTTTGCTCGCTATTTCACTCCTGCAGCTCACACTTCCATTTATCAATACTTTCCTCGACAAAGAACTGGCTGTTCAGAATCTTTCCATGGAGGGAATCGTCATGGTCATCGGTGTGGTGATCATTGCCGGTATTCTTTCATCACTATACCCTGCATTCATCATCACGCGCGTTGTCCCTTCGGAGGCACTGAAGAAAGACGTACGGCTGGGAAGCCGGAGTCTTCCGGTGAGGAAGATCCTTGTAGTGGCGCAGTTCGCCATCTCAATAGTAATGATCGCTTCAACCCTCATCATTTACAAACAGCTTCAATACATTCGCAGCAAAGACCTTGGCTTTTCGCTTGATAACCTGCTGGTCATTGATATCAACAGCGCCCGATTGCGAAGGGATTTTGAAACGGTAAAGGCAGAGTTTGCCAAAGTCCCGGAAGTGCAGCACATTTCCACCTCTACCCGTGTGCCCGGAGAATGGAAAAGTTTCCCGATCACAACCATCAACCAGGCCGGATCTGCAAATGCCATTGAAACTATCTTCGTTGGTATCGACCAGGACTTTCTCACGACATACAATATTAAGTTACTGGAAGGCCGCAACTTTGTTGATAGCAAAAGCGACTCGACAAAAGTGATACTCACAAAACTTGCCGTTAAACAACTAGGCCTTTCCAACCCGGTCGGACAGATCATCGAAATTCCGAAACTTCGCTTCGGGGGATCGATCCAAAATCTGGAGAGTGTTTTTCGGGTCGAGGTTATTGGCGTAGTGGATGACTTTTATTTTGAGTCATTCAGAAAGGAGATGATGCCGTTAATTTTTGGGGCTGCCAACACTGTCATCCAGCGAATAGACTACTACACCTTGCGCATTCAAACAAACGATTGGGACAAAACGATTGAGAAACTGAAAGCCGTAAACACTTCTATCGATGAAAACAATCCGATGGAGTACACCTTTTTGGACAAGAGCTTTCAGCGGTTTTACGAGGCGGATGAAAAACGCGGTCAGATTTTTGTAACCTTTTCCGCTATTATCGTTCTCATCGCTTGTCTTGGATTGTTTGCGTTGGTCTCCTACTCCATCGAGAGCCGAATGAAAGAAATTGGAATTCGAAAAGTACTTGGCGCTTCGGTAGAGAGCATTGTAGGGTTAATCGCGAGGGAATTCTTAGTATTGGTTGTTGCTGCGGGCGCAATCGGAATACCGCTGAGCTACTACATGATGGATCGCTGGCTTGAAGACTTTGCATACCATATTCCATTGAGCGCAGGCATTTTCGCGGCAGCCGCTCTCATCGCAGTGCTCATCGCGCTTGTGACCATCAGCGTCAGGTCAATTCGTGCAGCCATATCGAATCCTGTGCACTCCTTGCGAAATGAATAAAATGATGAAGGAAGAATGAAACCTAAACCCAAGAATATGAAAAGATTAATGATTGTGTTCTCGCTGATTGGTTCGATGGCAACAACGGTTGTCAACGCGCAAAGCACTGACAAAGACCTGGTCTATGCAGCCATTGAAGACTATGTTGACGCACTATATCTTGCCCAGCCCGATCGGATCAAGAAGTCCGTGCACCCGGAATTGATGAAAAAAGGTTTCTGGAAAGGAAAAGACAAGACGGACTACGCCTATGAGGGTATCATGACTTTTACGCAACTGGTGGAATTGGCTGGAAAGTGGAATGCAAAAGGGTGGTTGCCTAAGGATGCCGTAAAGAAAATTGAGATCTTCGATGTACAGGATCAGACCGCCAGTGGAAAACTCACCGCGCACTGGGGAACTGACTATTTTCAGCTTGCTAAGTTTGAAGGGAAGTGGATGATTGTAAATATCCTCTGGCAAGGCCCGCTCCCCCCGCAGACAAAATCATAAACAAAAAAAGAGATCCAATCCGGATCTCTTTTTTTTTGCGCACTGGTGTCTATTCGGCCTTCTTTCGGAAGTAAGCAAGTAATGCATACCACAGATACCCAACCACGAACAACAAAAAGCAAAAGAAATAAATGGTCTCCATACTCAAATTTAAAGTTTAAAAAACATCCAACTCGGGCTAGGGGATGGTTGTCGTTTAGACTCACAATGTTAGAGAATAGTTGGAACCCGATCAGAGAATTTACCCGGGGAAATATTTCCTCGGTCTTCATGTCGGTGCCTAATGCAGCTGGTCGCTGAAATAAGATAGATGCAACGATTAAGTCGGTAGAAAGCTATCGTTATAGATGTTGAAACACTACTTTTTTGAAGCGCACTTTACGCGCAGCTTTTCAAGAGTCAGGTCTCCTTTTGCAAACGCTTTCCGCAAATACATGCAGGCTTCATCACGCCTTCCGCTCAGTAAATTTGCCTCGCCTAAATAATAATACAACTTCGACACCGTTGAATCTAATTTCACCGCGCGCTCCAAGACACGCAACGCAGCGGCAGCATCCTTTGCCTCCAAATAATAGATTCCCTTGTTTCGATAGGCCCACGCATTGTATGGATCTTCACCGATACTTTTGTCAATGTCAGCCAGCGCTTTTTCCATTTCGTTGAGTGTAATAAAGATGTAGCCACGGTTGTTAAGAAAATACGGATCGTTTTTTCGAAGCGCAAGCGCCTGATTTACCCTCCGTAGCGCTTCACTGGAATTGCCATTGTCGAGCTCAAGCAATGCATAGGCGTTAAATGCGTTCGGCTCGGATGGCTGAAGTTCGATAGCCTTGTCGAGAAACACCCTTGCTGAGTCATATTGCTTTTTATAGTAATACACCGTTCCCAGATTCACCAACGTTTCTACATGCGCCTCATTCATCTCCAAAGCTTTCTTGAAAGAACGAATTGCACTGTCAAACTGCTGCGTGCGTGTAAAGATTAAACCTCGCGAAAGGTGGCTGATCAGTGTGTCGCGGCCTAGTGCGGCAAAAGCATTGATATCGGCCATCGCTTCCGGGTATTTATTCAGCTCATAATATGTGTTGGACCGGTTTAGCAAGGCCATCCGCATTTTTGAATTGCAGTGGAGCGCGTTTGAGTAAGCGTCAAGGGCTTCGGCAAAATGTTTCTCTTTATAATAGACTGTACCCAGGTTGTTCCAGCCATCTACAAAGCACGAATCCATTTTCAACGCTTCCATATAATAACGCTTTGCCTCACCGTAACTCTGCCTGGCAGCCGCATCGTTTCCCTGGATGAGAAACCGTTGAAGTTTGTTCTCCCGTGAGTCGAGACATGAAATCAAAGCTAGCAGAAGGAGGAGCGTAAATGGCCGTTTTATCATGTCACAAAACTAATGATTGTTAGATTCCGGGCTACCAGTCAAAAAGCTGATTCGAGCAGATTTCTGGACAATTCTGCCCTTTTCGGTGGTCTGCAAACGTTTACTCAAATTATTCCAGCGTTTGTTATGCAAAGGATTTTGATTTCTAGACAACTATTAGGTTATTAGCACCCGAAATAATGCAAAACAGAATCAACATAAGCCTTCACCACCACCATCATGCAATCTACACGATGTGTGGCAAGGTATTATTTTGATTTTTTATAAGGATAAAATCTCAAGGCCTGTCACCACAAATGACAGGCCTTTTTTCATTTTAACAGTACCGAGTTTATGCAGACAACGCTTCGAATCGCCATCCAAAAATCAGGCAGGCTCCAGGAAGGATCCCTGGAACTACTCAAGGAAAGTGGACTTTCCATCAGTAACGGGAAAGACCAGCTCAAAACCCTTGCGCGAAATTTTCCAGTGGAAGTTCTCTTCCTTCGCGATGACGATATCCCGCAATACATCGAAGACAAAGTTGCAGACATCGGCATCGTGGGTGAAAACATCCTGGTGGAAAAGCGGAGAAAAAATGAACTCGTCAAGCGGCTCGATTTTGCCAAGTGCCGCCTCTCCATCGCTGTGCCCCGCTCGGAAAACTACCAGGACATCAGCTGGCTCAATGGTAAAAATATCGCCACCTCCTATCCAAACATCGTCAGCGATTTTCTTGTTAAAAACAATGTGAAAGCGGGCATCCATGAGATCAGCGGTTCAGTTGAAATCGCTCCGGGTATCGGCCTGGCAGACGCCATCTGCGATATTGTAAGTACGGGAAGCACGCTGCTTAGCAACGGTCTCAAAGAAGTGGCCACCGTTATGCAGTCCGAGGCGGTAATCATTGCCAGCCCTGACCTCGACCGCGAAAAACGCATTATCCTCAACAAGCTTCTCTTTAGAATAGAGGCAGTTCAAAAAGCAAAAAACAACAAATACATCTTGCTTAATTGCCCTGACTCAGCCATTGAAAATATCACCTCGGTCATTCCCGGCATGAAAAGCCCGACCATCATCCCGCTGAAGCGTGAAGGATGGAGTTCCCTGCACTCAGTAGTAGATGAAAATGATTTCTGGGAAAAAATCGATCAGTTGAAAAGCTTTGGTGCCGAAGGGATCCTCGTTGTTCCAATTGAAAAAATGATAGCCTGATCAACAATATGAAAATAGCTGAAAATCCATCACGCGAACAGTGGACCGAGTTGATTCAACGTCCGCAACTTGAGCTTGGTTTTCTTGAAAGCGCGGTCCGCAATATCCTTAACCGCGTGAAAAGATCCGGTGACACGGCACTTCGCGAACTAACGCTCCAGTTCGACAAAATTGACATCAACAACTTACAGGTTTCCGAAACAGAGATCGACAATGACGTTGAAACCCTTAGCCCATCGTTGCGCTCGGCAATCGAGGTTGCAGCGACAAACATCGAAAAATTTCATGCTTTGCAGAGACGCGATACTGTAGAAATCGAAACAACAAGCGGTGTTTTATGCTGGCGAAAACCGGTTGCGATAGAGAAGGTCGGGATATACATTCCGGGAGGCACAGCACCTCTCTTCTCAACGGTGTTGATGCTTGGAACCCCGGCAAAACTAGCCGGATGCCGCGAAGTAATATTGTGTACTCCTCCCGACAGAAACGGAAACATCAATCCTGCGATCCTGTTCGCTGCGCGTTGTGTGGGCGTCACCAGGATATTCAAGGTTGGCGGTGCGCAGGCCATTGCCGCGCTCGCGTATGGAACGCAGTCGATTCCTTCGGTACACAAAATCTTTGGCCCGGGAAACCAATATGTAACAAAGGCAAAACAACTGGTAACGGAAGAAGGTGTTGCTATCGATATGCCTGCAGGGCCTTCGGAAGTGTTGGTGCTTGCGGATGAATCATCCAACGCAAAATACGTTGCCGCTGATCTATTGTCGCAGGCGGAGCACGGAGAAGACAGCCAGGTAGTGCTCGTGTTGTTAAAGAAGGGACTCCTCGACAATATTCAAAAGGAACTGGCGCGCCAGCTCGATGCGTTGCCACGGAAAGCAATTGCTGAACAAGCGCTTGCCAACAGCAGAATTGTGGTTATCGAAAATGAGTCCGAAGCCATCAATTTCGTAAACGCATACGCTCCTGAGCATTTGATCGTCAATACGAAAAACCCTGAGAACGTTGCCAGCCAAATCATCAATGCCGGTTCGGTATTTCTTGGTAACTTTTCGCCAGAAGCAGTGGGCGACTATGCATCAGGCACAAATCACACGCTCCCGACCAACGGCTATGCCAAGGCGTATGCCGGAGTATCATTGGAGAGCTTTGTCAAATATATCACCTTCCAAAAACTCTCACAGGATGGTCTGAGGTCACTCGGGCCGGTTGTGGAGCAGATGGCTGAAGCCGAACAGCTCATTGGACATAAAATGGCAGTCCGTGTTCGGCTTGAAGATCTAAACCAATGACTCATGAGCAGAACGACCAAAACATTTGTCGACATCAACGCCCTGGTGCGAAAAAATATTCTCACCATGAAGCCCTATTCGTCTGCCCGTGACGAGTTCAAAGGCGAAGCCGAGGTTTTTCTTGACGCCAATGAAAATCCGTACCCTTCTCCTTATAACCGATACCCCGATCCGCTGCAATGGAAAGTGAAAGAAAAACTCGCATCGCTCAAAAACGTTGACCCGAAAAACATCTTTCTCGGAAACGGAAGCGATGAGGCCATTGACTTACTGATTCGCGCTTTCTGCGAGCCGGGAAAAGATTCAATTCTCATCACTGAACCTACGTACGGCATGTATTCGGTTTGTGCCGAAGTAAACGGAGTTAACATCCAGCAGGCGCGACTTACACCCGACTTCGACCTTGACGTTGATGCACTCCCGAAAATCTTTGACGCCACAACGAAAATATTGTTCCTCTGCAGTCCAAACAACCCTACGGGCAACCTGCTTACGCGCGAGAAAGTGCATGATGTGCTGAAGCGTTTTTATGGGATTGTGGTCATCGATGAAGCATACATCGACTTTGCGCAGGGAAAATCCTTCATTGAAGAACTGGTGAACTATCCCCACCTGGTCGTGCTTCAAACATTTTCAAAAGCGTGGGGTCTTGCCGGACTTCGCCTTGGGATGGCGTTTGCCTCTCCGAGCATTATTTCCATTTTGAACAAGATTAAATACCCCTACAACGTCAATATAAAAACGCAGGAACTTGCACTTGATGCACTCGACAACGCGTACAAGAAAGACATCTGGGTAGACGAAATCCTGCGTCAGCGCGATCAGCTCGTGAAGAAACTAAAGAGTTTGAAAGTGGTGGACAAAGTTTATCCAACGGACGCAAACTTTATCCTGGTTCGCGTGAAAGACGCCCCCGCTACTTACCACTACCTCATGAACAACAAAATTGTGGTGCGTGACCGTTCCCGCGTGACACTCTGCTACAACTGCCTGCGGATCACGGTGGGTACTCCTGAAGAAAATGAAAGATTGATAAATGCCCTGCAATCCATTTGAATAATATCACGATGAAAAAAGTTTTATTTATCGACCGTGACGGCACGCTAATCCTGGAGCCACCCGATGAACAAATCGACAGCTTTGAAAAACTGGAATTCTATCCAGGCGTGTTTCAGTGGCTCGCAAGAATTGCAGGCGAAACCGACTACGAACTGGTGATTGTCACAAATCAGGACGGCTTAGGAACAGACCGCTTCCCCGAGTCGACCTTCTGGCCGGTGCACCAAAAGATTATAAAAGCGTTCGAAAATGAAGGCGTCTCCTTCTCGAAGGTGTTCATTGACCGTTCCTTTCCGCAGGAAAACAAACCAACGCGTAAGCCCGGCACCGGAATGCTGACGGAATTCCTAAACGGCAGCTATGACCTTGCCAACTCCTTCGTTATTGGCGACCGCGTCACCGACATTCAGCTCGCAAAAAATCTCGGTTGCCTAGGGATCCTGATTAACCTTGGAACGCTGCAGGAAAAAATCGCGGAGCTGAACCTATCGCAGTACTGCGCACTGACCACCGGAAGCTGGAAAGATATTTACGATTTACTAGTGAAGCCAACGCGAATTGCCTCCGTCACGCGAAAAACAAAGGAGACTGATATCGTGATCGAATTAAATCTGGACGGCAGCGGTAAATCAAATATTTCCACAGGCCTGGGTTTTTTCGATCATATGCTCGATCAACTCGCACGTCATGGAAACATCGATCTCGCTGTAAATGTGAAAGGCGATCTTCACATCGATGAACACCACACCATCGAAGACACCGCGCTCGCATTGGGTGAAGCGTTCATCAGGGCGCTTGGCGACAAACGAGGCATCGAGCGCTATGGATTTACGCTTCCCATGGATGACTGCCTTGCCCAGGTGGCTATCGATTTTGGCGGGCGACCATGGCTCGTCTGGGATGCAGAATTTAAGCGCGAGAAAATCGGTGAAATGCCGACTGAAATGTTTTACCATTTCTTTAAGTCGTTTTCAGATACATCCAAAAGCAACCTGAATATCAAAGCCGAAGGGACGAACGAACATCATAAGATCGAATCCATCTTCAAGGCGTTCGCCAAAACAATCAAGATGGCGGTGAAGAAGGAAGGAAATGAGTTACCAAGCACAAAGGGAACGCTTTGAAAAATCCAAAAGCCAAGAAACAAAACCCAATGCGCTGCGATAAAGTGCTCGTGATAATGATCGAGATTCAACGGATCAACAACTCAACGGATCAACGAATCAACCTTATCCAATGAAACTAACCATAATCCGATACAACGCTGGAAATCTGCAATCCGTGAGCTTCGCGCTTGAACGGCTTGGTGTTGATTTTACAATAACCGATGACCCGGAAACGATTCAGAAAAGCGACAAGGTTCTATTCCCGGGCGTTGGCGAGGCAAGCACAACGATGGCGTACCTGCGTGAACGCAAACTCGACATCATTATAAAAGACTTGAAGCAACCGGTATTGGGCATCTGCCTTGGAATGCAATTGCTTTGCAAACACTCGGAAGAAAACAACACCGACTGCCTCGGAATCTTTGATGAGGCAGTCAAACGTTTTGAAGCGAAACCGGGATTCAAAGTGCCACATATGGGCTGGAACCAGCTGGCGCTGTCAAACGGCTGGCTTGATCCCTCACTCGACAACAAGAATGTCTATTTTGTTCATAGCTATTATGTGCCGGTCAATTCGTTCACGTCCGCCATTACGGACTATACAACGCCATTCAGCGCAGCCATGAAAAAAGACAACTTCTACGCAGTACAGTTCCACCCGGAAAAGTCAGCGGAAGCTGGAGAACTTGTATTGAAAAGCTTTTTAAACCTATGAAAATAATTCCTGCCATCGATCTTATTGACGGAAAGTGTGTGCGGCTCACGCAAGGTGACTACGGGCAGAAAAAAGTATATAACGAGAATCCGCTGGAAGTAGCAAAGTGGTTTGAAGATGCGGGGCTGAAATTCCTTCACCTCGTAGACCTCGATGGTGCCAAGGCGGGTAAAGTTGTTAACTGGGCTGTAGTGGAAGCGCTGACATCAAAGACAAGCTTGTCTGTTGATTTTGGCGGTGGAATAAAGACAAGCGATGAGGTATCAAGACTGCTG
Source organism: Chryseosolibacter sp. (assembly GCA_036402075.1). Taxonomy (GTDB): domain Bacteria; phylum Bacteroidota; class Bacteroidia; order Cytophagales; family Cyclobacteriaceae; genus Chryseosolibacter. Next base: position 14,552 of record DASWTP010000187.1, on the reverse strand, counting down.
AGCGCTGGAGTAAAACAGGTGAACCTCGGCAGCATCGCAGTGAAAAGTAAAGAATTGGTATTCGGATGGATCGACCAATTTGGCGCTGACCAGATCATCCTGAGCGCAGATGTAAAAGACGAGCTCGTACAAATCAGTGGCTGGCAGGAAAACGCTGCGCTCCGAATCGATGACTTTGTTCAAACGTATCTTGCCAACGGAATCAAGACCGTGACCTGTACCGACATTGCCACGGATGGCATGCTCTCAGGACCAAACGTCAGCTTATATAAAAAACTCATCGCGAGGTTCCCAACGATTCAATGGATTGCAAGCGGAGGTGTTTCGGACATTTCGGATGTAAACGAGCTGAAATCAACCGGAGTGAGCGGAGTCATTATTGGCAAGGCTATTTATGAGGGAAAAATTTCGCTTGACCAACTTTCAAACATTTAGGAAAAATGCTCACCAAAAGAATAATACCGTGTCTCGACATTAAAGATGGCCGCACTGTGAAAGGCGTAAATTTTGTGAACATCCGGGACGCTGGTGACCCCGTGGAACTTGCCGCTGCATATGCAAAACAGGGCGCTGACGAACTGGTCTTTCTTGATATTTCCGCTACCAATGAAAAACGAAAAACGCTTGCCGCGCTTGTGAAACAAATCGCAAAACATATCAATATTCCGTTTACGGTTGGTGGCGGAATCAGCAGCGTAGAAGATGTAGGGCCATTGCTGGACGCGGGTGCCGATAAAGTAAGCGTAAACTCTTCAGCCGTAAAAGATCCCCAGCTTATCGACCGCCTATCGCGCGCCTTCGGAGATCAATGCATTGTTCTGGCTATCGATGCGCGAAAGATCGTCAACCAATGGGTGGTTCACACGCATGGTGGAAAACAACCCACTGAAAAGAAACTTTTCTCGTGGGCAAAGGAAGGCCAGGAACGAGGGGCCGGAGAAATACTCTTCACCAGCATGGACCACGATGGAACCAAGTCAGGCTTTGCTATTGACCCACTCGAAAAACTCAACGCGCTTCTCTCGATCCCGGTCATTGCATCGGGAGGTGCAGGTAGTATGCATCACTTCACCGATGCCTTCCTCCTCGGAAAAGCCGATGCCGCACTGGCAGCAAGTATCTTTCACTTTGGTGAAATTCAGATACCCGATCTGAAAAAATTCTTGGCAAGCAAAGGAATTATTACACGATAGCATTATGACAGAACTGAAAATAGATTTCCAAAAATCCGGTGGACTGGTTCCCTGTGTAGTACAGGATAATCAGACGTTACGCGTGCTGATGGTGGGCTTTATGAACAAAGAAGCGCTTGCGAAAACCCTTTCGGAGCGGAGGGTCACATTCTTTTCGCGCACAAAACAACGGCTTTGGACGAAGGGTGAAACATCGGGCAACTTCCTGGATGTAATTGATATCAGGGTCGATTGCGATAACGATACCTTGCTCATCAAGGCGAATCCAACAGGGCCCGTTTGTCATACGGGTGCCGATACGTGTTTTAATGAGAATAACGATGCGTGGTCGTTGAGCGCACTTCAGCAGATTATTCTCGACCGCAAGTCAAACCCCGCTGCTAAATCATATACTACTTCCCTTTTCGAATCCGGCATAAATAAGGTCGCCCAGAAAGTTGGTGAAGAGGCGGTTGAACTTGTGATCGAGGCAAAGGACAATAATCCGGAATTGTTCCTCAACGAAGCTGCTGACTTAATGTACCATTACCTTGTTCTCTTAGCTGCAAAGAACCACACGCTGGATGACGTGCTTGCTGTGCTGAAAAAACGACATTCAAAATAGACGTGTCAGAACCAAATGTCCTGGTAAACACCTGCCGTATTCGTGCGGCAGGAAAGTTTGCCTTTCATTGCATCGGGTTTGAAAAGCGACTTACCTAAAAGCATGCGGACGCATTCCTGGATTCCTTCAGTGATAGAAGGGTGCGGGTGAACACACTCGGCAAGCTCTTCAATTCCTTTATCCATCGAGATGAGCAACGCCACAGCCTGCATCGCGCTTGATGCATGGTTTCCAATGATCTTCAAACCGAGAATCTTCATATCGGCATCATTGCTTACCAGTAGCTTGATAAAGCCTTGCGTGTTGCGCTTAGCAATTGCTCGTGGGATACAGCTGTAATCAAGCGTAACCACTTTATAGTCGATGTTCTTTTCGCGCGCACTGATTTCGTTTAGTCCAACACCGGCAACTTCAGGATTCAAGAACATGATGGTGCTGATGTTCTCGTAGATGAGCTTACGTCTTGGACTTCCGAAAATTTTCTCCGCGGCATAACGGCCCTCCAGTTCACCAACGTTTACCAGCGAGATGTCTGACGTAATGTCTCCCACAGCATAAATATTCTCAATGTTGGTTTGTGTGTCGTTGTCTTCAATCCCTCGTTTGGTTATATTGATAGGCACGCTGTCCTCCCACAGGTCTTCGTAGTTTGGTGTTCTCCCTACCGCAACCAACGCTTTTTCAACATTGAAGATCTCTTTGCCTCCATCCGTATATTCAAGCTCATACTCTACCCTGCCATTTTTAATCTCCATGCGGATCAAGCGTGAATTGCGGTGGATCAGGATACCACTGTTCTCCATATTGCGTTCAACGACCCGAACAATGTCCTCATCTTCGAACGGGAGAATGCGATCGCCTTTATCGATCAGGTGAACTTTTGTTTGACCGAATCCTGAAAAAATCGTGGCGTATTCGCAACCAATCACACCCGCCCCCACAATCACGAGGCTCTCTGGAAAGTTTTCCATCTGCTCGATGCCATCGCTGGTCATCACGATCTTCTCATCGATCGGCAGTTCGGGCAGGTAGCGTGGCCGGCTTCCCGTAGCAAGGATGATGTTCTCTGCATACACTCGTTCACGTTTGGCTCCATTTGAAATTTCAACTTCGTTTTTTGACATAAGCCGTGCGGTTCCGGCTTTAAACGTGAGCAGATGTGCGTGCCGAGAGTCCTGCATTTGGCGCATGTGGTCTTCCAGCATTCCTTTCCGTTCAGAAACCGCTTTTCGAACTTCCTCCTGAATTTCCTTGTAGTTGTATGCCGGTGCCTGGAGGTTATAACGCCTTAAATTTTTCTGAAAAGCCGAAGCTTCGCGTGAAAGCTCCCACCACGTTTTTGACGAGAGCGCACCGTTCGATACACCGGCCCCGCCTACTTTACTTTTTTCGATTAATAATGTGCGCTTCTTGAAATCGAGTGCTCGCATCGCAGCTGCATAACCGGATGGCCCTGCACCGATTACGACAAGATCATACTTTTCCATAGCCTAGACAATGTGGGGATTAGAGCAGACTAGTTACAAATTTTTAAAGTCATTTCAATAATTGGGCGCTATTTTCTGGGAGGCAGGTGTATTCCGGCCACCATACAACGGACTCCTCCTCCACCGACACGTTCGATGGTCGGTATTGAAATCGGAAGCACTTCCGAAAACTGTGAGATGGCGTTAATCTGCCCTGGAAGCAAGCTGTTGAGAGCGGTGTCTGACATCAGCACAACGTTCTCGCCTGTCCTTGTTTTTACTTCCAACATATTGCCTGCAAAAGCGCGCATCTGTGCAAAGCTGATCGCGACTAATTTTCGACCAGACTCCGCGAGACTCCCAATAACAATTTCCTGATCTGCATCTTTTGTGATGGAGTCAATGCATACAACAGCAAACTTCTCCCCGATGTTCATCATCACGTTGGTGTGATAAACCGGTCTCCCGGATTCATCAACAGCATCGAACACGATTGACCGATACTTCAATTGTTTGCAAACTGCCATGAGCACGTTCTCGGTCGTTCTCGGGGAACGACAGGCATAGGCGATGTGGTCCAGATGATCGAACACAATGCTTCCGGTTCCTTCAAGAAAGCCGCCCCCGCGTTCACGATCCGAGAAGTCAAGTATTTCACGAACTTGGAAGTTCTGCTTTAATTGATCAACGATGTCGAGCCTCCGTTCATGCCTTCTGTTTTCAGCAAACATCGGGTAAAGAATAACTTTGCCATCTTCGTGAAATGAGATCCAGTTATTCGGAAAAATCGCATCGGGCTTCGTAGGATTGGGAGTATCATCAAAAACCACGACCGGCACCTCGTGAGCCAAAAGCAGATCGACCATGGTACTGAATTCTTTTTTGACGCAATCCAGGTCCGCATTCCCTTGTTGCTGAAACGCATTCGAACTTTCGGTCTGCTGATTGAAGCCAAAACTTTTTGGACGGATCATTAAGAGGGTGTGCGGTTGCTGAAAGTTCATTCGGTTTGAAGGCCATTTGCCTTTAATTGATTAAATTTGAAGGATTTACACGAATATTTCGCACCCCGTTTTGAATGACTCTCTTGCGTAAGCTAGCTTTTACCGGTGTTCATTTTGCGCACCGGCCTTTTCAACGGAGAAGTATTCTGCTTTCCAATATCGTCAGTTTAATTATATTTTGCCTGGGCACCATCCTGTTTTTCGCCTATCAGGCCTGGTATGGATTTGGATTTGTGACGATTGCAATCGCAGTCGCCAGCATTCTTTGTCTCGCAACGATCGTTCTCAATTATTTTAACGTCTCGATCGTTAGCCGGATATTTCTAACGCTGCTGATCCCAGTCATCTCCATGTCCATTTCGATCTATGCGAAGATCATCTACTACGAACAACAGGAGGAACTGGATTATTTTACGTTCAGGTTTATCATACTGGCAGCTTGCATATTTCCGTCCATATTCTTTTCATTCCGCGAACGGGCACTCCTCCTTTCAACAACATTACTTACCTTCCTGATCCTGATGGGACATGATCCGCTCCACGATTTTTTCGGAGTGCCGTATCGTCAGCATATTCTGAAAGAGACAAACTACTCATTTACAAATATCGTGATCCTCATCACCTATGGGATTCTGATGGGCGCGGTGATGTTCCTGAAGTGGATTTCGGAAGAAAGTGAAGAACGCGCTGCAAAACTTATCCAGGAACTTAATCAAACGAACGAAGACCTCATCGAAAAAAATACAGAGATCGAATCGCAGAATGCTGAGATCCTTGCGCAGACGGAAAACCTTAACCAGAGCCAGACTAAACTGCAGGAAGCTTATGAGGTAATTGCGGAGCAAAAAAATCTGCTGGTGCATCAAAATATGAACCTGTCCAGCGAGCTGGTGGACATGAACAAGGACCTGACCGAAACAAATTCAGAACTGATCAAGCACAACAATGAGCTCCGGCAATTCTCATATACCGTATCGCATAACCTCCGCGGTCCGGTGGCAAGCTTGCTGGGCCTGATCAACATCATTGACACCCGGAACTTCAGCGCAGAGAACAAGGAGATCCATCAGCATATCAAGACCTCTGTCGACCGGCTCGACAACATCATCACCGACCTAAGTAAGATCATCGACATCCGGCACGATATCTTTCACATTCGCCAAAAGATAAACCTACAGGCAGAAGTACAGGAGATTATAAAGGGCTTCAAGCGCGACCTCGAGATTCATGACGTGGTGATTAAAACAAATTTTGAAAAATGCCCGGAGATTTATTCGGTTCGGCCGATGGTGCACAGCATCCTTTATAACCTGGTGAGCAACGCCATTAAGTATCGGGCACATACCCGGAGGCCAGAGATCGAGATTACGTCTGATGTAGGAAAAAACTATGTGCTGACCGTGAAAGACAACGGCCTTGGCATTGATCTGAAAAATCACCGACAGAATCTTTTCAAGCTGTATAAGCGTTTTCATTATCACACCGAAGGTAAAGGCCTTGGGCTCTACCTTGTGAAACTCCAGGCCGAGGCCTTAGGCGGAAGCGTTGAGGTGACCAGTGAAATGAACAAGAGCACAACGTTTATCGTAAAGCTAGATCAACCCGATAACGTTGAACGTCAGATCTTGTATGAACAACCGCATGCCCGCATTTTTTTCGATGCTAAAATCAATTCCACTGGTGTGATCTGGAAAGGTCCCGTTTCAAGCAACGAGTACCGCACGGTGTTTAAGAAGTGCCTTGAATTTGTCAAAGTGTACAGCACCCCCAACTACATTGCAGACTTATCCGAGCAAGGCCACATTTCCCGCGAGGATCAGCTTTGGATGTTCAGCGAAATAATGCCCGAGGCAGCGCAATACGGCCTTCGGAGGATTGCAGCAGTAAAGCCGGGAGCTGACGACCAAAATGCGAAGGAATACATGAGAGGAATTTCCGACACCCTGAAAAAACTAGGCATCATCCAGGAATACTTTCCTACCTTTAATGAAGCAGTGGACTGGATTCAGCACGAAAACGAAAATGCCGCATCCGGAATAAAGGTATGATAGATTTCTTCCTTGAGCTCGACAAGAACTTATTCATCGAACTGAATTCGTATCATGCAGAATGGCTCGACACCATTATGGTCGTCATCAGCCACAAGCTTACCTGGGTCCCGCTATACCTCGCGATTGTCTATTTTATTTTCAGAACCTACGGCATCAAGGGAGTTGCAGCTGTCATTTGTATCGCGCTTACCATCGTGCTGGCCGATCAGATTACGAGCACATTCATGAAACCCTTCTTCGCCCGGCTCAGACCAACGCACGATCCTGAACTGCGTGACCTTGTCCACATTGTGAACGGCTATCGCGGAGAAAAATTCGGCTTCGCATCCAGTCATGCTGCAAACACGTTCGGCCTGGCGCTGTTTGTCTTTTTCCTTTTCCGAGACCTCACCCGACAGGTGCGATGGATGTTCCTATGGGCGCTGGTGGTCGGTTATTCAAGAATCTACCTTGGCGTGCATTACCCGGGCGACATCATCGTAGGAGCCGTTGTGGGAATGATCTGCGCCACAGGATGCTTCATGCTTTATCGCAAGATCTCCATTGCCATGGATCGTTCGAAAAAGGATGTTCGTTAACAGCACCTGAGCCTGCAGCATCACGACTTCCCCAGCAACCGCTTCACATACTTCCCAATGATATCGAACTCCAGGTTCACCACATCGCCTTGCCTGAGCTGGTGGAAATTAGTGTTATCGAAGGTATAAGGAATGATGGCCACGGAAAATGCCGCAGGCTTCGAATTAAAGCAGGTGAGGCTCACACCGTTGAGACAAACAGAACCTTTCTCTACGGTAATGTTGTCGTAAGACGGATCATACTCAACGTGAAACAACCAGCTTCCGTTCTTGTCCTCAATTCTCGTCACGATGCCCGTTTGATCAACGTGTCCCTGCACAATGTGTCCATCGAACCTGCCGTTGTTCAGCATGCAGCGCTCCAGGTTGAATCGCTTCTGCAGCGAAAGGGTGCTGAAGTTTGTTTTTTGAATCGTCTCTTCGATCGCGGTAACCCAGTGCGCATTGTTTTCAACTTTCGTCACCGTCAGGCAGACGCCATCATGAGAAACGCTTTGATCGACTTTGAGTGCATTGCTGATCGGGCTCTCAACTCTGATATGCAAGTTGGTTCCCTCCTTCTTCAGTTCGGAAACCTGGCCGATTGCTTCAACTATTCCTGTAAACATGGCCCAAATTAGCTTAAAAAACGATGTTTTAAAATATTTTGGTTTATAATATAAACTAGTTTACATTTGTTTCGTTCTGTTTACAAACGAGCACATTCAGGTCTTACACCCTTACCACTACAGCTATGAAAGAGCAAAATTCATTGACAGCACAAGAAAGCCTCGACATCATCACGAAAATGATTTCAGAAGCCAAGGGAAACATGTCACGCAATGGCTTCTATTTCTTGCTGTGGGGTTGGGTTGTGGTGGCCGCGAACATAGGAATGTATGCGCTGCAGCAGATCGGCTACAAGCATTTCTATGTGGTGTGGGCAATCACCATTCCTGCGTGGATTATCTCGATGATACGGGGTTACCGCGAGGGCAAGGCGCAGCGCAACACCACCCACCTCGACACCGTGTCGATGTGGCTCTGGCTTACTTTCGGAGTTACGATCTTTACGTTGGTCGCGTTCGGCAGCAAAATAAATTTTCAGCTTAACCCAGTTATCCTAACCGTCAGTTCAATACCTACATTCATCAGTGGCATTGTGATCCGCTTCAGACCCCTGGTGTTCGGAGGAATTTCCTTCTGGATCTTTGGAATCATTTCCTTTCTTACACCCATGGAAACCCAGCCGTTGATTGGGGCAGTCGCGATCCTGTGTGGCTACATTGTTCCTGGGTATTTGCTGAAAACGAAGGAATAGCCACATGTTTAAAGATCTTGATCCGCTCTTGCATTCGCAGCTGCGACTAGCCGTGATGAGCCTGCTGATGTCGCTCGAAAGTGCTGAGTTTACATTTTTGAAAGAGAAGACGAAAAGTACCGCGGGAAATCTCAGCGTACAGATCGACAAGCTTTCGGAAGCTGGCTATATCAGCGTGGAAAAGTCTTTCAAAGGAAAGAAACCGTTGACAACGTGCAAAGTCACACAAAAAGGGATTAAAGCGTTCGAAGACTATGTCACATCCCTTAAACAATACATCAACAAATAGTTCTAACCTAAAAATACCGCTTATGAAAAACGTACTGTTTCTTTTGCTTCTGTTCGTTGCCTCGGCTGTCGTGGCACAGCCTGAGATGGGCAACAAAGAAAAAATGAAAGTGTTTGCAGCGTGGGAAGGTCGATGGAAAGGCGAAGGCTGGATGCAAATGGGTCCTGGCGAACCAAGGAAGTCTAGCGTGGATGAAAAAATAGAAGCCAAACTGGATGGCATGGTCTACCTGGTAGAAGGTGTCGGAAAGGCGTTGAACCCGGAGACAAAACAAGAGACCGTTGTTCACCACGCCCTCGCCATGTTGTCATACGACCAGGGATCCGGCCAATATAAGTTTCGCACCCATTTGAAAGATGGGCGCAGTTCAGACGCGTGGTTCAATGTAACCGGTGAAAACACCTATCAATGGGGATTCGATATTCCGAACCGTGGCAAAACGCGCTACTCCATCAAGATTGATCCGAAAGCAAAAACCTGGAATGAAATAGGCGAATACTCATCCGATGGAACAAGCTGGATGAAATTTTTCGAGATGAATCTGACGAAGACAGAGTAAAAAAATTCCGGGTCTCGTGTTTCGTGTTGAAACTCGGAACCCGGAATTATCTCTTGCATTTTTCGTATCTTTCTCCTCATGGACTTTGGAAAAGTAACGGCAGGAGAAGTTGACGAAATCACCTTTGCGCTGCCGCCCGACCGAGTGGAGACAACGACCCTCCTCGCCCGACAACCAAAGGGCGAAGCGCAGATTTTCGTAGGTTGCGCAAAGTGGGGGCGCAAAGACTGGATCGGAAAAATCTACCCGAAAGGAACGAAAGAATCCGATTTCCTTTCACACTACTCGAAATTCTTCAACACCATCGAGCTGAACGCCACGTTTTACAAGCTGCCAACGCGCACACAGGCTGCTGCATGGAAGGACAAAGTTGGAAGCGATTTTCAGTTTTGTCCGAAGGTGTCTGAAAAGATTTCACATATTCAAAAGTTACAGGACGCGCAAGCGCTCACCGATCGTTTCCTCGATGGCATTTCGGGCTTTGGAGAAAACTTGGGCCCTGTTTTTCTAATGCCGCATCCCACCATGGGACCGAAAACCACCGAGACGATAGCCCGTTTCGTTGAAGCAATCCCGAAAGACATCAAGCTCTTTGTTGAACTCCGCCAGGCGCAATGGTTCAAGAACGAAGAAGCATTCAAAACAATGTTCAACATTTTTGAACAGGCACGGATCGGATCTGTGATCACAGACGCTGCCGGCCGAAGAGATTGTGTCCACATGCGGCTGACCACCCCGGAAGCCTTCATCCGTTTTGTAGGCAATGGCCTGCACCCTTCGGACTACGCTCGTGTAGACGACTGGGTTGATCGCATGCACGCCTGGATGCAAGAAGGCATTCAAAAAATCTATTTCTTTATGCATCAACATGACGAGATTCATTCCCCCGAGCTGGCGAAGTATGTGATTGAGCGCATTAATAAGGTTTGTGGACTTTCGTTGCGCGAACCTAAATTCATCAGCTAAGCAATGGCAAAACCAATGGGACAATATATTGCTGCCCTTACGTTAGTTACTGTCTTCATTACGATGAATTCCGCGTTCGGTCAGGAGAGTAAGCTCGGTGTGTATATCACCGTGAAGTATTCAAAGAAGTGTGAAAATCCGGCCGTCAACATCGAAAATAAAAAATTTTGTCTCGCACCTCAGCCCGTGCTAACCAAAATTGACCTGGCGTACATGACAGAAATAAAACTCGATCTTGCGATGCAGAAGTACTTCACACTGGTGTTCACTGAAAATGGAGCTGAGAAGCTCCGAAACCTGGCGATCGGGTTTCCGAATACGCAGATCGTTCTTGTGGTAGACGACTTGATCATTGGTTTTCTTAAAGACCTAGACCAGCTCAGATCCAACTCATTAAAAATGACCGCGGGCATCCAATATGGAAACAATGTAGAGTTCGTTCACGAAAAATTAAAAGCCTTCGTGCCTGTCAAAAAATAAAGTGGCAAAAAGTGACGCTTTAATCTTGCGAACATTTCCCTTCCGATCGGCAACGGTTATCGAAACAACATTATCTGTAATGGCAATAGTGCGGGAAGATTGCGACAAGTAGCCTGACCCGTAATAGAATTCCACACGACTCTTTGTTCCATCCTCGTACATTATTTCCGCGTATTCATCGGCTTGTGAAGCGTGGAATGTGTGCTTGAATTTAGCATTGAGGTTAAACGCCTTCAGGGAGTCGCGGTTCTGGCTGGCGATCAACATATTTGCATTGAATGATGGAAGGTGCACAATGGCCTTCGCGTCTTTGGGCACGCTGAAACCGCTCTTGCTGATCGGCACAAATTCAAACTGCGCGTTGCCTTTGTTCATCAACACCGCCCCGTTAAATGCATCATACCTGCCCATGTTCACTTCGTTGCCATAATCATTACCTACCATCACAACATCGAGCCAGCCATCGGCATTCGCATCAACAGAGACAATGCCATTCACAGGCGAAGTCTGCACTTGCAACGGCAATGCCTGTACTGAAAACTTACCATTGCCCAGGTTCTCAATGTAACTGGTGTTGGTCCAGTTTGTGGTTAGCACCAGTGCGTCCTTTCGATCGGCCTCCGACAAAATTTTGTCAAGTGTCGCCCGTCCAAACTTTTTATAGTACTTGAATTGCCTTCTAAACTTTGGGCTCTGGGAGTTCAACTCTTCCCAGAAATGCACGGGAAATTCTTTGCGGTCACCGTCTTCGGAAAGCAGGTAGCAGGACAAAATTGCGTCCACGCTGTTGTTGCCGTCAAAATCTTTTGCATAAACACGAAGAGGCATTGTATCGGACGCGCGATACAAGTTATTCTGGCCGAGATTCCCCGCTACATAATCGATATCGCCATCTTTGTCGAAGTCAGCTCCGCACAGACTGTTCCACCATCCGGAATATTTTTCGAGCCCGGTGCCCGAAAGTTTTGTGAATGTGCGCCCATTGTTTTTGAATACCGTCAATGGCATGAACTCTCCGGCAAGCAATAAATCAACCTTATTGTCATTGTCAATGTCTGTCCAGAGGGCATCGTTAACAATTCCAACGGTTGACAATCCTTTCGCGAGCTCTTCGGTGCGATTGAAGAACCTGCCGTCTTCATTGATCAACAGGTAGCTGTCGGCAGCATATGGATATTGCCCGGGAATTACTTTGCCACCGACAAAAAGGTCCAGGTCGCCATCGGCATCAACGTCAGCGGCACGCACGCAGGAGCCACTGCTTGTCGTTGAGTCCGGAAGCCTGCTCGGATCGAGACGAAAATTCCCTTTACCATCGTTGACATAAAGGCGGTCCGTTTGTGCGGGTGAATCGTGTGGAAATTCGAACGAGCCGCTTACCACGTAAAGATCCAGGTCTTTGTCGTTGTCTGCATCGAAGAAAAGACTTCCCTGATCTTCTTCGTTCTTAGTCGGAGATTTCGGCAGTGGTCGTTTTGAAAACACACCCGTTCGGGATTGAACGAAGAGTGTTCCGTCAAAGTGCGCGGAGCCGCCTACGTAGAAATCTTCGAGTCCGTCACCATTGATGTCACCTACTGCCACTGAAGGTCCGGACTGCGAAAATTTATGCGGTATTGTGCGTTGCACATTAAAATCAATTTTATCGTCCTCTTCATGAAGGAATGGCGCGTGAGTCTTTGACACATTCGTAAACATTTTTGGAGCACGTTCAGCTTTTGGTGGTGGCACAGTAAGCTGCGCGTCTTTCTGAGCGACCGTAATGACCTGGTCTACCTTTACATCGGTGATCAGGCTCTTTTTGAGGTTCGGCCAAATCACGACAATAGAATCTGCTCTCGAATTATTTCCCAACCCAAAATGGATCACATCTTCCACGCTTGAGATGTAACCCCGGTACACCGAGTGATCGTGATATTGAAATTTACCGTCATAGTATACTTTTATCTTGCTTCCAAGCCCGCTTCTGTTTGCAGCGTCACCGTCAAGGCGAATACGAAGGAAATGGTTAACTGAATCTTTTTTTCCTTTATCGTACAGCGTGTTCTCATACATCATCACTCCGTCATTGATATTATTCACCACGTAGTCCACATCACCGTCATTGTCGAGGTCAGCAAAAGAGGCCCCGTTGGAAAACGATGGTTTTGTCAGGCCCCATGCTTTCGTCATGTCCGTGAATGTGAGGTCGCCATTGTTTTTGAATGCGTAGTTTGGAATTTTCACTACCGGAATTGAATCGATCTGGTATTTCACCGATGCGATCGTGCTCGTTTCTGCGCGGAAGTTTGCAAAGTCTTTGTCGGTAATGTCTTTGGGAAAGCCGTTGGTCACCAGCAGGTCACGAAACCCATCGTTATCAACATCGACAAAAAGTGGCGACCAGCTCCACTCGGTTTGATGAACCCCGGCAAGTTGGCCGATCTCGCTGAAGGTGCCATCGCCATTGTTCACCTGCAGCACATTTCGGATATACTGATGCGAATAGCCATAGCGATCGTTGTTCAAGTAAGAGGAGTAACTTGTACCTCCGATCACCGTCTTTCTCCTGAGGTTGCCCTCGGGCAGCATGTCAAGGGTAATGATGTCGGGAAGTCCGTCATTGTTGAAATCGGCAATATCGTTGCCCATCGAGAACATCGACTGATGTTTGATGGCCTTGTCAATCTGGTTTGTGAACGTTCCATTCTTATTGTTGATGTAAAGCAGGTCATTCGTGATATAATCATTGCTGACGTAAATATCCTGCCAGCCATCCTGGTTGATGTCGGCAATACCCAAGCCGAGGCCGTAACCTTCATCGAGAATGCCGGCCTCCCTGGAAACATTCGTGAAGGTTCCATTGCCATTGTTTCGGAAGAGCACATCTGCGTTGGTTGTGCCATCGGTTATTTTAGGGCGATAGGACGTTGGGATTCCTTTCAGGATTGTATTGGTGATAATGAACAGATCCAGGTCGCCATCGTTATCGTAATCAAGGAAAGCGGAGCCGGAACTGTGTCCCGCATAATTTACACCATAGCGGGCTGCCTGATCTTCAAAGAGCGGCCTTCCATTGGCATCAAGGCCTTTATGAATGAAGAGCATATTTTGACGCTTGGCAGAATCGGGCAGAATGGTAGCGCAGACATAAATGTCTTTCCATCCGTCACCATTCACATCGGCTATGGCAACGCTGGACTTCCATTTGTCTTTTGCGCCAATGCCGGCAATTTCCGAGACGTCTTCAAATTCAAAATTTCCTTTATTGAGGTAGAGTTTATTGGCCACCATGTTCCCTGAGAAAAACAGGTCGCTTTTGCCATCCTTGTTGAAATCGGCCACAGCCACGCCTCCACCGTTGTAAATGTATTCCAACGTCAGGATATTCAGTGAATCATTTTCAGTGATGGTGTTTTGAAAGTCGATGCCATGACGATCACGGCTCACTTCTTTAAATAGCGTTTCAGGGCCTTCGTCACGTGAGCAGCACACGAACAATACCGCACCAAGCGCGAGCAGCCAAGACGTCAACTTTCTCATGGGCAATGGGAAGATGGGGTTATCAAACAATCTTAAAAATAGACGAAGGCCGGGCGTAAAACAAGAAAGAGATTACCGAAGTAATCTCTTTCTCAATTCATAATCTGTTTTCTAAAATTAATTCTGCGTCAGATTTCCTTTGCTCTGTGAAATCACTGATTCAGGAATTGGCAGATATAAGTCAGCAGGTGCATCGAATGAAGCGCCAGCCAGGTGTGTACGCTTCGCTGATTCGCGAGCGATCTTAGCATCCAACACCGGGTCTGCTATGCCCCAGCGAACGAGGTCATAGAAGCGGTGGCCTTCCATAGCGAGTTCAATCAGGCGCTCATGACGGATCGCGGCCGTAGCGGTTGCCTTGTCAGCAAACACCGGATAGTTTGTAATAACGTACGTTGCTTCAGGCAAGTTTGTAGTAGCATTCTTAACAAAGTCAGCAGAGTTTGCCGCACGTGTTCGAACCATGTTTACATAGTTGGTTGCAGTTGTCAGTGAACCTACTTCGACTTCGCATTCAGCAGCCATTAAAAGAAGGTCAGC
>DASWTP010000186.1:0-9583 GCA_036402075.1 Chryseosolibacter sp. | reverse complement strand
GCGGAACCGTGTCACGCAGGATCGTGAATTCACCGAACTCACGGGTTGCAAAGTGCAGCCCGCCATTCTCCCATCCACCTCCCAGGTAGGTTGCCGCGCGTCCATTCATGCGATACACTGCATAGGACGGATCCCAGGTCGTAATCGTTGTCGGGCGGATCGTTACCTTAATTGCCTTATCCAGCGGCACGGTGCGCGGACCAATGATAAATTTTTCGGTGCTGTCGGCAGCAACTTCATGACGCACGTTCAGGTAAACAGTGTCATAAAGAGCCTTGTCAGGAAACTCGATATCAACGGGCTGACTGTAATAGTTATAGTCGCGGCCGGAAGGAACGCTTACTTTAAGATGGGGAACCACTGATTTTCCGCAAGCAACCACTGAATCCGGAAGTTGTTTCCGCAGATCAATCAGGTACACAGCGCGAAGGTTGTTAGCATAGTCAGGTTTCAGTTCTTTAGCGAGGCCTTTGCTGTAAAGCTGGGCACCCGCACTGTCATTGGCGCACGGCTGCACAGAAACCATCATCACGTTTTCGAAGATGTCATACTCGATCGGATTTTTCATCGGTTCGAGAAACTTGACATCAGTAGTAAGCGGTGAAGGCATCAGGGTCAGTGACACGTTGCTGGCATTGCCATAACTGTCCTTCATCGTGATCTTCACCTTAGCGTTCTGGTTTCCGGCTACTTTGATCTTGCCCGACCCGGGAGAGCGTCCATAGAAATCCAGGGTGTTACCATCGTCTTTATAAAGTTTATAGAAGCGCGTTCCATGGTTGCGAAGCGTCTTGAAATCCATCAGCGTGTAAATGCCCCGGGTTTCCGCGATGTTGATCTTGTCAATGGATTGGTTAAACACGAGCTGACTGTCAACACGCATCTCAATATAATTTACTCCACCCCAAAATCTGCTGCCAGGGGCCAGTCGGTCTTTCGCAAGTATTTCCACACCAATGTTGCCGGTAGCCAGGATAGGTACAGAAAGGATGAAGTTATTGCCGACACGCTGGGCGTGGAATTCAAAGCGCCCGAACTTATCGTTGATACGGGAATTGATGTCCAGTGTTTTGAGCGCAATCTTTTCAATGGTAGGTGGAAGGTTGTCAGAGATCTCTTTGAACTCCTCAACCATCAAGGGATTCAAGGCGTAGTTGTTGGCATCACGAATATCGAAATGCAGGTGAGGGCCACCGCTGGATCCTGAGTTACCCGAAAGCGCGACTGTATCGCCCCGACTTACTTTAAATTGATTCGGCTGAAAGAATAAGTCTACGTTCGCAGTCTTCCGCTCGTATTGCTCGCGCAGCACGTGGCGGGCGAGCTCTCCTGTAAATTTGTCGAGGTGAGCGTATAGTGTTGTGTGCCCGTTTGGATGCGTGATATAAAGAACGTTTCCGTAGCCTGATGGACTTACGGTAACGCGCGAAATGTAGCCGCTTTTCGATGCCAGCACAGGCAATCCGATAATGTTGTCTGTACGGATATCGATGCCAGAGTGAAAGTGGGTGGTTCGTAATTCGCCCATGGTGCCGGCAAGGGATCCTGGTAAACCCGGACGAATAGGATAAAGATACTTTTCTTCGCCTTCAAACTTAATTTCAGGCTTGCTGAATTGTGCTGAGGAAAAAAATGGACAAACCGCTGCTATGAAAGCAACGATTCTACTTAACATCGAACTCCAACAATTTTTCATTTTCTATATATGCAGCTAGTCTATCACCAACCTTAACTGGGCCAACCCCTTTAGGAGTTCCCGTAAAAATCAAATCACCGGTTCGCAGGGTAAAAAATTTGGAGAGATACGAGATTATGTAATCGAAGTCGAAGAGCATAAGACTCGTGTTGCCCTGCTGCCGGATCTCACCGTTAATCGACAAACTGAAATTTATATTCTTTAAGTCCTTAAAATCTGATACCAGCAGTAACTTGTCTGACAGCGGGGCCGACCCGTTGAAGCCTTTTGCGATGTCCCATGGCAACCCTTTCTCCTTTGCTTTCTGTTGCAAATCGCGTGCTGTAAAATCGATTCCGATGCCAATCGCATCGTAGTATTTGGAGGCAAACTTTTCCTGGATATTCTTGCCTTCTTTGCTTACCCTTAATACCAACTCCACTTCATGGTGGATATCTTTTGAAAATTCAGGGTAATAGAACGGCTGATTGTTGCGAATCACGGCAGTATCGGGCTTCGTAAAGATTACCGGCTCATCGGGACGCTCGTTATTCAGTTCCTTAATGTGTTCCGCATAATTTCTTCCGATGGCAAAAATTCTCATTGAATAGGTTTATTTTGGTAAACATTTTGGCACAAATCTAGTAAAGTATACTTTCGCGATATGAGCACTTTAACCATAAAAATAACATTATGATACGATATGCGGTAGTTTTAACTTTTGTCGGGTTCGTCTTTTACGCCTGCTCAACCGTGGCAGTGACCGGCAGAAACCAGCTAAGCCTGGTGTCGAATGCCGAGATTATTCCCGTAGTAAATCAACAATATGACTCGCTGATGCGTGTCTCAAAATTGTCGAATAATGCGCAACAGACCGCATTGGTCAAAGATGTAGGCCGGAAAATTCAAAAAGCAGTTGAACAGTACATGGCGCAAAACAACGCCTCTTCTGAGCTGCAGGGCTTTGATTGGGAGTTTAACCTGATCGATGACCCAAAGACCGTAAACGCGTGGTGTATGCCGGGCGGAAAAGTGGCGTTCTACACAGGTATTATGCCGATCTGCCAGGACGAAGCTGGTGTTGCTGTGGTAATGGGCCACGAAGTAGCGCACGCGATTGCAAACCATGGTCGCGAACGCATGAGCCAGGGTATGGTAGCAAACGGATTGCTGGGAACCTTTGGCGCAGCCCTTGGACAAAATCCAAACTTGACAAAACAATTACTCTTTCAGGCGGTGGGAATGGGAGCGCAGGTTGGCATGCTCAAGTTCTCGCGACAACATGAATCCGAAGCCGACAAAATTGGTCTGATATTCATGGCGATGGCCGGATACGATCCCAAGGAAGCTCCTAAGTTCTGGGAAAGAATGTCGACCATGAGCGGAGGAGGAGAGCCGCCAGAATGGTTGTCAACTCACCCATCGCACTCAACTCGTATCAACGATTTGAACGCGGCCATTCCCGAAGCCGAGAAATATTACAAAAAATAGTATTTTTCGTTCATGATCGGACGAACAAGATTTTCAAAGTCAGGAGTAGTTGCAGTGCTTCTGACTTTTTGCTTTATAACAGGTTATACCCAGGACGATGTGCTCGCGAAAAAAGAGATTGAAGACCATCGCAAGGAGCAAGAGAATGAAATGCGTGACAAAGAGAAATCGCCATTGCTTCCAAAAGACCGCAAAAAATTCAAACATCTCAATTATTATCCGATCGACCTGAAGTATCGTGTTCGTGCGAAGTTCGTTCGCACTGAAAACGAACCGCTGTTTAGAATGAAAACCACAACAACACGGTTGCCCGAATATGTGAAGTATGGTGAAGTGCATTTTACACTGGATGGACAGGCGTATAAATTGAACGTTTATCAAAGCCCGGAGATCATGAAGCGCCCCGGGTATGAAGATTATTTATTCATCCCATTCACCGATAAGACGAACGGGAAGGAAACCTACGATGTGGGGCGATACATCGAGTTCCGCATTCCGACATCAGAAGACGTGATTGTTGATTTCAACCAGAACTATAATCCGTATTGCAGTTACAATCACACCTACTCATGCCCAATTCCACCGGCAGAAAATGATTTGCCGATCGAGATTCCGGCAGGGGAGAAGAAATTCCATTAATTAAGTTGTCAATGTGACAATTTGCCAATGAGTGTTGTTATTGCTTGGTCGAGGATTTTAGTGATGGTATTTCCTTGTTGTTAAAGATTAAGCATGTTGGCATTGACCATTGGCACATTGGCTAATTGTCACATTAACCAGTACGTTACTTCTTAAACCCCCGCAGTTTAATTTCCGTGAGCTTCCGCTTTGTGTCTTGCGGGAAGTCTCCATTCATCATCCAATCGTAGTAGGCTGGTTCCTGTGCAAAAACCTGGGTAACCTTTTTGCCTTTATGTTTTCCAAAGTTGAAGATCTCTTCCCCTTTTTCGTTTTTGGCCATACGTCCGGCAAGGTCAACCATGTCGGCTGCGATCATCTTGCCAAGTACCTCAACATCATTCCTGATCTCGCCAACTTTTTTACCCGTTGTATCGGTTACGTCCTGGCCATCATACATCTCGAGCTGCTTTACGAGGATTTCCATCGAAGCTTCGGCATCTGCTTCGGCCGTATGCGAATCAGAAAGCTCTTTATGCATATAAAACCGGTAGGCGGCTGCGAGCGTACGCTTCTCCATCAGGTGGAAAATCTTCTGCGCGTCAATGATCCTCTTGCGTTGGTAATCGAAGTCGACACCGGCTCGTAAGAACTCTTCCACCAGCATCGGAACGTCCATCTTCAAAATCGAAAATCCTGATAAGTCTGCTCCTTCAAAAAACTTTGCGTAGTCTTTGGCTACCTCTTTGAACGTGGGTTTGTCTTTTACGTCTTCGTCATAGATGCCATGAAAGGCCGAACTTTCCGGGGGGATCGGGATGCCCGGGTTTAGTAAATTAGTTTTCCGAAGCACCTCACCATTAGGCATTACTTTGATTACGGCAATTTCAATGATGCGGTCGTGCGTTATGTTTATCCCGGTGCTTTCAAGGTCAAAAAAGCAAATGGGATTCCGTAGGTTTAATTTCATTTGTTCAGGAATGTAAGAATAAAAGTCAGGCAACGATCTTCTCAGCAAGCTTGCCAATGTCAATACCTCCAAAATTACCGGAGCTCATCATCAGAAGATTTTTGTTCTTCCAGTTCTGCTCGAGAATAAAACTCTGAAGTTTGTGTGCGTCATCGAATACTCGGATGTTCGGGTTTGTGAAGGCCGATTTAATATCAGATTCCGAGAGCTGCTCGAGCTTTTTTGCTTTCACTTTTTCGGGATTGAAATACACGACCGGGATCTGTGCATTCTTCAGGCTGTCTTTGTATTGCGGTAAGAATTTTTTGTTCAGGCTGCTGTAGGTGTGGAGCTCCACGCACGCAAACAGATCACGTGACGGATGAATTTCTTTTACGGCCTTCACAGTTGCCTTAACCTTGGAGGGAGCATGGGCGAAATCCTTATAGATGCTTGTGCCCCCGTTCTCTCTTACAATTTCAAGTCGGCCCGCAGCGCCCTGAAAGCTTTGGATCGCCTGGAAGAATTGCTCGTCCGTTACTCCAATGCGTTTCAATACTTCTTTCGCGCCCGCAATGTTCTGGTAATTATGAGAGCCGAAGATCTTGATCGGGAACTTCTCTTTTCCATCTGTGAGGTAGAACTGGCCGTTGTTGTCTGAGGTATGGGAGTGGCTTTTATAAGCGATCTCGATCACATCCCCGCGTTCCTTTTTACCGATCATCAATGCCATGGAATCCTGTTCGCAGTAAACCAGGATTCCTCCTTTTGGAGTTTGGTCTGCAAAGAGATCGAACTGGCGGACGTACTCTTCCTCCGTAGGAAAGACATTCGCGTGATCCCACGCTATGCCACTGATCAATCCCACGTGGTGCTGGTATTTCAGAAACTTGGGTGTAGGGTCAAGGGCTGACGAAAGGTATTCATCACCCTCTATTATAATGAGTGGCGCATCCGACAGTCGCACGGTGTTCTCAATTCCGCGAACGCGCGCTCCAATTACATAATCAAACTTGCGTTTGCAATGACTGAGTACGTGGATAATGATCGCTGTGATTGTCGTCTTGCCGTGGCTTCCCGCGATCACGACCCGTTGCTTATCGCTTGAACGTGAAAAAATATAGTCGGGAAAGGAAAAGATTTTCAGGCCAAGGCTTTGAGCTTTAAGAAGTTCGGGATTGTCCTTGGAAGCATGCATACCCAGGATAACAACATCAATATTTTTTGAAAGTGCGTCAGGGTTCCAGCCTTCCTGTGCAGGCAGCAGTCCATGCTTTGCCAGGGTTGAGCGCGAGGGTTCAAAGATCTCATCGTCAGACCCGGTAACCTCGTGGCCGGCTTCTTTCAAGGCGATGGCCAGGTTGTGCATGACACTACCTCCGATCGCGATAAAATGTATTTTCTGTTTTTTCTGGGACATTAACAGTCAAATCAGCTTTAAAGTAAGGGAAAAAATTTGTCGCCACAAAGCACGCTATGGCTTTTGGCAATCGCTATAGCTTGTGGGTACGAAGTGAGAGTGCAGTCATCCTTTATTGAAAGAAGCTGTTGGTTAAAACGGTTTATCATTGGCTTGCCGGCAACACAATGATGTGTTTGGTACTTTGCCATTGCCATTACTGATTGCCATATCATTTTTCTGTCACAACTTGTCATTAGCATAGACTTACTTGTACACATTTTCATGTGAATTCTTTGTGAACAAGTTGTAGACAGACTAAAAATTGTTGTGTGTACGTTTGTCTCCCTTAAATAAGCAAACACGTCCAACAACCACTGTATGGAGCAAGGCCGATCAACGTCTCTGAGGTTAAGTAGTAAGTCTAACAAATTGATTCCGAGAGATATCTCTGAAAGTTTAGGCAAGCTGCCGCCTCAGGCACTTGATCTGGAAGAGGCTGTGCTTGGTGCGCTCATGCTGGAAAAGAACGCGCTCAACGCTGTCGTTGAGTTCTTGAAACCAGAACATTTTTATGACGACCGTCATAAAGAGATCTATACTGCTATCATCGACCTCTTCAAGGCTACTGAGCCAGTCGATATGCGAACGGTTGTAAACCAGCTGCGCAAAAACGGCAAGATTGAACTCGTTGGCGGTGCTTATTACATCGCTGAGCTCACCTCCAAGGTAAGTTCTGCGGCGAACATCGAGTATCACTCCAGGGTGATCATGGAAATGGCGATCAAGCGAACATTGATCGAAGTCGCTTCGCAGATTCACACGGATGCCTACGAAGATACAACCGATGTTTTCGAACTGCTTGATAAGACGGAACAGGCAGTTTTTGAAATTTCAGACTCAAACCTTCGCAAGAACTACGATAACATGAAGAACCTCATGGCGCGTGCCATCCAGGAACTTCAGATTTTGAAGGATCACAAAGACGGTCTCACCGGTGTACCGAGCGGGTTCACGGCCCTCGACCGGATCACTTCCGGCTGGCAACGATCTGACCTTGTTATCATTGCAGCGCGTCCAGGTATGGGTAAAACGGCTTTTGTGGTGTCAGCCATGCGAAATGCTGCAGTTGACTTTAAAATGCCTGTGGCAATCTTCTCGCTTGAAATGGCCTCAGTTCAGCTCGTTAATCGTATGATTTCCGCAGAAGCCGAGCTCGACAGTGAGAAAATTAAGAAAGGTCAGCTTGCTGATCACGAATGGGCCCAGCTCGTGCATAAGACAAGTAAACTTTCAGCCGCTCCGATATTCATTGATGATACGCCAGCGCTTTCCGTCCTCGAGCTTCGCGCGAAATGCCGCAGGTTGAAGGCGGAGCACAACATCCAGTTGATTATCATCGACTACCTGCAGCTCATGCGAGGCGACCAGGGCGGTAACCGCGAGCAGGAAATTGCTTCGATCTCCCGTGCATTGAAAGGAATTGCCAAGGAATTGAATGTACCAGTACTAGCCCTTTCTCAGCTGAGTCGTAGCGTGGAAACGCGCGGGGGGGATAAGCGTCCGCAGCTCTCAGACTTGCGTGAATCGGGCTCCATCGAACAGGACGCGGATATCGTTATGTTCCTGTATCGTGCAGAATACTATAAGATCACCGTGGATGAAGATGGCATGCCGACACAGGGCGTTGGTGAAGCCATAATCGCCAAGCACAGAAATGGATCCACCGGAACGGCCAAACTTAAGTTCATCGGTAAGTTCACGAAGTTTGGTGACCTTGACGGCCCCGCATCATATGATAATCCATTCTCTGGAATGATCACCCGCGAAAGCCGACTGAATACCTTCGAAGACGATCCAGGCCCAAGCGGTCCGCCTCCGGGTGACGATGAAACACCTTTCTAAATGACGAGTGACAAGTAACGAGTGACGAATCCGGAAGTTCGTATTAAAATCATTGCGTATTTTTCGCAATGCGCACACCAGCCCTTTTCTTTTTTATCATTTCTTTAACTGGGTGTACCTATCACGACATAAACGATTTAAATGACCGGGAAGGGCAGGAGCCATTTGTTTGTGATCCTGAAACGAGCTGGCAAAACGATATCCTTCCGATCATAGAGAAATCGTGCGCGGTATCCGGATGCCACGATGGGATTTCGCGCAGAGACTGGACAAATTACGCTGAAGTAAAACGCTACGCTGCTGCCTTCAAGCAACGTACGCAGGATCGAAGCATGCCGTTTGATGGCCCTCCGCTAACGCAAGAGCAAATTGATGTGATCGGGTGTTGGGTTGATTCCGGAGCACACGAGAATTGAAGTGGCAAAAGTCGAAACCAAAAGAACTTGCACGAGTTCACAGCCATCCCGATGGGCATGAGTGAAGGACCCTTATTTTAATTCACACAATCAAAATGGTCTGATACAGCGTTTAAAATACCGGTGGCCGAATGGCAGTAAACGTTTTAACCATCGCATCTCGGAGTATGCCATGTCAATGCGCACACTTGGACGATCACCAAGACTTGAAAACGGGTCCTTCGCTTACGATGATTTCATTGGGGTAGGTTGGAACGGCATTTAGAACATCATTTCATCATAGGCCGACTGCAATTCGCGCGCAGCTTTAAGGTCGTTTTGTGATTTTGCCACCGCAATTCCCTTTTCATATACGATAACAGCTCTTTCCGTCTCTCCGGTTTCCTGCAACAGTTTGGCCGCGTGGTAGTAGGTAGGAACGTAGTGCTCGTGGTCTGATAATAAGAGGTTGAAGTATTCGAGCGATTTCTTGATATCTGTCTTCTGGTATTCAATTGCCAGTGCATAGATATTGAACGGATCGTTCGGGTCGTCTTTATAAAATTGAAGAAGAGTGTCTAAACGCGTACTCATTCGCCTGCCTGATTCAATTTTTCGAGGTAAGGTATAATTTTTTATCAACCCCGGTATGAAAAACAGCCTCACGTTAAAATTTTCGACAATTCTGAGCATGGCTATTGGATTTTTGTATCTTGAGCCCTGTTTCAACGCAACACAACCGAACCCATTGATTTAGAACGAGATGAAGATTTTAGTTTGCATTACTCACGTCCCGGACACTACATCCAAAATCAATTTCAAAGACAATAACACGAAGTTCGATCCCACTGGAGTTCAATTCATTATCGGCCCGTATGACGATTATGCATTGGCACGTGCGATTGAAATTAAGGAGGCAACTCCCGGTACTACCGTCACTGTGCTGAATGTTGGACTTCCCGACACTGAACCCACTATACGAAAAGCGCTCGCCATTGGTGCTGATGATGCTATTCGCGTGAATGCTGATCCTACCGATTCGTTTTTTGTAGCATCGCAAATCGCTGATCAGGCGAAAGCTGGCGGGTATGACCTGATTTTGATGGGACGCGAATCCATCGACTATAATAGCGGAGTTGTTCACAGCATCG